>JACPYL010000025.1:371236-742473 GCA_016196065.1 Acidobacteriota bacterium | reverse complement strand
GTGCTCGTGGTCGCTGCGGACGACGGTGTAATGCCGCAGACGCTCGAAGCGATTGATCACGCGCACGCGGCGGAAGTTCCGATTATCGTCGCCGTCAATAAAATTGATAAGCCCGAAGCCTTGCCCGATCGCGTCAAGAAACAACTGGGCGATCGCGGGTTGCTCCCCGAAGAATGGGGAGGAACGACGGTATTTGTCGACGTTTCGGCGAAGAAGAAAACCAATCTCAACCTGCTCATGGAAATGATCTGCCTGACGGCAGACCTGCAGGAACTGAGAGCGGTTCCGGGACGCGCGGCCAGCGGCGTTGTGCTGGAAGCGAAACTCGATCGCGGACGTGGCCCGGTCGGCACCATCCTGGTGCAGAACGGTACGCTGAAGACCGGCGATAACTTTGTCGTCGGCAACGTGTTCGGAAAAGTTCGCGCCATGTTTGACGATCGGGGAGCCTCGATGCAGGAAGCTCCGCCGTCGACGCCGGTTGAAATCATTGGACTGGAAGGTCTGCCGCAGGCGGGCGATCAATTCGTGGTGGTGGGTGATCGCGAGAAGGCGCGCGACATCTCCGACTACCGCGGACAAAAAGCCCGCGAAGCCACGCTGGCCAAGAGTTCTCGCGTGTCGCTCGAAGGCCTGTCCGAGCAGCTGCGTACCGCTGGGATGAAGGAATTGAACATCATCCTGAAGGGTGACGTGGGCGGCTCGATCGAAGTGCTTTCCGATCTTCTGGGAAAACTTTCGAACGACAAAGTGCGTTTGAAACTTCTCCGTGCAGGAGTCGGCGCGATCAACGAAGGCGACGTGCTGCTGGCCTCGGCGTCGAATGCCATCATCATCGGCTTCAACGTGCGTCCGGAACGCAAGGCCGCCGAACTGGCCGAGCAGGACAAAGTCGATATTCGCCTGCACTCGATCATTTACGAACTGCAGGATGAGATCAAGCGCGCCATGACCGGCCTGCTCGAACCGACCATCAAGGAAACCTATCAGGGACGCGCCGAAGTGCTCGAAACCTTCCGCATCCCGAAGGTGGGCATGATTGCCGGTTGCCGCGTGGCCGATGGCATCATCCGCCGCGACTCGCAAGTGCGACTGCTGCGCGACGATACGGTCGTGTTCACCGGCAAAGTCTCATCGCTGCGCCGCTTCAAGGACGACGCTTCCCAAGTCACCAATGGCATGGAATGCGGCATCTCGATCGCGAACTTCGGCGACATCAAAGTCGGAGACGTGATCGAAGCGTTCGTGACGGAGAAGGTCGCCGCCGAAGCCATGGCTTAGAAGCAGTGGCTAGTGATTAGGAAAACCGAAGAGGGTGCCCCGTCCAAGCTTAGCTTGGGCGGGGACTTTTTTGTGGCAACGAACAGCGGACTTTGAGAAGAATCCCGCCCAAGGCTAGCTTGGACGGGGCACCTGGCTACTGTGGCGGCTGTATCGTGAACGCGCCGCCGATATCAACATTTGTGTCTGCCTGCAGCATGTATCCAGAATTGGCGGATACCATGTAGAAGATCAAGTTGTTGGAAAGATCATTTACGCTGGCAATAGCGATGCCGCTGGCATCGACGGCGTAAGTGCCCGATAGGTTGTTACTCGTTGCGGTACCCACCGGGGGAACACTGGGGAGATACCCGCTGGCCACGTAGCTGGTTTTAACTGTGCCCGCTCCGTCCGGAGTCCATGTACCCACGCGATCTCGATAAGGCAACTGCTGGTTGGCATCGAATCCATCCATCACGAACGCGTACTGTCCCTTCATGCTGGTATTCGTGAATGCCGACCCTGTCTGCTTGTCCAGAGTTCCATCTTCCACGTTGACCGGATCGTTCACCAGAAAATAAGCGCGCGTCGGACTTACCAGATACATCACTTTTTCATTCGTGATTCCGGTCGATAGATTGAGCAGCGAGTCAACTCGCCCTATGTTATTCACTGCGTATGTGCTTCCTGCGTTGAGAGAAATAGCGGTCGTTGGATTCCCGTCCTGCACCGAGTCGAAGGTCCCCGCTGTAACGTGCCCGGCGCCATCGTTGGTGAAGAGTCCTACCGAGTGAATACCTGCGACGTTCAGTGTGTCCCCGGAACTGCCAAAGACGTAAGTGCCAGTGAGAGACGCGTCCGTGAACGGTCCACCGGTTTGCGCTTCGGCCTGTCCAATCGCCAACGACGATGCCGCTGATGTGTTGAGGAACCGGATTTTCCTGGAGTTCACGACGTAGTATTGATAGCTCGACGAACCGGTGTCATCTGTGATGGTCATCGATCCCCGGCCAGTCGTATTTCCGGGAGCCGCGACGCTGCCGGTAACGGTTAGAGGCGACACGAGTCCGCCGCCGATCAGAGCGTCTCCGGTGCCCGTAATCTGGCCTGAAGCGAGATTCAAAACTCCGACTGTGGAACTGGCACGTGCCAGATCATGTGTCTGATACACGAAAGTGCCCGATGGCACGGCCGCAAAAGCCGAAGCATCCTGTTTTTCGCCTGAACCACCGCTGGTTCCATTGCCATCGGCTTGTTCCATGTAGAAGTGACTCGTGTCACTGAAAGTGATGCGGTAAAGGGACTGGCCGCCGGCTGGAAAGTTGAATAGAACGTTGCCCGTTCCGTCGCTGTTAATCGAGTAGGAGCCACTAATTTGATCGCTGAAGGCGGTGAAATTGATGACTGCGTCATCTGTCCCAGACGTGATGTTTCCGTTGCCGTCTGCCGTGAACACTCCTCCTTCCACAAAAAAGAAAGAATTCAGGAGGTCGGGCGTGCCGATACCCTTTAACGTAAACGCATACTGCCCGTTCAGACTCGATTTGCTGAAGCCGGAGCCATTTCCGCCGCCTCCGCCTCCGCCCGAGTTGCCGTTACCAGAGCCGCATCCCGTTGCCAGAAACAGGACAGAAATTGTCATAATTACCAGCGCCGCGCGCGCGGCACACTTCGTCCTGCTGGGAAACGGATTCATAGGAGTACTCCTGCTATTCGTAAGATGCTTCAAACCCGAATTCTAAAGTAAAGTTTTTGTCGTCGAGGAGGGGAAACGAGGTTACCCATTACACTTTGGTTACTTCGGGGGCGGGACTGCGTACCGCGGATGAGGCTCTCCGCGCCTCGTTCAGCCAAATCACGATCCGGTAGAGCATCAAAACACTTAACACCGCGGCATACTGTAACGGCTTCCGCAGATCAGCTTTCACCAGCCAGATGTAGTGAACCACACCGGCGATCGCAGTGATGTAGATCAAGCGATGGAGTCGCTGCCAGTTTTTCCCGAGCCGCCGGATCCAACCCTGGGTCGAGGTGAACGCGAGCGGGATCATGCACGTGAAAGCAAGAAATCCCACCGTGATGAACGGGCGCTTCACGATGTCCTTGAGCATCTCGTGGTAGTCGAAAAACTTGTCGAGCCACAGGTAGGTTGTGAAGTGGAGGCATCCGTAGAAAAACGCAAACAGGCCGATCATGCGCCGGACGCCGATCAGCCAGTACTGTTTCGTCAGCCTGCGGAGCGGAGTGATCGAAAGCGTGACCATGATCAGGATCAGCGTCCAATCGCCAGTCGAGTGCGTGATGACCTCCACCGGATTTGCGCCGAGGCTGTCATGACGAAACTTCCAGACGAGCCGTCCCAGTGGGATCAGCGCCGATAGGAAGATCAGGAACTTGGTGATGCGCAAGCGGGTCATAGAGGCGATTGCAGAGGCCAGAGGTTGGATTGCAGAGGTAAAGAGCTACGGGCTTCGAGCTTCGAGCCGCGAGCGAACCGAACCCCAGCGACCTGACGATTTGGCTCGCCGCTCGTAGCTCTTCACCTCTGCAATCTGACCTCGCCACCTCTGCCCTTAAAAGTTTTTCTTCAAATCCATTCCCGAATAGAGGCTCACGACCTGGTCGTAGCCGTTGAACATCAGCGTGGGCCGCTTCGTGAATTCGCCGAGGCGCCGCTCGCGTGCCTGGCTCCAGCGGGGATGGTCCACATTTGGATTCACATTCGAATAAAATCCGTATTCGTTCGAGGCCGAGAGTTGCCAGCTGTTCATCGGCTCCTGATCGGTGAAACGGATTCTCACGATCGACTTGGCGCTCTTGAAGCCGTATTTCCACGGAATCACGACGCGCAGAGGCGCTCCATTTTGGTTGGGAAGAGTCTCGCCATACATTCCAAAGCAAAGCAATGCCAGCGGATGCATCGCTTCGTCCATGCGCAGGCCTTCGACGTAGGGCCATTGGAGCACCGGCACGCGCTGGCCGGGCATCTGCTTGGGATCGAGGAGCGTCGTGAACTCAACAAATTTTGCTTTGCCTAGCGGATCTGCGACTTTGATCAACTCACTCAGCGAGAATCCTACCCACGGAACAACGATCGACCACCCCTCTACGCAGCGATGCCGGTAGATTCGTTCTTCGGGCGCGGCCATTTTTATGATCGCGTCTACGTCGAGTTGCAGTTTCTTCTTGACCAGGCCATCGATGGTCACCGTCCACGGACGCGTCTTGAAATTCTTGGCAATGCCCGCCGGTTCATACTTGTCGGTGGAGAACTCATAAAAATTGTTATAGCTGCTGACATCCTTGAACGGAGTTTGCGCTTCGGTGGTGCTGAACGAACTTTTCTTTACGCCGTCAATCTTTGCGTTGGCTTCCGTCACCACTGAAGGCGAGCCAAGTTCCCGAAATGCGAAGCCCGCCGCCGTCGCGACTCCAGCCACGGCTGCGCCCGTGAGGAAACGGCGCCGGTTCAAATAGACATCTTTGGGCGTGATTTCAGAGGAAGCTATATCGGAAGGTTTTTTGAAAAGCATTGCCTGACCCCACTCTCACTATAAAGTACGCGAAACAGACCCACATGGATGTTGGATGTATCCAATGGTCCAATGATTGGAGTCTCAAGACGGAGAATAGTTGCAGCCCTGCGGTTAAAAACGTCAGTTTGATGCCAGCCGAAGGACTTCCCGGACCTTGCGGGCAAGGTTTTGCAGGGTAAAGGGTTTCTGCAGGAATGCAGTTCCTGGATCGAGCGCCCCCTGATGGAGGATCGTGTCTTCGGTATAGCCGGAGAGGTAGAGTACGGCCAGGCGTGGCCGAATCTGGAGCAGCCTTTTCGCCAGTTCACGGCCACCGATCCCGGGCATGATGACGTCGGTGATCAGGATATCGATTTCATCGCGGTGCATTTCGGCGACGCGCAGGCCGCTTTCTCCGTTTTCAGCCTCGAGCACGTGGTAGCCACGCGCCACCAGCGTTTCGCGCACGAGTTCGCGGACCGAGTCTTCGTCCTCGACCAGCAAGATGGTTTCGCAGCCGCCCTTTTCGTTCTCCTGCGCCTTGGCCGGACTCATTGCCTCGGGTGCGTCTTCCACTCGCGGCAAGTAAATATAGAACGTTGTCCCCGTCCCGATTTCACTTTGGGCAAACACGTAGCCGCCGCTCTGCTTCACGATTCCGTAGACGGTCGAGAGCCCGAGTCCGGTGCCTTTGCCTTTTTCCTTGGTGGTGAAAAAAGGTTCGAAAATGCGGGATTGAGTTTCCTTGTCCATGCCAAGTCCGGTATCGACGACCGAGATCACGACATAGCGGCCAGGCTGGATGAATCGATGCTCCCGGAAATTCGGGCGCACCGTGACCTCCGAGCTTTGAATCGTAATTCTGCCTCCATCGGGCATGGCATCTTTGGCATTGACGACCAGGTTCATGATGACCTGTTCGAGTTGTCCGGCATCGGCGCGCGTTCGGCCTGCATCGGGTGCGAGCCGAGTCGCAAGAGTGATGTTCTCGCCAATTAACGGCCGCAATAACCGTTCCATGTCGGCGATCACGGTATTGACGTCGACTACTTTCAGTTCCAGAAGTTGCTTGCGGCTGAATGCCAGCAGTTGCCGGGTCAGAGTGGCGGCGCGATCGGAAGCCTGCTGAATGGAATGTACTTTCTGATACATCGGACTACCCGACTTCAATTCTTCCAGCAGCACTTCGGTATAGCCGTTGATCACCATCAGAAGATTGTTGAAGTCGTGGGCCACGCCACCGGCGAGTCTGCCGACCGCTTCCATCTTCTGTGCCTGGCGAAACTGTTCTTCCAACTGGCGGCGTTCGGTGATGTCCTCAGCGATGATCTCAAGTTCTTCTACCGTGTCCGCGCCACTGACAGGACGCCCACTCAAGCGCACCACGATCACATGGCCATCTTTGGCCCTCCACTGCACCTCAACGCCATTGAGGCTTCCATTGCGGCGGTATTCCTCGGTTAAGCGATCCAGTTCTTGCGCATTGAAGAAGACATCGCGCCGTGGATCGAGTTGCAGAACTTCTTCCACCGAGACATAACCCAGCATAGAAATGAGGGCCGGATTCACATCCAGGAATTTCCCGGCTAACGTGCACCGGTAGATGCCGTAAGCGGCGCTCAGGATCAGCGAGCGGTAGCGCGCCTCAGAGCGCCGTAAGGCTTCTTCATATCGCTTGTGTTCGATGGCAGTCGCAATCTGTTGAGAAACAAACTTCAGGATGTCGCGATCGCGTTCGCCGAAACGGACATTTTCGCTATAGCTCTGGACGACCAGGGCTCCAATACAGCCGTTACTTCCCATGAGAGGAACGCCGAGCCAGTCGAGCGAGGCGGCGCCGATCAGTTCCGCTTCTCCGCGCTGCACAAGCTCTTCGAAGACGCCGGGCGTCGCCAGGAGAGGCTCACCGGTGCGGATGACATGTTCCGTGAGGCCACGTCCCAGGTGCTTGGATGCCGGTGCTCCGTCCTGTTCATCGACGAAGTAAGGGAAATGCAGAAGTTGCTGATCGAAATCGAGAAGCGCGATGTAGAAGTTCCGCGCATACATGAGATGGCCGACGATGTTGTGGATCGCGGCAAAGAACTGTTGCTGATTTTCTACCGAATGCGCGCGTGCTGCGATCGCGTAGAGGGCCGAGTTCAATTCCTCCGCGCGCTTTTGTTCCGTGATATCGCGATAGGAGGCGTAGGTGGCGACTCTGCGACCGTCGACCATCACCGGAGAGGCTGAGACGAGAACGTCCACCAAGGTTCCGTCTTTGCGGAGCCGCCGCGTTTCCAGTGAGAGCTTGTTCCCTTGCGCTACGCTATCGGCGATCCAGACGGTTTCCGCGGAGCGGTCGGGAGGAACGACCAGAGTGTCGATCGTTTTTCCGCAGGTTTCGTCGTGATCAAATCCGAACAGGCGTGTGAATTCGTCGTTGATGCGGATGACTCGCAGATCCAAGTCAAGAATACTGATCGCTTCCGGGGCATTCTCGACAATCTGCTCGAGGTAGGCTTTTTCGATGTCAGCGGAGTGTCCGGCGGAATCGCCGTTGGATCTTGACTCAGGAGAAATGTGCGTCAGGATCGGAGGAAGTCCACGCTGGTGCGCTTCCCGCAGCGTTCTTGCCCGCAGCACTTCGGCTGAAGTGGCTGGCGGGGTGACTTTCTCCCCCATACAGGTTGGTCCCTTCCGGTAGCACCGGCACTAGTGCGATGGTACCCACCTGGATGGGTGGCAGAAAGTTACCGGGGTAATCGGAAATGTTGAGACGATGCCGGTTAGAAGGCGCTGGTCAGAACTTCACAGGTCCGGCGAAGCGTTTGCCGCTGTTCCTCAGTCACAATCAGAAATTCGAATCCGCAGCGCAGGCCTTCGCTGTAGCGTGCGATGGCTCGCACCTTCATCAAATAGGGTGGGACGGGAATGGGAAATTCCATGGAAACAACTTCCCCAACTTTTAATTCCGCACTGAGGGTGGCTCCCACGCCATCTTGCCCCAACTCGCTGGTGCGGCCCCAGAGCGAAATTGTCGAGCCGTCGCGGAATACCGAGAGTTGAATGCGCGCATCCATTGCGTGACGCGGAAAGCGCCGATGCCGGTGATACGCGGGGGCTGTTGCGGCACTGTCGTTGTTCAATCAAACCCTTTCCGCGCTATCGATACTGACATTGCGAATGAAGACCAGCATTCAGTTCCCATGAAGCGCGTAACCCGATTCCAGAGGAAGCTTGCCACCGATTCTGATTACCTGGACGGCGCCAGTAATGGAGTAGATGTCCACCAGCCCAATGGCTCCGGGCATCGACTCGACTTTACGAATGATTTCTTCGTCGCTGTTGCCCAGGATAACCGCCGGCCGGTCCGCCCGGTTGTGATTGGCGGAGGAAATCAACTCGCGCACATCCTGAGAAGTGGCTGCGTAAATCTTGTCTTCCACCATCTTCAGTTCAGGAGTGCCGGGTTGGCGCATCACGATCGTGACTGGCTTTCCGTCAGGCCAATGGCTCATCTGGCCTTTACACACCTTCACCAGGTCCGCCAGAGCGATGGTGGGAAGCGAATTGTTCTTGTTCGATATCAGTGCAACATCCTTACCTGCGGCCGCGGTCGTGAGGGCACCCAGCGCGAGTAAGAGTGCACCAAGTTTCCGCGACAGGGCAATCCTGTTAAGGCCGAAAGCACTCATCTTGTGATTGTGCTTCAGGCGGGGCCCAAGGCTCAACGGCTGAAAGTCCATGTACTAACGAAGGAAAGGGAAGGAATAGCGGCAATTCTCGGAGAAATCGCTTGAAAAGGGGATGGAGGGCGGTGCCCTCCGTAACCGGGAAACGGCGCGTCTACCCACAGGAGACCCGGCAACCTGCGTCTTTGCAGTTGCGGCAGGGGGGAGCCTGTAAAACTGCGTAAACACGCGTGACAATTGGAGCGGCGGCATCTAGCATCATATTTGCATGGCATATCGTTCGAACGCCGCCGAAGCCTGGTATGAAGAGCCTTCGGCTCCGCCACAAGAGCTTCGGATCGATCTGCTCCCACCAGCGTCCCTGACCCAGCCGTTGTGGAAGTCTCTGCTGACCAATCTGCGCCACACATTTGCGCTGGAAAAGCTTCCGCCACTACAACTTACGTCGCGCCCGGTCGATGTTGGCCTGGCCCTCGGCGAGCGCTTGCAGCTGCCCTGGTTTCGGACAGTATTCACCAACATCGGAGACGTAATCTCTCCCGAAACCCTTCCACCCCTCGACCTGGAGTCGGTTCCGGTGGATGTGGGAGAACTGATCACGGACCAGCTCAGCCACTTCTGGTTCAGTTCGCTGCTCCGCAATCTGGCGGATCGGCTGGTTCCAGAGAAATTGCCCACCCTCGAACTGACCTCCAAGCCGGTGACTAATATCATCCCGGAAACTTGGATCCTGCTGCCTGCGTGGTCGGAAGTGATCAGCACTCCCAAGGTGTTTTATCCCGACAAGCCAAAAGCGGAACTATCGACTCTGCCCCCGATAGCTCCAGTCGCCGTTGCTGTTGAGACAGCGCAAACACTACGTTCCGTTGATCCTACCCAAGCGGTTCTGCTGCGAGATTTACGCCGTTCGCGGATTCGCCGGTTTGTCTGGATTGGAATGGCTGCCGCCCAGGCGGTCTACTTGATCGTGATTGCGTTCACGACTCACTAGGCAAACGCGAAATCACTCCCTAAATAGGTCTGTCATCCCGAGCGAAGCGAGGGATCTGTAGTTCGCTGCAAGATGCATATCCCTCGCTTCGCTCGGGATGACAGACTCAGGGAGTTAGAACGTGGTTGAGACAGAGAAGCGGAAGGTCTTGCGCGGTTCGCGCAGAGTGTAGTTGGGGCCGAGTGAATCGATCGTATTTTGATAGGTGTAGTCCGCCGCTCCGAAATGGGTCGCGAACGGGAACATTTCCTTCGTGATGGGTACCGGCGGATTGGTACTGCTGTTCAGACGAAGTGGGTTGTACGCCCAATAAATGCGGAACGGGGCGTTGATTACCGGCAGCATGACTTGCAGTTCGATACCGGTAGACATGCGCGGCACCCAATTGGTGCCAGCGACCGGCTGGAGGAATTGCGAGAATCCAATCTTTTGTCCGCCCGTACATTGGAATGCCGGATCGAGATCGGGGCAGCCGAACAGCGAGTTCTGCAGATCGTTAAACTGGCCAGTATTGATCTTCAACTGCGACTTACGGATGATCGGGTTGACGCCCACGTCCACAAACGGCGCGATCACAACCGGCCCGGCGATCGTGATGCGATATTCAAGGTTTCCGGTCAGGCTTAAGTCGCCTCCGGGAGTCGTCAATTGCTGGAAGGGAACAGGAATATTCCAGCAGTTTGCAACCGGCGCGCAGCGGCCGTTGGCATCTGCACCTACCGGGATACGCGGATCTTTCGGGACAAATGAATTGTCAGGGTTGCGCAGCGATACAACCTGGGTGCTCGGCAAGAAGGCGATCGGCGAGATGGTGCGAATGTCGAATCCGCGGAGATCATTGTCGCCGCCAAGGTAAGCACGCTCAAAGGGTGGCGCAACCACGTTGTTGTATCCCGTGATGAATGATCCCTGCAGGTTATAGCCAATCGCGTTGCGGCGCTTGTTGACCGGGAAAAACTGCTTGTACTGCACGATGGGACGCATCGTGTACACCGTGCCGCCCAGTCCGGAGAACTCACCGCCGAGGAAAATGCTCTTGCCATGATGAGGCTGGTAGGCCGCGTCGAGCGTGTTCATCGTGAAGCTGGGGACGATCTTGCTGGTCACAATCCCGTTCAGCGCGTTGGGACCACTGATACCGCGGAAGTTGATGTTGCTGAACAGAATCTTCGAGGCATCGCTAACCGCCACCAACGACGATCGGTCGAAAGAATAGCTGATGCCAATGCGCTTGAACGATCGACGTAGCGGGTAGCTGACGGAAAAGCTCACGCCGGTGCTCGACTGCGTATAGTTTTGCAGGTTTTGCAACAGGGGAGACGGCAGGTTTAAGTTCTGTCCCGAGGTAATCGAAAGTTGTCGAGCCTGATCGAAGTTCGACTTCCGGGTATAAATCGTGAACCCAGCCTGGATGGGGCGGTCGAATAAGTAGGGCTCAGTAAATCCAAACAGCAAGTCGCGCTGGCGATTGCCCAGACTGGCCTGGACGGAAAGAGTTTCGCCCAGTCCGAGGAAATTGTTGGTGCTGTACGTGAGGCCGATGAAGGCTCCGGCCAGTCCGCTGACGCCGCCTTGGAGTCCGATGCTGTTCTTGCCTTTTTCGTGGACCTTCAGCGTCAGGTCGACAGTACCGTTCTTCTCGTCGAGCTTGCGATCGGTGGTATTGGGATCGTCAGGCTTGAGTTGATCGAAATATCCGAGCTGATTCAGGCGGAGGAGGCTGAGTTCCCAAAGTCGAGAGTTGTAGGTTTGTCCTTCTTCAAGGGCAATTTCGCGGCGGATGACCTTATCGCGCGTCGTCGTGTTGCCCTGGAATTCGATGCGGCGCACGTAGAACTGCTTGCCTTCGTCGACGTCGATTTCGAGGTTCACGGTTTTTTTGTCGTCGTCGAAAGTCGTGTTCGGAACGGGCGTGAAGTTGATGTACCCAGCCTCGCCGTACGCCTTGGTCAGGTTCTGAAGTCCCTTCGCCACTTTCTCGCGGGAGAAGACCTCGCCATCTTTCATGGCAAAGAGACTGCGCAAGGCTGCTTCGTTGGGAATCGCCTTGTTGTTCTTGAAGGTGATCTTGGCCAGGGTGTAGCGCGACCCTTCATCGATGGTCATCGTGATGTCAACGGACTTGCCTGAGCCCTTCTGAAAAAGAGGCACGTGGAAGCCGGTGTGGCCAGTGTCGTGGATGTCCGTCTTCGGGTCGTCGACCAGGACTTTGAAGTAGCCGCGATTCTGAAATTCCGTTCGCACACGCTCTGTGTCTTCGCTGAGTTTGGTCGCGTCGTAGGTCTTGGCGAACAGGCTTTCCAGGAAGATCGACTTCGGGACTCCGATCGGCTTCAGGTTCTTCATGGAAGCGAGCAGAGTGCGGTTATTGATGTGTTTGTTGCCGACGAAGCGAATTTTGCCGACCTTGACCTTGGGACCTTCGCGGATGACAAAAGTCAGGCCAACTGCAGCAGGAGGTATCGGTCGAATCTCGCTCCGGATGGTGGCGAACTGTCGTCCGTGCTCAGCCAGCAGTTCCTTCAGCGTGACTTCGGCTTTCTTGATCTTGGTGGGATCGTACTGGCTCTCGACAGACAGGCTGACCTTGCGCTCCTTGAAGCGGTCCAAGACATCGCTGGTCGAGACCGAACTCAGTCCGGTGTAGTTGATTTCGCGGATGGTCGGGCGTTCCTTCACATAAATGTGGAGAACCCAGCCTTTGGAAGTCTGTTCGCGCTCAAAGCGGATGTCCTCGAAGTAGCCGGTATTCCAAAGCGAGTTGAAGTCGCGTTCGATGGCGGCTACGTCATAAACGTCGCCGGTACGAGTAAAAATGCGCGCTTTGACGGTTTCCGCGGGTATGCGCCGGTTGCCGTGGACCGTAATGCCCACCACCAGATCCTGTTGGGCAAGGGCAGGCAAGGAGAGGAGTAGGAAAGCGAGTATTCCTAATAGTCGTCCCGGGGCGCACCAGTTCCGCCAACCCCTTGAGATAAAAGAGGATGGCAGCGAGCCCCTACGATTGCGCGCACTCGCGCGACGACGCAGGCCCTGGGCGCAAGGGATTTCCTGATGACGGCGATGAATCGCGACTACCTCGAAAAACCTGGAGTTAGGAAAACGGTAATTATACGGTAGAGTCCGGCGGGGCGTCCAAGCGAGAGAGAAACAATCTCTCCGAGTCAGGCCCGAAAAAGCTCCACCTCAACACAGACGGAATAGAACGTCGCCGCGTTGCCCATGTCTGTAAGTTTTTCTGAAGTGAGCACGTTAATGTTGCGATTGCCCTCCCCAAAGCGAGCCCAATCGAGGCGGGCGGCGACCACCCCAGGGGGCACAGACCCATTTACTTTAGCGTTTAAGACGATTTCGCCACGGTGATTGAAAGCGCGAACCCGGTCGCCGTCTTTGATTCCGCGAGACTCGGCGTCCTGCGAATGCATTTCTATGGCTCCGATCAGGGGTTCCAGCTTACGAGTGCCGGGCAGATTGGCAAAAGTCGAATTGAGATGGTTGTCCGGCTTGCGGGACAAGAGTTCGAGCGGGAACCGGGCGGCCTGCGCTCCGTGCCTCGATTCCACGGGCGGCGTGAAAGCAACTACGGGATCCAGTCCTAGATTCTTCAGCGTCTCGCTGTAAAACTCGGCTTTGCCGGATGGCGTCTTGAAATTGCCCTCGGCAAAAGGAAGGAACGGTCGATCTTGCGAAGAAGGGGCATCCCCATTGCCTGAAAAGTTCAGCCGCACATGGCCTTCCCGCTCCAGGCGCTTGCGGGAGAGTCCCTTTAGCCACGGGTTTGGAGAATCGAGAGCGCGCTCGATCATCGTGTCCACGCTTTCGTGGAAGCAGTCGTCATCAAATCCCATGCGCTCGGCGAGACAGCGGAATAGTTCGACATTCGAGCAGCATTCTCCGAGCGGTTCAATGGCCCGGTCTGAAACCTGCAGGTAGTAGTGTCCGTATGCGCCGACCAGTTCTTTATTCTCAAAGAACGTGGTCGCCGGCAGGACGATGTCGGCGTAGTCAGTTGTGTCGGTGAAGAATTGTTCGTGGACGACTGTGAACAGGTCGGCACGTTTCAATCCTCGGATCACTTCATTGTGATCCGGACAGACCGCTGCCGGATTGGAGTTGTAAACAAAAAGCGTGTGCACAGGTGGATCGCCCAGCGAATTCAGTGCGGATCCGAGTTGCACCATGTTGACGATGCGCGCCGCGCGTCCCAGCGACTTTTGCATCAACTCCGGCATTTCGAGCGCAGCCTTATTCAAGCCGAATGCGCCGCTGGTAGAAAGTTGCAATCCACCGCCAACTTCTTTCCACGATCCGGTCAGGCAGGGCAGCATTGCCACAGCCCGCGTAGCCATGCCTCCGTTCTCGGAACGTTGGATCCCGTAATTCACTCGAATCACGGACGGACGCTGGGTGGCATAGTCGGTCGCGAGCTTGCGAATGTCGGCCGCTGAGATTCCCGTCCAGGCAGCGACTTTGGCGAGTGGATACTCCTGCACACGTGCCTTCAGTTGCTCGAAGCCCAACGTGAAACGGGATACATAGTCGGCATCGTAGAGTCCCTCGTTGATGATGACGTTCATCATCCCCAGCGCGAGTGCGGCGTCGGTGCCGGGATTAATCGGCAAGTACCAGTCCGCAAATTTTGCAGTGCGCGTCTTGTAGGGGTCGATCACGACCAGCTTCGCGCCCTTATGGCGAGCCTCTTCGATAAAAGGCCACAGGTGCACATTGTTGCCGTGAATGTTCGCTCCCCAGGCAATGATGGTGCGAGCCTGTGCGAACTGCTCCGGTTCGGTGCCCATCTTCACGCCATAGACAGACGCCAATCCTTCGCCGCCGGCGCTGGAACAGATTGTCCGCTCGAGTTGCGATGCGCCCAGGCGATGGAAGAAACGGCGATCCATGGAAGCGCCGTTCAGGGCTCCGAGCGTGCCGCCATAGGAGTAGGGAAGAACCGCTTCAGGGCCATACTTATCGCTTACTTCGCGAAGGTTGCGTGCAATCTCATCGAGTGCCTCGTCCCAGGTGATGCGCTCGAAAGCCTCGCCGGCGGGTGCCGACTGGCCCGATGGACCCTTGGGGACGCTGTTCTTTCGACGCATCGGGTGGAGCACGCGGTCAGGGGAATAGACGCGATCGAGATACTTGGTGACTTTGGCGCAGAGGAATCCACGCGTGACTGGATGCGCTGGATCGCCTTCAATTTTCGTGGCGCGGCCGCCCTCGATCGTGATCAGGACGCCGCAAGCATCGGGGCAATCGTGAGGACAGGCCGCGTGGACGGTCGAGGACATTTGGGAATTATAAGTTCAATTCGTGGCGAAAGGCACGGGTGCTATGTCCAACTGGTTACGGTTTTTTTGCAGCTGGGGCGCTGAGATATTTCTCCATGGGAATCTCGAAGTACATGAGTTCGTTGCCCCCGGCGTCGCGGACTCCGGTCACGTAGAAATTGGCTCCTGCCAGAGGTGTGGAAATGTCGGACACGTCGAAGAACAAAAAGCCCGATGCGGTGGAATGAGGTTCAACCGACCGCGCACCGAACTGTGCCTGGCTGATTTCGTCCATGGTTTGGCGGCTGACAGCGCCCTTTACTTTCTTGCTTCCAGGCAACGGGATCGGCAATTGCACTCCTGGCCGGTCGTTGCGCGAGGGACGTGACATACGTCGAACCAAGTCATCCGTTTCCGCCGGATAAAGCTTCGTCCGGTTGGTGGTGATGAGTTGTGCCTTCATCCCGGTCAATGCGACGGGCTGATCGCTGTCGTTGGTCACGACGAAAAATACCGGCATATAGCCGTAGCCGTTAAAGTCAGTGCGGAATATCTGCGCCTTGTCCGCCATGTCATAGGGATCAACCGCAATTGCCAGTTTCTCCGTGGGATGATCGTCGTGCGCAGGATAGGTGCTGGCGGCCTGTGCCGCGGGCATGACAAAATCCTTGCCTGCAAGGGCTACCAGGCAGGAAAACAGGACGAACACAACCACGGCGGGGACAATAACTGCGACCCGAATGTTGCTTGATCTGCGCATAGCTGAATTATAGGATGCGCCCGGCCTGCAAAAGCGATGTTCTGTCCATTTAGAATGTGATTTCCCGAATGTATGGGCTCTACAGTGCGCTGCTGTTCCTCTTCCTTCTGCTGACTCTGCCCTATTGGTTGCTGCAGATGCTCCGACATGGGAAGTATCGCGCCGGGCTAAGTCAGAGACTGGGGCGCGTCCCTTCTGCGTTTCTGACCCCGTCGCCGAAGCGCACGATCTGGGTGCACGCTGTTTCCGTGGGAGAAGTGGTTGCGTCAAGCGCGGTGATCGAAGCTCTGCAGGCGAAATTCCCCAGCCACCGCATGGTGGTCTCGACGACGACCGATACGGGACAAAAGCTCGCCGCACGCCGATTCGGCGCGGACAACGTGATTTATTTTCCGCTCGACTTCGGCTTTGCAATCCGTCCGTATCTGGCGGCCTTGCGTCCGGAACTGGTGGTCATTGCAGAGACCGAGTTCTGGCCGAATTTTCTACTGCTTACAAAACGCAGTGGCGCGCGCGTAGCCGTCATCAATAGCCGTATTTCCGATCGCTCGCTGCCGGGATACCAGCGTTTGCACTTCTGGTTGCCGGCCGTGCTCAAGAATATCGACCTGTTTCTGGCGCAGAACGAAGAAGATGGCCGGCGGTTGATTGAAATTGGTGCGTCAGCGGAACGCGTCTCGGTCACGGGAAATCTGAAATTTGATGTCGCCCCTCCCCCTGCTCCCGCTATTGTGGCGAGCCTTCGCGACAGTGTGCGCGAGTCGGCAACTGGGCCCGTACTGGTCTGCGGCAGCACGGTTGAAGACGAAGAGGGTTCA
The DNA here is from genome assembly GCA_016196065.1 of Acidobacteriota bacterium. Classification (NCBI taxonomy): domain Bacteria; kingdom Pseudomonadati; phylum Acidobacteriota; species Acidobacteriota bacterium. The sequence goes on along the minus strand of JACPYL010000025.1, from coordinate 726,185 downwards.
TTGCTCTCAGCGTTTCGCAATCTCCTGGTCGATCACCCCAAAGCAGTGATGATTCTGGCGCCGCGCCATCCTGAGCGTTTCGTCGAAGTCGCCGAATTGGTGGAGAAGCTTGGCTTTCGCATGTTGCGGCGTTCGTTGTGGAGCGGAGAACCGCTGGCAGGAAGCGTGTTCCTGGTGGACAGCATCGGGGAACTTGCGGCGCTCTATTCGCTCGCGACGGTAGCTTTCGTCGGCGGAAGCCTGGTGCCGCGCGGCGGGCACAACATCCTTGAACCGGCGATGTATGGTGTGCCCGTGGTTACGGGCAACCATTACGAAAATTTTCGTGACATCGTCAATTACTTTCGCGAGCGCAATGCCGTCCGCGTGGTTGGACTAGCGGAATTGCCGCTGGTGTTCATGGAACTGATCGAAAATGCCGGCGAGCGGGATACCCTGGGCCGGAATGCTTTGGCCGCGCTCGAGTCGCAGCGCGGTGCGACCGTCAGAACCGTGGATGCACTGGTTCAATTAATGAGCACTCCAACGGCGACAAAGGGTTCAGCATGAATCCGCTGAGCGCTCTTTACGGTGCGGGCATTGGCTTGCGCAATCGTCTGTTTGATCGTGGAGTGCTTCCCGCGATGCGACTGGAACAGCCAGTCGTGAGCGTGGGTAATCTGTCGACTGGGGGCGCTGGCAAGACGCCATTTGTAATTGCTCTCGGCGAATTGTTGAAGGAGAGGGGCGTTTCGTTCGACGTCCTTTCACGCGGCTATGGACGGAAGACGCGCGGCGTACGCATCGTGGATCCCCGCGGGAGTGCATCTGATTTCGGCGATGAGCCGCTGCTGATCGCAAGGAAGTTGGGAGCGCCAGTGGTGGTGGGGGAAAGCCGCTACGAGGCAGGTCGCCTTGCCGAGCAGAAATTTCAGGCGCAACTCCATCTATTGGACGACGGTCTTCAACATCGTTCTTTGGCTCGTGACTTCGACATCGTACTGATGACCGAGGCTGACTTGCAGGATGCTCTATTGCCGATCGGACGCCTGCGTGAGCCGATGTCTGCATTGCGACGGGCGGACGCCATCCTGTTGCCGCAGGGGTTGGCAGTTGAAAGTGCCCGGATTCATGAAAAGCCTGTTTGGCGAGTGACGAGGGAGTTAGTACTTGCCGAGGCCCCTGCTTCGCCAATCGTGTTTTGCGGGCTTGCTCGTCCGGAACAGTTCTTTGCGCAAGTACGAGAGTGTGGCGTTGCGCCGGCCGCGGAGGTTGCTTTCCGCGATCATCACGCGTACGCAGATCGTGAAATCCAAAGCCTGCTCACGATGAAGAGTAAACTCGGGGCGCAGGGTTTTGTGACCACCGAAAAAGATGGGATCAATCTGGGAGCACTGCGATCCCAGCTCGAACCTCTTGTCGTCGCGACCTTGAAGTTGACCATCGACCATCCAGTTACGCTTGTGGATACAATTCTCGCGAGAATTGCGGAGCGGAAGCCGCGCTCGTGAGAAAATCTTAGGTTCATCATGGCTAAGCACAGTAGAGAGAACGATCGCCTGCGCAAGATTGTGGAGGCGTTTCCCAAGAAAACGGTCACCGTCATGGGCGACCTGGTGGCGGACGAATTTGTGTTCGGTGAAATCTCGCGGGTGTCCCGCGAGGCGCCGGTACTGATCCTGAAGCACCGTGATCGCAAAGTGGTTCCGGGCGGCGCCGCGAATGCGATCTGCAACCTCGCGGACCTCGGCGTCACGGTCCTCCCCGTCGGAGTGGTTGGTGACGACGAAGCAGGCAAGCTGTTGCTGCGCGCATTCCGTCATCGCCGTATTCCCGTCAGCGGTGTGCTCAAAGACAAGAGTTATACGACCGTGACCAAGACGCGCATTCTGGCTGGCTTTGCGCATACAGCCGGGCAGCAAGTAGTCCGTCTGGACCGCGAGCCCGCCGAAGGACCAAATTCGCATCTGCGCCGCGAGCTCGTACTTTCGACGCGCGAATATGCGCGTGCTTCGGACGCCTTGCTGGTTTCGGACTACGGCTACGGTGCGGCGACCCCAACGTTGTTGAATGCGGTTCGCGAAAAGCGCGGGATCGACCGCGTGCCGGTCACGCTCGATTCGCGCCATCGCATGCTCAAGTTTTCGGGAATCACTGCGGCTACGCCTAACGAAGCGGAAGTGGAAGACGTCCTCGGCATCCGCATTGGCGATGATTGGGATCGATTGGTAGCGGCGGGCGAACAGATTGTTGGGGAGATGAAACTGGAATCCCTCCTCATCACTCGTGGCAAAGACGGCATGGTTGCTTTTCCGCGGCGCCATAAGGCGATCGACATTCCGATCTTCGGCAGCGACGAGGTAGCAGATGTTACCGGAGCAGGCGACACCGTGATTGCGACGTTCACTGCCGCTCTCGCCGCGGGCGCGGACACGGAAGAAGCCGCCCAGCTCGCGAATTATGCGGGGGGCATCGTGGTGATGAAGCGTGGAACGGCCACGGTCACGCAAAAGGAATTGCTTCAGGCGCTGGATCAAGCTGCGCCTGTGAATCGACAGCATTGACATCCGTCCTGCAAAAGATTCTTACTCGCGAACAACTGCAAGACCGCGTCGCGGAATGGCGACGATCCGGTGCGCGCATTACTCTCGCCAATGGATGCTTCGACGTACTGCATGTCGGGCACGTGCGTTATCTGCATGCGGCTCGCGAGTTGGGCGGCAAACTGGTTGTGGCCGTGAACTCGGACGAATCGGTCCGCACACTGAAGGGCACGGGTCGTCCGGTGATGCCCGCCGAAGAGCGTGCGGAAATTCTGTCGGCTCTCGCCGACGTCGATGCGGTCGTTATTTTTCCTGAAAAGGATGTGCGCGCCATCATCCGCGAAATTCGTCCCGACTTTCAGGCTAAGGGCACTGACTATACGGTCGAAAGCGTTCCCGAGCGAGCCGAGGTGGAAGCGTGCGGTGGACGAGTGGCCATCGTGGGCGATCCCAAGGATCACTCGGCGACCGAGATTATCCGCACCCGGCTCACTCCGCGGAGCACGTAAGCCCGCATGACCTCCGATGCTCCCACCACCGTCGAGCGGCCACCGTTTGAGCGCCTGCTGGTGGTTCGCCTCGGCGCGATGGGAGACATCATTCATGCTCTGCCCGCGGTGGCAGCGCTTCGCGAAGCTTTCCCTGACATCACGATTGGATGGCTGGTTGAAGAACGCTGGGCGGAACTGCTCTGCACGCTCCGTTATCCGCGATCTGGAAAACGCTCGGCCCAGCGTCCATGGGTCGATCGAGTGCATACGGTCAACACAAAGGCATGGCGGCGCTCGCTCTTCGCTTTCAAGACGTGGAATCAGGTTGCAGTCGCGGTGAGTGAGTTGCGCGGAATCAAGTACGAAGTGGCGGTGGATTTCCAGGGCGCGGTCCGTTCGGCGTTGCTGGCGCGCTGGTCAGGCGCCGGTGTTGTCTATGGTGATGTACAGCCTCGTGAAAACGCCGCCAGCATGTGGTATACGCGCAAGATTGCGACCTCGGGGTCTCATGTTGTGCAACAGGCGCTCTCGCTGGCGCAAGCGGTGACGCAGCGTCCCGTGACAGGGCCCGCGCCGGAAGTTGCGTTTCCACACGATCCCGACGCGGAGAATAAGATTAGTGCGCTGATCGGGGACGCGCGCGATTTTGCGATTCTCAATCCCGGCGCCGGCTGGGGAGCCAAGCAATGGCCGGCGGAGCGCTATGGAGCGGTGGCGCGGGGACTTTCGCAAGATGGAGTGCGGTCGCTGATCAACTTTGGTCCGGGCGAAGAAGAGCTGGCGGTCGAAGTTGAAACCGCGAGTGCGGGCGCGGCACGGAAGATATCATGTTCAATTTCCGAGTTGATTGCGCTTACGCGGCGCGCCCGGTTATTTATCGGAGGCGATACGGGCCCTATGCATTTGGCCGCGGCCCTGAAAATTCCGGTCGTAGCGATTTTTGGACCGACGAACCCGGCGCGTAACGGCCCCTTTGGCACGGTTGCGTCCGTGCTGCGGAGCGCGAGCAGTGCGACGAGTCATGCGCGCCTTCGCGAGCCGGAGAAAGGGCTGCTGGAAATTTCTTGCGAGGAAGTTGTTGCGGCAGCGCGTAAGCTTCTGGGTGGCCATCATGGTTGACACAGTGCAGCCCGAGTCTCGACCGCCGTTTTCAGACTGGTCGCGCGTTGCCCGGCGCATTCGAGTGCCTCTGAGCTTCGCGTTTGCAATTGCCTACGTATGGCTTGCTCATCCCACGTGGAGTTCCTTGCTGGCGGGCGGTTTGCTGCTTATCCCCGGGCTCCTTCTGCGGGGCTTGGCGTCGGGCCACGTCCAAAAAGATAAGCAACTTACTACCAGCGGACCCTACGCGTACACACGCAATCCGCTGTACCTGGGATCGATCATCATGGCCGTGGGTTTTGCAATCGCAGCGCGCAATGAGTGGATCCCCGCGATGCTGATCGTGATATTCATCGTGATCTATGTTCCGGTGATCGCGGGCGAGGAGCGCTACCTTCGCCAGACATTCCCGGAATACGCCGACTACGCGAAAAACGTGCCTCGCCTCGCGACGCGTTTTACTCGTTACGGCACGCAGCGTGGCTCGTTTTCGTCGGAGCGATATTGGAAACACCGTGAATACCAGGCCGTCATCGGCTGCCTTGCCGTGTTGGCCATTCTGGTCGTGAAGTTGATGTTAGGAAAATGAAATGCGGAGTCGGGGCAAGCTCCGTCTCTACAGGGTTCTTCTCAGGGGTCAGATATTCTGCTGAACCAACAGCAAAGTTTCGGACTGAACCGCTGCATCATCGCCGAAACCCTGCAGCCAGTGGACTTCCGGTTCGCGGCGAAACCATGTCATCTGGCGTTTCGCGTAGTTGCGGTGAGCCTGCTGCGCGGCTAACAACGCCTGTGTGTGATCGACCTCGCCGCTGAGAACCTGCATCGCCTGCTTGTAGCCTAGCGAAGCCATGGGCCGCGCATGATCGCCGTATTTCTTCCAGAGTTGCTCTGTTTCGGCGATCAATCCCTGTTTAAACATCTTCTCTGCGCGGCTGTTGATGCGCTTGTAAAGTCCTTCGCGCGCAGGGTTCAGTCCGAGCCGCAAAATGCGATAGCCCCGTAAAGGTTCGCGGCCTTCCTGCCACAGGTCAGTCATCGGACGGCGCGTAGCGAGGGACACTTCGATGGCCCGGATCACTTTCGGGATATCGTTCGCGTGAATGCGTTCCGCAGCCGTACGGTCCAGCCGTTGCAGAATGCGGTGAATCCGCTCGGGGCCACTCTTCTCGGCGCGTTGACGCAATTTGTTGCGCAAATCCCCCGATCGCTGTGGTCCGACAAAGAGTCCTTCGAGCAGTGCGCGAAGATAGAGTCCCGTGCCGCCGCTGACGATGGGCAAGAGTCCTTTCACGGCGATCTCGCGTATCGCGTCACGTGCCTGACGGGAATATTCTCCAGCGGTGACATCTTCGGTGGGCGCAACGAAATCGAGCAGATGATGCGGGATCTCAGCACGTTCGGCCAGGGTGGGCTTGGCGGTGCCGATCTCGAATTCGCGATACATCGCGACGGAATCACAGTTGACGATCTCGCCAGGGAAGCGCCGTGCGATGGCTAATGCGAGCGCCGTCTTCCCGCTCGCAGTTGGACCGAGGACCACGACCAGCAACGGTTCGCGAGGCAGCAACGTCAGCGAATACTCCAATTGATGTAGGACCAGTAGCGGGCGATCGTCAAAATCAGCAGCAGGACTCCGATCAGCAGCAACCCGGTGGCTTCGGCAGCGTAGGCATGATGCTGATGCCGGTGCTTGTCATCATGCGAGGGTTTAGGAGTGGGTGCAGGCACGGCGATATTGTATCCCGATTGGGGCGAGTTCAGGCGAGACGTTGCGAGGATCCGCGGTTGTCGAATCACTACTTCTCCGCAGTGTAAACTTGGGCGAAGTTATGTCGACCCCAGCATCCAGCGGCGAATCAGGGCTTCTGCGCTTCGGACTTTTCGAAGTGGACCTGGCGGCTGGAGAACTCCGCAAAAATGGCGCTCGCCTGCGTCTGCAGGAACAGCCCTTCCAGGTCCTTGTCGTCCTGCTTGAAAATGCGGGACGGGTAGTGACGCGGGAAGACCTTCGGCAAAAAATCTGGCCAGCTGACACGTTCGTCGATTTTGATCACAGCTTGAGCACGGCTATAAACAAAGTTCGCGAAGCGCTCGGCGATTCTGCGTCCAGTCCGCGCTTCGTCGAAACACTCGCGCGGCGGGGATACCGTTTCATTGCGCCCGTCAATGGCATGGAAGGCCTCGCTTCTACGAGTCCCACCACGGCGGGCAGCGACGCAAAGCCAGACAGCGAATCTGTCCATCCAGGTCTTGATGTGCCCATGCCGCATCGCGGAATGGTGCGCGCCTTGTTCGCGCTGCTCCAGGTCATGTATCTCGTTTTTTATGTGAACGCGCTGCATCACTTGAGCGGAGTGGACCGGGTGGCTACCGACTCTCTGCCGTACTGGGCTGCTCGCTTGATTGTGATCGCGGTGCTGGTAACAGGCGCGACCGGGATCCCATTGCGCTTCTACCTTCTCTCGGCCGTGGGGTTCGATTTCCGCAAGTTGGGAGAAACTTTCCCGCGGCTTTTCCCCGTTGTGCTCGCGATGGATCAGCTTTGGGCAATCGCTCCTTTCCTGCTCTTGTCACAGATCGGAATCGGCCTTGCCTTTGCTGCGACCGCAGCTCTGCTGTACGTTCCATTCTCCGAACGAACGCTAGTGCGCATGGCCTATCCGTCGCGCGCATGAAGTTCGGGCCACCATCGAAGGCCTCCGTCTGATCGCAAAAAAAATGACCACTGCCGGACGCGCCGACAGTGGCCGCAGGGAGAATTATGGCACTCAGAAGTGGAGTGCGAGGATAGGCGACCTACAGTCTCCGGCCGGGTGAGTAAATAGGACGACGTACGCCAACAGGGACCTCATTTTGCCGTTACCGAATGAGCTGATCCAGGCCGGGAATCCAACACCCGCCAATCTTGGCGCTTGCATATCTTCTTCCCACAGATTTTTGTTCCAAGCGGCGGCCAGTCGATCCTGAGACGTTCGCGGGCGCTGGTTGGCCGCGCGTTGCGGATCAACCTGCTGGCATGCGGACGTGTAGTTTGGGAAATCTACAAATTGTGTAACTCCCAGTAGCTTCACCAGATCGCGAAACGATTCACGCGAGTGCGTTTCGCACTGGTCCAGCGGGTCATCCAACTGGGCGGGTTCAATCACAACTCTTACGAGGGGAGTCTCGACGTTCAATGGTACGGGGTTGAGCGTTCCGGTATCGGGTGTGCCGGATATCGAGAATCCTGTCAGACTGCTCACGGCATAGCGCAGGGAAACAGCGGTGATGTGATTGCCCTGCGTGGAAGCGGGCGGCGGATAGGTGCCACCGACGCGACTCTCGGCACGTCCTCCCGGGATGTACGCGTCCGGTTTCGGAAGCCGGACGGCGTATCGCAAGCCTGTGGCATCGAGCGTGTGCTGCAGCCCCGCTGGCGTGACCTGAGCCTGCACGATATCCGGGTCGAGCGTGCCCGCGCCGGCAGTCGTGGTCGGCAACGACAGAGTGTAGATGCCGGAAGCGAGAGTCTGTGCGTTCGAGGCTTTCACGTACAGGTCAAGGTGGCCCTGCGCCTTGGGGGCTAGAGCCAGTACTCCGTTGGGGTCTTGGGGATCGGGCGCAAAGGCCCATGGGCCCTCAAATTGAATAAAAACCGTTGTCGGAGCAATGTCTGCGGATAGCGTTCGTGGTGAGCTCCTGGAGTTGGTACTGGATGGTTTCTGATTGCACGCGACGAAGAGCAATGCCACCAGGGAAATTCCGACAAGCGCCAGAGGCTTGGCGGAACAATGGCGCGGATGCGTCATAGCGTTCCTCTTTTCTGATTTAGATTTTTCTAGCGATCGTGCAGGGGCCCAGGATCATGGCCTGCCGTAGGCAGCAAAGGCGGACCAGTAAAAGGGATGTGCGGTGCGCGGGTCGGCAAGCATTTTGCGGGACGTCAGCCGGGCTGCTTCGGAGACTGAACTTCCAGAAAGTAAGTTCTGGTAGTAGCCCTCGATGAATCTCCGAGACTCGGCAGAATCAACGGCCCACCGGCTGGCAACGACGTGCGGCACCTCGGCGAGCAACAAAGTCTCCAGGATGCTCGTAAAGCCGCGGGTTCCGCCGTCGCCCGTTGCTGTGCTGCACGCGGAGAGAACCGCGAGCTGCATTTTCTTGATGTCCAGTTTTTCCAGTGCCGCAACATCCAGAACCACAGGCCGGTCCAGGGAAGTGTCGCCACCGGTCAACAGCAGTCCTGAATTATCTCTTGTGAACAGCGAGTGTCCCGCAAAGTGAAAAATGACGGCCCCGGGTAATTCCGATTTGACTCGGTCCAGAGAGGCTGCGCTCCCTTTGAGTACGCGAGCAGAGTGAAAAGCTCTGGCAACGGTGTCGGCTTCCGCTTCGATGTCGGGAAGTTGGATGATTCCATCGACTTGCGAGGACGCCGTGCTCCCCACGATGAGCGCCGGCAGTGTTGCGGAGATTGAGGCTTCGGTTTGTCGCCAGGTATCTGTATCGGTGCCCAGAGAGTGGACGATCGGCATGCGTTCGATCAGGTAGTGTCCCTGGGAATCGAGCAGAGCTTCGAAGGGGAATTGTGCCAGCGAGCCTTCGCTCTCAATCACGAGCGTGCGTTCCGGAGAGAGCCGGTCCTCCATGGGAGCAATCAACAGTTGATAAAGACTACGAGCATCCCGCCGGACCGCGCCCATCTCGGAATGGGGGTCGGAGGTCAAGTTATGGAAACGCGAGAGCAACTCCTGGAGTTGCTGGTTGTCACCTGGAAACCAACGTGTCTGCAAACCACGATCGTCGTAAGCCCAAATCGCAAGACCATCGGGTAGAAATCCGTAGGAAAAGACGGTGACGTGAGAGAGAAGGGGAAGCCGGGATTCCAGTCGAGCCTCGACGGGCAAGGACGGGATATCGGCGGTCTTGCCATCCGCGCGATCCAGCCGCGAACCGGGATGCTGGGTTGCGTTCAGATGCCACTCATATATTTCCAGTCCTTCCTGGTTCCGCCCTTGCGTCAATTCTGCTTCCGCCAAAGCGCGGTAGTTTGGGGCCGCGTCTCGATTCCAAATGGTCCGCTGCTCCGACTTCAGCGAAGCAAGCTTGAATTCCGAGAAGCTGATTGCTTTCCATAGCGCCTGCTCGGCGTCGCCCCCATCGCCTCGACGGAGCTGTACTTCACCGAGAGTGGAATAAAATATTGCTTTTAGATAGTTGGTCGAAGAGCGCTCAATCTCCGGCTGAACACTCGCCAGCACGTGGAGGGCGTCGTCGAACTTGTTCTGACGCGCTTCGATCTGTGCCATTCTGAACTGTGATTCCAATCGATCACTATTGGTGGCTTCGGTCTGCGGGGCCAGGGCATACAGCCGCGCCGCCTCCAACAACTGCTGCTCAGCGAGCATCGGCTGCTGAGCGGCCAGGGCCGCGTGCGATAACACATCATGAGCGACCGCGCGGAGCGAGAGGTCGGGATCGGAATCAATGAGTTGTACCCCTTCCCGCATAGTGGCGAGTTGCAGATGGGGTCGGCCGACGGACTCAGCAATGACTGAGTATTCCGAGTAGTAGCTGTACGCTTGCATGACGGGAAACTGCCCGGACCAGTATTGCTCCATCCCGGTGGTCAGCAGGCGCCATGCTGCCGAGGAATCTCCGATTTCCAGCTCACCCTCGGCCACGAACGTCACGGTGCGAAGAAAGAGTGCCCGATATCCGCTCTGCTGAGCCCGTTTCATCGCTGTGCGAACGATTCTTTCATCACTGCCAATGTTCCCGTTAAAACCCAGGCAGAGGCCCTTTTCCAATCCCAGTTGAATGTGCAGCCAAGGGTAAGAATACCGCTCGGACTCCGCGAGGGCGGAGCTTGCCTGACGCTCGCAGGTTTCAATGTCCCGCCGGAACTGGGCGGAATATGCTTGCTCAAAACTTGCTCGCAGTGCGCCGGCTGCGTTGCCGGAAGCACGAAATATCTCTTGGGCGCGCTCGGCCTGCTGGCGGCCTCGTGCAAACTCGCCGATTCTATCGTCACGAACCGCTTCGGATAAGGCCGCTACTGCTTCTGGAAAATTTGGTTTCGAGGAGCCGCGCAGGAGGTCAGTCAACCAGAGATCAGAATGTCGACGGGCTGTCAGGTCCGCCAAAAAAAAAAGCGCCTGCTTCAGAGTTGGGTCTGCTTGATTTGTCGACCCTGGGTACGCTTTCGGTAGCCAGGTTCGAAGAGCTTCGACAAGGTATTCGTCGATGCGTTCGTCCACCTGAGTTTCTGCGGTTTGGTTGGCACTGTGACTCGAGTCCGCCAGTTGCGCGGGTGAAAGTAGTGGCTCGGCCCGGCTTTTTTCGTGCTGCTGCAGTTTCTTGCGGATCGAGTCCGCTCGCTCTCGCGCTTCCGCCGCCCATTGCGAATTCGGATCGACCTTAAGGTAGCTGTCCCAGTCGTCGAGAGCCTGCCGATACAGAAATTGTTTTTCTGAAACGACAGCGCGATTAAAAAGCGCGAGAGGGTCATTCGCCCGCAACGACAAAACCTCGCTCAATTTTTCGTAGGACGCTGCGTAGTCCTTTTGCTGAAAGTAAGTGGTTGCGAGGTCGGTCAGAATCTCAGGTGACTTGGGGCTCAACTGCAATGCCCGCGTCAATGTAGCTTGCGCAGCATCCACCTTTCCGTCCAGCAGATCCGCCTTGGCTTGGGCATGGAGCCAATAGGAATCGGAGGGATGCGAAGACAGCTGGTCGTAAATTAGTGCTTCCGCCTTCAGAAGTTCGCCGGGCGTGCCAAGAAAAGAAGACCCTGGTTCGCGCTTCAGTCCTTCACCGACTGGGGCAAAGCCTGCCCCCTCCATCCGCAATTCACTGAAGCGTCTCTGGGTCGCTGCCTGCGCCAACAGTTGTGCGACGTGCTTCTGGGGGTTGCGTTGCTCTTGATACAAGTAGCCGGCGACCGCAAGAACCGATAACGCTGCCACCGTCAGTGTGAGGCGAGGCAACGTCCACCAACTCATCCGATCTGACCCTTGTGTGGGTTCAGGGGCGAGGCTGCCAACGATTCGCCTGGTCAGGCGGTGTTGCCAGTGGGTTTGAGCACTCTCTAGATTGGAGATTTCGGTTGCTTCAGCCGCCGTTGTTTCTTCATTCAGATCGATTGCGGCATCGCGCAAACGGGGACCACACTGCGCGCAGTCGGTTGCGTGTTGAACGTATAGCCGAGTGGTTTCTGCGTCCAATTCGCCGCTGGCGATTTCGTACCACAGCTTCGGAGCCGGGCAATCAACGGGATGGATCGGACGTTGCCTCGACTCTAGATTTTCAGAATCACGATCCAAAAAAGTCCCTCAACAATCTCGTCGCTTTGGCCCTAGATCAAGAGACCGGAACAAAGTGTATGAATTCCGGACACTCACTATTAAGAACGACCCCGGCGGCAGAAACCCTTCAACGATCATTGCCGATGTGACTTTGAATCATCTGAGTCGTTCTGCGCAGCGTCGTCTCCACTCCCTTGGTATTGAGTCCGATCCATGGAATAGAGGCGATTTCTTGGGCCGTCATGCCATCGCGATAGTGCAGCCAGAAGATGGCCCTGTTTCTGACCAGGATCTTGCCCGAGTAAAGCGTGCCTACAATGCTATCAATTTGCCGCAGTGCAATCATATCTTCGGCCGACAAGCGGCCTTGAGGACTCATCCCGAGTCGAGCGGAGGACTCAAAGTCAGAAAGGGATTCGGTTTGCCCGGCATCTCGCTTTTCCGCCGTTTCGCTTTTGAAGTAGTCGAGTACGACGCTTGCTGCCACCACTTTTAGAAATCCATAAATCGAATCCTCGTGGCGCGACTGAAATTGGCGTAGCCGGCGGCATTGGTCCGCACATAGTTTGAGGTAGGTATCCTGGACGAGGTCGTCAATCACGTGGTGCGGGATGTGAGCCCAATTTCGTCGCGCGGTGCGCATCACAACTTTCGCAATCAGTGGCTGAAAGCGGCGAATGAACTCAACCCACGCGGCTTCATTGTCCGCACCGACGCACGTTTTGATGAGGTCTACCGAGGGAAGAGTCGAGAGGCTGGCCACGGGGCGGTACCCTTGAGAAGGGGGAATTTTACAACATTTTCAGGAAAACGTTGCAAAGATCGGCGAAGAGCCTATCAACCCGGGCATAGTGAAGCGCGGGAAAGCGTTAGGCCAGCAGCCTCGCCGCTTCCTGCGCGTAGTAGGTCAGGATCATGCTCGCTCCCGCACGGCGGATGCAGAGCAGGGATTCCATCATCACTCGTTCGCGATCAATCCACTGATTCCGGGCGGCCGCTTCGATCATGGCGTATTCACCGGACACCTGATACGCAGCAAGAGGCAGGTCAAAACGATCCCGCGCCGCAGCAATCACGTCAAGATATGGCATCGCCGGTTTCACCATGATCATGTCCGCGCCTTCTTCGATGTCGAGTTCTATTTCCCGCATCGCCTCGCGGATGTTCGCGGGATCCATCTGATAGGAGCGGCGGTCGCCAAACTGGGGCGCGGAATCGGCGGCTTCACGGAATGGTCCGTAGAATCCGGAAGAAAACTTGGCGGCGTAAGAAAGAATTGGAGTATTGATGTAGCCGGCCAGGTCTAACGCCTTGCGGATCGCTCCGACCCGTCCATCCATCATGTCCGAGGGCGCGATGATGTCCACTCCCGCTTTCGCCAGAGATACGGAAGTGCGCGCCAGCAATTCCAGACTCGCGTCATTGACGATTTCATATTCGACGGTTGCAGGCGGAGCTGCAGCCGCTGCACCCAGCGATTGCGGACCCGATTTCACGATTCCGCAATGCCCGTGCGAAGTGTACTCACACAGGCAAACGTCGCCCATGATCAACAAATCCCGTACTTCGCTCTTGATGGCGTGAGCTGCGCGTTGGACGATGCCGTCCTCGGCCCACGCACCGGTGGCCGTTTCGTCCTTCTTTTCCGGCAACCCGAAAAGGATGACCGCCGGTACTCCCAAAGCATGCGACTGCCGCGCTTCTTTCACTGCTTCGTCCACCGAGAGGTTGAAAACGCCGGGCATGGAACGCACTTCCTTGCGAACTCCGTTTCCGGGGCAGACAAACAGGGGATAAACAAAGGCCTCGGGAGTGAGCCGGGTCTCGCGGACCATGGAGCGAAGAGCTTCCGTCGACCGCAAACGCCGCATGCGCGTGGCAGGGAAGGACATAGGCAGATTCTAGCAGCCCACGGGAACTCTAGTGCAACCCATGACCTGGTGAGGCCTCTGGCTCTCGATGGTTACTAGAGTAACCATGGGTATGCTCACAGTGACCTCAACAGAATGTCTGGGAACCCCTATCATGATGTGGGAATGTCTCTTCGTCCACTTTCGTCTCTGGCATGCGGCATCGCGCTTCTTCTGGTTTTCGGACTGGGGCCGATGGTGTTCCCCCATCCATTTTTTCGGACTGCGATGGGAGATGTGATCCCTTTTCTGATTGGATCGGCCACATTGGTTCTATCCGGCAGAAATGCTCTTGATAGCCGAGGTCATACCCGAATTTTCTGGACGCTGATGACTGTCGGGCTGGGCATGTGGTGGTGCAATCAGTTGGGTTGGCTGTGGTTTGAAGTTGTTCTGCGGCAGCCGGTGCCCGACCCCTTCTACGGCGACATCATTCTTTTCCTGCACCCCGTTCCCCTCATGGCCGCTGTGGCCATTCGTCCGCAGAAAGCGCATGAAAGTGAAGGAGTACTTCCCAGTGCGTTGAACGTGGTTATTTTGCTGGTCTGGGGAGTTGTCGTTTACGCGTTTACGGTTTTTCCGGACGAGTATCTGGTTCCCAACATTCCGGTCTATAGTCTGCGCTGGGATTTCCTGTATCTCTCGGAATCGCTGATCGTGATTGCGGTTTCGGGATGGTCGTTCATGACCAGCGTCGGCCCGTGGCGCAAGTTGTACCGCGATATTTTGTTGGCGAGCATTCTCTACGCAATCTCTTCCGAGGCGATTAACGTTGCCATCGCAAATGGTACGTACCGGACCGGCGGGTTGTATGACATTCCTTTTGTCATCGCATTGCTTGCCTTTCTTCACGTAGCGCTCAGTGGGCGCCGTTGCCTGCGCGAGACCCAATTCATGCCGGCAGGGACGATCAACAGCGGCCGTTTCGCTCCGCTGCTGGCCAAAGTGGTTCTGCTCTCCTTGCCGATCATGGGATATTGGGCGTTGTTCATGGGATCGGAATCGCCCTACCTGCGGCAAGTAAGATTTACGGTCGCGATGGGCGGAGTCGCGTTACTGGCTTTCTTTGTGTTTCTGAAACAGCACCTGCTCGATCGCAAACTTGTGCAATTGCTGATGCAGTCCCGCAGCAGTTACGACAACCTGCAACGCCTGCAGGGGAGAGTCGTGCAGCAGGCGAAACTGGCGTCCTTGGGAGAACTGGTGGCCCTGGCGGCGAGCGAACTGGAGTATCCGCTGGCAACAGTATTGGAAAGTTCCGAGCGTCTTGCGGCCAGCGCGAACCTTAGCCGTCAGCAACTCTCGACAGCGCAAAAGATCGGACAGCAGGCTCGTCGCACCCGCGACCTTGTCACCGACTTGCTCAGTTTTGCGCAACAGACTCCGGGAGAGAAGTCTCCACTCGAGTTGAAGCCGTTGCTACAGCGTGCGGTACAAATGGAAGGCTTCAAACTTGAAAAACGCGACATCCATCTCACTGTGCAGAGTGATGCCGTGGTGCCGCGCGTGCTTGGCAACTCCAACCAACTTCTGCAGGCCTTTCTCCAGGTCGTCGAGAACGCAGTGGACGCCTTACAGGAGGCCGGGGGCGGAAGTCTACAGGTCTCTTTGCGGCAGGACGATGCCGAAGTGGTCATCGAGTTTGCCGACAACGGGCCCGGCTTGCGTGATCCGGAACGCGTTTTCGATCCCTTCTACACAACTAAGCCGGTCGGCAAAGGCACCGGTTTGGGCCTGAGCGCAACCTATGGAGTCGTGCAGGATCACAAAGGGCAGATCAGTTGCCACAACCGTCCCGAAGGGGGAGCGGCGTTTGAGATCCGTTTGCCCGCATTCCGTTCCAGTTCGCCACTCAGCGAAGCCGCAAAAGCGTGAGGTAAGGGCAGAGGTTAAAGGTCAGATTGAAGAGGTAACTGCCCAATTGGAGCAGCGTTCTTACCTCTTCAATCTGACCTCGAACCTCTGACCTTTTCTTCTATCCTCCATTCGCCACAATCGCATCTGCAATCCTTGCTGCTTCGGCCGCGCAGGCCACGTCGTGCGTCCGGATGATATGTGCGCCTTTGAGGATGAGCGCAGTTTCTGTGGCGAGAGTGCCATGAAGTCGATTTGCGACGGGAGCGTCCTTGCCGTCGCGGGCGAGTGTCCGTCCGATAAATGATTTTCGTGATGTGCCCGCGACCAGGGGACACCCGATCTGCTGCAGTTCCGAAAAGTGCGCCAGTAAGGGATAGTTCTCGTCAAAACTCTTGCCGAATCCGAATCCCGGGTCAACCGCCAGGTGATCGCGTTTGATGCCAGCCAGAATGGCAGTCTCCACCCATTGTCGTAAGTCGCGCTTGACCGCCAGCACGGGATCTCCGATCGGCGGCAGGGACCGCCATTCATCAGGACGTCCGCGCGTGTGCATCAGCACCGCCCCCACCTTGAGTTCCGCGATGGTCTTCGCCATCTTTGTGTCCCAACGGAACCCGCTGATGTCGTTTACGATCTCAGCCCCGGCATCCACTGCGGCCCGTGCTACAGACGCTTTATAAGTGTCGACGCTGAGGATCGCATCAGGCCGGCGCCTCTTCAAATCACGAATGACCGGCAGGACGCGCTTCAATTCCTCCTCTTCGGTCACAGGCGTTCTGACCCGCGGTTCCTGGGAAGGACTGGTCTTGCCAGCATTCCCGGTGGGCGCGACCGCGGCCCCTGGGCGCGTCGACTCCCCGCCGATGTCGATGATCGTCGCGCCTTCGGATAGCAGCTGCTCCGCGTGTACGACCGCTCTCTCCGCATCAAAGTAAAGGCCGCCATCTGAAAACGAGTCGGGCGTGACATTGACGACCCCCATGATCAGAGTGCGTCGCCCCAACTCAAGAGTCCGGGAACCGAGGTTCCAATGAAAGATTGTCCGCATGACGTAAGTGGTCCGACCGCCATTCTAGACCGTCCCCGCGATCTGCCGGGTGTTAGAATCCGATTAATGACGCGCGCGCGGTCGCTATCGCATTGCTTACTCGTTTTGCTGGTGCTTGCCGGCGCAGCGCTGGCGGCTCCGCCGAAACCACTTCAGGATCGGATCGCCACCGTGATTGGTGCCCCCGACCTGGCGCGCGGCTTCTGGGGAATAGAAGTTACATCGCTCTCCTCGGGAAAAACTCTCTACTCACTTAACCCCGATAAACTTTTTACGCCAGCATCGAATACCAAGCTCTTCACGACCGCGGCTGCCTTGGCGTTGATTGGTCCCGATTACAAGTTTCGTACCACGGTCGAAACCGCTGCCTCGCTGGATCGTTACGGTCGTCTGAATGGCGATCTGCTCCTGGTTGGTCACGGCGACCCCAATCTCTCCGGACGCGAGTTACCCTACGACTTACGCACGCAACGCAACGACCATCCCATTCAGGCGCTCGAAACGCTGGCGGATGTGCTCGTACAAAAAGGCGTGAAGTATGTGGACGGTGACATCGTCGCCGACGATTCTTATTTCGCCTTCGAACGCTATGGCGAAGGATGGAGCCAGGATGACCTGGTGTGGGCGGATGGCGCGCCCGTATCGGCGTTGACGATCAACGACAACGTTGTATTCGTGAACATCCTGCCGGCGGATCGTCCGGGTGAAAAGGCTTTTGTCAGTGTGACCCCGTTCGCGGACTACTATCGCCTCGACAATCGCATCATCACGACGCCTGCCGGGACAGGCCGGAAATTCTTCGTCAATCGCGAACCGGGATCAACCGTCCTCACGCTGTGGGGCAATATGCCTCTCGACGATCCGGGCGCGAACGAAGCGCTGGCGATCGAGGATCCTGCGGAGTTTGCTGCCGCGCTCTTCCGGCAGTTGCTCGAGAAACGCGGGATCGTGGTCTACGGGCGCCAGCGGACGAAACATACCGAACTTGCGACGCTTTCCACTTTCAGTGTGACTACGGTCGCACCCTCGCGCGGCGGCAGCGATGGCCAGTTGCGCCCGCTGAAGAGCGATCAGCCCATCGTGCTCGCCAGCTACGAGTCGAAGCCAATGCTGGACGACGTGCGGGTGGTGAACAAAGTCAGCCAAAACCTGCATGCTGAAATTCTCCTGCGCCTGCTCGGACGGGAACGCGGCACGGCGGGAACGATCGAAGGCGGCCTCGAGGTCTTGCGTGGTTTTCTGACGCAGGCGGGAATTTCAAACGAACAATACGTGTTTTACGACGGCTCCGGACTTTCGCGACAGAATCTGGTTACGCCGCAATCCGTCGTGCAGTTGTTGCGCTACGCGGCACTCCAGCCCTGGGGCACCGCATTCAAATCGACGCTGCCCGTGTCTGGCGTAGACGGGTCATTGTCGGACCGCCTGAACGCTCCACGTTTGCAGAGTCGCATCCTAGGTAAAACGGGATCACTGGGCGGCGTAAAAACGCTTTCCGGTTACGCTACGACCGACAGTGGCGAAGCAGTCGTATTCTCTATCCTCTCCAACAACTTCAATCTGACTCCTAAGCGTGTCACGGATACGATCGACTCTTTGATCGAGGCCATCGTCGAAGACGCCAGCGGACACTAGACTAAAGCGGGAGTGGAAAATGGGCCGCGAACAAATCAATTGGGCCGCCAGCAAAGTTATTCTTGCCCTCGCTGTCATTGCGCTGGTAACGGTGCTGAGCGGGTATACACACGCGCGGCAACCGGAAACTGACGAAGGTACTGCGGCGCACATTTTTCAGCTGTCCATTGTGGCGCTACTTCCGACGATCTTACTTTTTCTGGGCACGGCAGACTGGAAGCAGCCATGGAAGAGCGTTCGACCCCTGTTGCCCTCCCTGGCCGCTTTGGTCGTGGCGTTTGGCGCTCTCTATTATCTGGAACACAATTGGCTCACGAAGCCCTGCGAGCACCAAAGCAACTCACCCGCGAACTGTGCGGTGGAGCATCGTTCCTAGTCTCGCCCCTTAAGCGAGAATCCCCATTTTCTTTCCCATCCGTCCGAGCACTTCGAGGGCGCGCGTGAGTTCGTCTTTCGTGTGCGTCGCGGTCATGATAGTTCGCACCCGTGCTTTGCCTTCCGGGACGGTCGGGAAAGCGATCCCCGTTCCGAGCACGCCTTCCTTGAATAGTTCACGCGAGAAGTCCATGGTCAGCCGGCCATCGCCGATGATGATCGGCGTGATCGGTGTCTCGCTGGCCGGAGTGGTTTTGCCGCCGATGTTGAAGCCGAGCAGTCCAAGCTCTTTTTTCCAGAAGCGCGTGTTATCCCAGAGCTGTTCCATGAGTTGGGGCTCGTTTTCGAGGACATCGAACGCGGCAATGCAGGTTGCAGCGACCGATGGTGGATGGGATGTCGAAAACAGGAACGGCCGGGCGCGGTGGTACAGAAAGTCGATGAAATCGCGCGTACCGCAGACGTATCCACCCAACGCGCCGATGGCCTTCGACAATGTTCCAACCTGGATATCGACTCGCCCATGCACGCCGAAATGGTCGATCGTGCCGCGCCCGTTACGGCCGAGGACTCCGGAAGAGTGCGCATCGTCCACCATCATGATCGCGCCGTATTTCTCCGCGGCATCGCAAAGGCCAGGCAGTGGTCCGATGTCCCCGTCCATGGAAAAAACGCCATCCGAGATGAGCAGCTTTCGGCCGGGCTGATCTTTCACGCTGGCCAGTTGTTCCTCGGCATGTGCGACGTCTTTATGCCGGAAAACTAGGATCTTTGCGCGTGACAGGCGGCAGCCGTCGATGATCGATGCATGATTCAGTTCGTCAGAGATGATGTAGTCATCTTTGCCCAGCAGTGCCGATACTGTCCCCGCATTCGCCGTGAATCCGGATTGAAAGACGACACAGGCTTCGACATTCTTGAAGCGCGCGATTTTCTCTTCCAGTTCCATGTGGATCTTCATGGTGCCCGCGATCGTGCGAACGGCGCCCGATCCGACTCCGTACTTGCGCGTAGCCTCGAGCGCAGCTTCCCGCAACTTCGGATGCGTGGTCAGGCCGAGGTAATTGTTCGACGCCAGGTTGATGACGTGCTTGCCATCGAACGTACATTCGGGCGCCTGCTCATCTTCCAGTACGCGCAGCTTGAAGTGCGTGCCCTTGGCTTTGAGTTCGTCGAGTTGGTCGGTCAGATATGAGAGCGGATTGGTACGCGTCGCAGTGGGCATGTTCTTCCTCGGGAGTTGGACTGATTAGTTTAATACCGTAGTGAATGGAAACGAAATTCGGTTGAGGCGGCTAGGCTTCGCACCTCGCAATTTTGCTGGTGGAGTCTCAGAGAGCAGAATTGCTTGGCTGGACCAACTCATGACGGGCCGCGGTGAGTGCAGCGATTGCGGCTTCCAATTTTTCCCGCTTCATCAACACATAGTCTGTGTCGAAAGTCGCCACCGCAAAAATCGGGATGCCCGCATCCGCCAATGGCTGCAGAAACGACGCGAGAACGCCCGTCATCGCAAACGGAAACGGACCCTCAAGTTTCAAAGCCACCCAATCTCTTTCGATCCGAACACCGTCGGGAACGCGATTCTCCGCGCACACGATGGAAAGCTCCTCGGCGGTTTGGGTGACGCAGAAAAAGCCGGGTCCGACCGCCCAACCGGGGACAGATGAACCAGACGGCAACTGGCAAACGGCCAGCTTGTCCGTAAGCACGCGGTATTTCAACTGGTGGGGCAATCCAAGAAAAGGGTACTACAACGACCGCGCGGCGTGTATCGATCTACCTGGCAATGACGGATGACTGGAGACGATTGGCCATCGACCAACGACGAAAGACGAACGACCAATTGCGACTACTCCATGCTCGAGCCCATGGGCACGTACTTGTAGGCCTTGCCGTCGAAGAACAGGGCCGCCGTTTCACCGAGTGCGTTACCTTCTTCCGCATAGATCGCCTGGAGCGTCTTCTTTTTCAGTTTCATTCTGCGGACGGTAAGTGCCCGGTAGGGAAGGTTGATGACAACGTATTTTGCTTTCGGTGTTTCCGCGTGCCAGCCTTCGGAGCCAGCGCCGTGAATGATGAGTACTACCAGTCCACGTTTGGTGGGGTCATCCTGGACGAAAGTCGTGGTCACTTTGGGATCGCCGTAGCCAAAGAAAGTGTCGTAGGGATCGATCACGGAATAGTTGTGTTCGCCCTGGTCGAGCAGCGGATTCTTGCAGCGCGCGGCAATGACGACGTCTTCGATTCCGTCGCCGTCCATGTCGCCGACCATGCCGCCGACTTCCTGCACCATGGTGAAATCCTTGCCAAAGGTGCGCTGGACGAAGGCGTTATCGATCTTCTGAGTCGTCTGTCCCTGCGCAAGGCAGGTGAATAGGGCCGCGACCACGGAAGCGAGGAGCACAAATCTTGTACGCATTCGTTTACTCTAGCCTCTTCCGGCACCTGAGGCAGGTAACGAAAGTCACTCCTGTTGAATGGCGCGCGCCGGGTTGAGTCTCTGCGTCAAGCGCGCGCCATTGCTCAGTGATGGCTGGAGTGTTTAGAAACGGAACACGACGCCGGTTGAAATTCTTACGTTCTTGCTCTGACCGATCCCCTCAAAGCGGTAGTAGACCCAGTCGGCCTGAATGGCGCGGATGGCAAGGCGAGGGCTGACTTTCGCGTCAACGCCTCCACCCATCATCATGGAGAATCCATTTGAGCCAGCGCCGTTTCCTTCGAAGGAAGCGGAAGCATGAGCTCCGCCGAACAACGCATGTGCGAAGGGGTTGATGGTTCCTTCATGATTCAGCGAAACCACCGGTCCAAAAGTATATGTGTAAATTTTCGCGGACACACCACTGATCGACTTGTAAGCACCACTGAAGTCTGCGGCGACTCCAAAGTGTTTGTTGAAGTTGCCAGTGAGGGATGCGTTCCAGCCATTAAGACTGAAACCCGTGCTGTTACTGCTGAGCGGCGCGACCGGAACCGCAACGCCATCGACGCTGATGTGAGTGTACTGGTAACCGCCGAACACTTCTGCTTTAGGTGTTTCCTGGGCGATTGCCGGAAGCATAAGCAGGCTAACTAGAAGAACCAGTAAGACAAACTTGTTCATAATCTTCCTCCCTATAGTTGGGAATAACCACGTCTTCTAATTTAGATCACAACTGGGAAGGTTCTTGCAGTGAGGCGACGCACTTTAGTCGGTGTCTTCCCGTTTTGGTACTGAGGAGAACAATCACTAACTCACAGAAAGCATTTAGGGATGTGGGCTGAAGTGTTCCCACCCCTGCGCCGCGAGTTTGTGCAGGCGTTGATCCTCGCCGACCAACATCATCCCCCGCTTGCGCGTAATTCGCCCGACCCGAGATACGGGGACTCCCGCCACATTCGGAGGAATCGGTGCGGAAGACGTAAACAACAGTTCGTAGTCCTCTCCTCCGTGCAGCGTCATGTCGAGAGTTACTGGCTGCAGCGGTCGCCCCACACGGGCTCGCGGGATCGCGGCGGCTTCAATCACTGCACCGACGCCGCTTTCCTCGCAGATGTGCGAAAGGTCGGTAGAAAACCCGTCGCTGACATCGATCATGGCGGACGCCAAGCCTCGCCCCCTGAGCCACTGTCCAACTCGCACCCGCGCCGTCGGATGGAAGTGCCGCGAAAAATCTGAAGGTCGTACTTTCCCTTTGCGTAGTTCTTCTAACGCCGCCGCAGAGCCGCCCAGTGCACCCGTCACGTAGATCGCGTCGCCCGGCCGTGCGCCCGATCGCAGGACCGCTGTTCCTCTGGGCACTGAACCCACGAGCACGATGTCGGCCTGAATTCCGCCGTCCGACTGGGCAGTGTCGCCGCCAGCGAGCGGTACGCGAAACTCTTTCGCCGCTTCGAGCAGGCCGCTTGTGAAGCGGTTCACCCATTTCTGAGGAACGGCGCGGTCAAGCGCGAGCGACAGAAATGCTGCTCGAGGTACGCCTCCCATGGCGGCGATATCGCTCAGGCCGCGAGTCAGGCAGCGCCAGCCAACCACTTCAGGCGCGTGCCAGTTGCGCCGGAAATGGACGTTTTCCAGGGTGAAGTCAGTAGTCACCAGCAGCTCGTGGCCCGAGGGTATGCGCAGGACTGCGCAGTCGTCCCCAATGCCGATGGCAATGCCTGGCCCGCGGCTGGAACTACGCCGGATACGGTCAATGAGCGATTTTTCTCGCACTGGCAAACTTTAGACTATACGCCGCGTCATACCCCCAAAGGGCCAATGTGCCGTCAGTGGCCGATTTTGGGGTGGACTTGGCCGGTCGGGCAGGCAGAAGGCCAGCCTTGGGTAACGATTGTTCGGTCCTGTTCGCGTTGACAGGGGGAATCAGGTTTGTTAACGTTTAGCAGTCGTTCACAACAACCTTTGGCCGAACCAAGTGCCGCATCCTGAATCGGTTGCAGGCGAATTGGTTTTTGGCTTGCCTGGTTCCGTAGGCGCAGAAAGCCGGCTAGCTCCCAAAGCAGCTGGTGGAATCAGGATTCTTAGCCCCGAGCAGACAGTTCCGCTCCGGCAGGATCCGAAAAAACTCGATACCGGATACCATATTGCGTAAACGCTTTTACATATTTTTCGTGGCGCGCGACGAGCACGGACAACTGCGCAAAATTTCCATTCCCGTTCATTATCTGTACGTCGTTCTAGCGGGCGCGGCGATCGGTATTGCCGGCCTCACCGGGATTGCCAGTTCCTATACCCGGATGCTCCACAAGGTTTCCAGCTTTAACCAGCTCCGCACCGAAAGGGAAGAGCTGAAGGACCGCTATTCGCGCCTCGAGCAAGTCGCCAAGGAGCGCGATATCCAGGTCGCTTCACTGGGATCATTGGCCAGCGAAGTTTCGACTCTCTACGGCTTGAAGTCGGATCCAATCCTGATGAACGCCTCGACCGTCCAGATTGAAGACGGCCAGGTGCACTCTTCGATGGACCAGCTTTACGCCCTGAAACATACAGCGATGTCCGGAGCGGCGACAGTCGGCATCTCGCTTGGGCTCACGAAAAATTCCACGACTGCCGATTGGGTGCGTGCCAATTCCGCCCCGAACCTGTGGCCAGTCGAAGGCCAGATTACTGGTTCATTCGGCGAACGCATCGATCCATTCAATGGTGAAGGCGCGTTCCACTCGGGTGTAGATATTTCAGCGGTGGTAGGTCAACCAGTTCTGGCTCCCGCGGACGGCACGATTACGTTTGCCGATTTCCTCGGCGGCTACGGTCGCGCCGTCGTCATCGACCATGGACACGGCATCACGACCCGCTACGGCCATCTGGCGAGCTTCAGCATTGCCGCAGGGCAGTACATTCATCGGGGAGACGTTCTAGGCTATGTCGGCCTGAGCGGACGCTCCACCGGTCCCCACCTTCACTACGAAGTCCGCATCAACGAGACGCCAGTCAATCCCTACAAGTATCTGCGCATGACGATGGCGCACCTCGGCGGATTCTCAGCCGGGTCGTAGATCTTAAATTCGGACAATGATCAATTTCTAGACGCAGACGGTAGCGTCACTTCGTTGGACTGGATAACCAGAAAGTGCGGTTGCCGCTCTGAACCCTTGGCACACAGAGGTGCCCCTGACGGGTCCAATTGGCTGTCCCGATCCACTTTTTCCGAGGCAGTACATCCGTCAACATTCCAGTGAGCGCGAAGCGTGTACGGCCCCGGGCCCCCTAGCACTGCATAGCCTCTGTGCCATGCCTCCGGATCGCCGGTACGAGGGAAAGACGTGCCCAGCATCAGCGATTCATCGGCAAGTCTAAAGCGCGAAGTGCGGCTAGCGCCGGGCAGCAAACTCTCAACCCCCATCATGTTTGATGAGCACGCCCACATGTTTGCCAGGTCCATGGGAAACGCCATCCAGGTGCCGTCAGGTTGCCGCAGATCGAAGAGAGCGACCGCCTGACCACAGGTATGAAACCAGCTCAGGATTGTCTCCTTCCCTTCGTTCTTGATGGTCAGAGTCAACGGCACACAGGCAGGCGGCGGATTATGAGCCAGGCAGGTTTTGAGCGCGGGAGATTCGGTCGATTCTGGCGTTGTATCAAGGCCTAGGATTAGCACCAGGCCGTGATCACCAGAGGCTTGGCCCTGACGCTCGATCCCTGCCGGAGCATCCTTTCTCTGCGCAGACTGGGCAGCAACGGTAAGCGCTGACAGCAGATACGCTGCAAGAGAACTGAGAATGGTGAGAATAACGCGGCTGCGGTAACCCATTTTGGCCACGAGACACTGTACAAGATGCGCTCTATTATTGAACCGATATCTTGGGGAACAAAAAAGTAGCGTTACGCCTTGGCCTTCTTCACTTCCTCAATCAACGGCGGCACGATGTCGAACAGGTTCCCGACCACGGCATAATCCGCAATCTCAAAGATCGGCGCTTCAGAATCTTTGTTGATGGCGATGATGCTCTTCGCGCCTTTCATTCCGACGATGTGCTGAATTGCTCCAGAAATTCCCAGCGCTAGGTAGAGCTTGGGAGCGACTGTCTGCCCCGAGGAGCCAATCTGACGGTCCATGGGAAGCCAGCCGTTATCGCAGATGGGACGCGAGGCTGCCAGTTCTCCGCCGAGCGCGTCGGCCAGTTGCTTCGCAATCTCGATGTTCTTCTGTTCTTTGATCCCACGCCCGACCGAGACGATGATCTCCGCTTGGGTCAGATCAACTGCCTGCTTGGCTTCCTTGAACACTTCCTGCGGCCTATTTCTGACCACGCCATCTTGCACATCGACATTCACGGTTTCGACCGGTGCCGGGGAAGCACCAGCCTCGATTTTGTCCGCGCGAAAGGCGCCATTCTGGAAAGTCACGAAACATGGACCGTTTCCAGTGAAGCTGACGTCCGCGACAAACTTTCCCTGGAACATCTGGCGAGTGAAGAGCAGCTTGCCGCCTTCATACTTCGCCCCAATGACATCGCTGATGGCCGTGCTCCCCAAAGCTGTCGCCAGTTTCGGCACGAAGTCGCGCACCTGGTAGGTGTGCGGCATGAGCACGAGCCTGGCCGGATGCTTCTCCAGAAATTGCTTTAGACCACTAGCGAAAGCATCGGGCGTGTAGGGGTCCAGCTTGGGAGATTCGATGGCATAGACTTTGGCCAATTTCTTGCCGGCAACTTCGCCACAGATTGCCGCGACGCTCGAGCCCACGACGGTCGCTTCTAACGTCCATCCAGTTTGCGCAGCAATGGTTTGTCCGGCCGTGATGGTTTCCCAGGAGACGCGGTTGAGTTTGCCTTCGCGTTGTTCGACGACTACAAGAATGGTTTCAGACATAAGAATTCCAGGTTCCCGAGAGTAGAGACGCGGCTTGCCGCGTCTCCCCCTGCATACATCCACACTGCGAAGTTCGTACTACTTTACCCGCCGCATCCGCCATCCCGAGCCGAGTAGTACGACGCCAGTGACGAAGAGTGCGACCAGGAGCAGTTCAAATCCTCCCTGGTGCCCCAATCGAAACCCTGCCGGCAGAAAAAACAAAACCAGAAACGCCGCTACCCATACCGCGACCCCGATGAACATCAGGCTCGCGCCCTTTTCTCGCCTTTCTTCTGCATCGACCATATCGGCCTCCAAGTTCGTGCCGATAGGATGTTCGCTGGCCATGCCACGTCAGGCAGTGACCTGGATCACCGCTAACAGGGTCAAATTACCCGGACTTCATTCTTCAACTTCTCAACCAGTTTCTTGGCCACTTCCGCTGGAGGCCCTTCCAGGAATTCGGTATTTTTCGACTTCTGCGGAACGTATAACCTCTCGATTTTCTGCAGGTTCCCGCCGATCGACGACTGGACTTCTTCCATCGTCACTTTGCGCATGGGTTTATTCTTCGCCTGCTTGATGCCAATCAGCGTCGCGTAGCGCAGTTTGTTGATACCGGATTGGATCGTCAGCACGGCCGGCAGCGGCATGTCGACGAACTGGAAGAATCCAGCCTCGAGTTCCCGCTTGACGCGAATGCCGCTTTCGCTTTTCTCGATCTGCATGATGATGGTGGCGTGCGGCCAGCCTAGAATTTCCGCCAGGATCACCCCGGTCTGCGCGTAGCCGTAGTCGTCGGATTGCAATCCTGTGAAAATGAGATCAAAACTTTCGTCCTTGATGGCAGCGGCGATCGCGCGGGCCGTATTGTAGGCATCAAGCCCGACAAACCCGTCGCCTTCCAGATGAATTGCGCGATCAGCGCCCTTGGCGAGCGCCTCGCGGAGCACTTGTTGCGCGCGCGCCGGACCGGCTGTGACCACGACCACTTCGCCGGTATGCTTTTCCTTCTGGCGCAACGCCTCTTCCAGCGCGTACGCGTCCGGTTCATTCACTTCGTAGGAAACATCCTCGCGGATCCACGTTCCGGCCTCGTTTAACTTGAGGGGAGCGTCTTTTTGCGGCACCTGCTTCATACAGACTAAGATTTTCACAAGATGACTCCTGCCCTGCATCTTCGCCGAGCGTAAGAAAACATTTAAGTATAAATGAGCGCTGCCGGGGAAACGAATCACCGATCCACAAGGAACTTGCTCAATCTAAACCCAGTCCCATGCAGCCCGGCGGTGCTGATCCTGAACCGAGTGCAGAGCATCCCGGAGGGATGCCCGAAAATAGCCCGCCAGTTCACTGGCGGGTACGAAGCGTATTGCGGATTTCGAGTGCTGGAGGCACGACTGAAAATCTTGCCGTCATCCCCATCGCTGGCCAGTCGTCCCGCTGGGACTCTGATTCTGGTCGCAATCTCACCCGGCGTTGAAACGCCGGGCTATTGTCGACTGTCCCTCCGGGACAATTCTTGCGGATTCTACTCCGGCAATCGGCGGCATTGGTCACCCTGGCACTCGCGAACAAGTATGAGGAGTATCTGACGGCGGTGCCGTGCTACTCCGCTGCGCACGTCGTTCGGAGAGTCCCGGGGGGACGATTGAAGATAGCCCGCCAGTTTACTGGCGGGTTGCGGGCAATTTCTGAAGTCCAGTGCCGGAGGCACGACTGAATCCTCACCGACTGCATCCCTGAGATCAGTCGTCCCACTGGGACTTTCGTCCTTCCGTGGACCCAACCGCGGCGTTGAAAACGCCGGGCTATCGTCAATCGTCCCTTCGGGAGGGCCGTTTGGCACGTAAGTAACCTTGACCGTTCCGAAGCGCGTTGCGATGCTCGATATCGTGCCATCGAAGCCCAGCAAGCCCAAAATAGGTAATAAGCGCCAACGGGCGCCGCGCATCCGTGTCCCGAATAACGAACGCGCAATCTTCAGCATCGAAGACGCCAAGTTTGTCGGCGTGATTCAGAGACTGTCTCTGACGGGAGGATCCGCTGTCCTTGCGAAAGGACCGATTCATCCCGGCCAGATGGGCGAGATGATCCTCGGAACCGTATACGGAAAGGTCACGGCGCAGATCGAATTTCTGCACACTGGCGCCGATGGAATCCCCTTGGCCCAGGCTTTTCGCTTCCTCGCGATGGACGATGATAGTTCTCGAAGGTATGCGGCCGCCGCGAAAGAGATGGAACGGCACGGGTTCAGCGATGGCGCGGACCAGCGTCTCGCCGCGCCAGCATCGGGCACAAACGCGCTGAGTCAGCTCTTAAACAGCGTTCGCCGCCTGGCAGCAACGATTTCGTCACACTAATCGACCCGCTGCTAGCCGAGAAATGCCACACTCTGCACGCCTGTAATTTCGAACCGCTTCCGGCAACGGATATTCTTGCAAACCATCATGTCGTCACGGCGCAGCATGTAGGACTGCGCTTTGGCGAACTTCGCTCGGTCGCGGTCGTCGGCACGGGGTGGCAGATTTTTCTTCTTGGTGCGTACCAGCCACTGGATCTCGTACTCGCCGGGCTGATGGCAGTGGGGACAATTCAGGTTCGCCGGTTTCTTGTCCGGCCGTTCGTCGAAAAATTCGCGCTCATCCATGAAGATCAGGTCTCAGGTGTCAGGTCTTAGGTGTCAGGAAAACTCAAGTCATTCCCGGCGTGCGCACCGACACTCTCAGATTATTGCACTTTTGCGAGTTGCAGTGCGAAGATGCCCTGATGGCGGCCAAAAAGAAAAAAAAGAAAACCTTCACAGCGAGCAAGACTGTCCGCGAAATGGCACGCGAACGGGTAGGAAGCCCCAGGCCTTCGCAACTCGTTGTGGCCAAGAAATCAAAGCCGGAGAAGTACAAACCCACGCTCGGCAAGCTGCTGGAAGACCAGTGAGGCGCTAAAGGCCTGGAGGTGGGGTAGGGCACGTGACGGTGATGGCGGCGGTTCCTATCACCTCTCCACTCGCACTGTCATGAGGATCGCTGTGGGCGGTGGCGGTAATGGTGATGTCAGTGCCGCAAGCTTCCCCTGATGTGGCCAGTCCATGCGCGTCCACCGAAATAACCTGCGGAGCAGCAGATTCCCACGTCGCAGTGTCGGTAATGTCGCGGCTGTCCGGCGGATGAATGTAGTTCCCAACCGCTTTCAGCTGCAAGTCCAATCCCGGCCCGCCCAACGTCGCCTTGTCGGGGATGATCGTGATCGAGATCAGCTTGCGTCTGAAACCGCAGCTCGGCAGGAGCAAAACGGCCAGCATCAGGAAAGCCATAACCGCCAGCCGTGAAGACTTCATCTTGCTCCTCCGAGTCGAGTCCGCGAAACGTCCGCAGGTGTGTTGATGGAATGGAAAGTCTAGTGCGAAGCACGGGCAAAATCAACCGAAGTTGAAATCGCCCGGGCTCAAACTTACTTCTTCGGTCTCGACTCGGGCGGCACCAGTCCGGCGGATCTGTAGTATCCGACTAGTTGTCCGTAGTGTTCTCCATCGTGTTCGAGCAAGCCCCACGCCATGTCCGACATGCGTACCTGCTGGTTGGCGAAAGGATCTACCAGGAGATCACCGAGTCCTTTGTCGCCTTTTGCCTTGATGGCTGCTGCACCGTCCGCAAATGACTGCTTCACGAATGCCACAATGTCGGCCTTGGTCTTATAGTCTGCACGCTTGGGGTCTTCACCGGCCGGCATTTTCTTTCCGGTCGCCGGGTTGGTGAAGAAGTAGTTCGCGTTGGCTGCATGGAGCAACTGGTCGGCGAAACTGCGCTGCGCGGGAGTCGGCTTGTAGTCGTATTTATCTTCCGGAAAGTCTTCTGCCATCGCAATCAGTTTGCGGCCAATGTCGTTCCAGTTATCGATCAGAGCCTGCGATGGACTAACGGGAGGTTTAGGTGGAGCATCTTTCTTGGCAGCATCCTGAGCGTAGGCGGGTAGCGCCAGAACGGCGGCTGCGAGGGAGAGGATCATCAAACGCACAACGTTCTTCATCGGGTACATTCCTCCAAATATCTTCCTGCGTAAAACAGATCTGTAATTTTAGTTTCCCTTGTTCGGCTGCACGATGCTCTCGATCGAGCCGAACCCAATCCCGAGTTCGGAACAAAGCGCATGGTGCCGGTCAAACCGGTTTTTGGTTGCAAGTACTTTACTCCCGCGGAGCCCTCCCCGCCCATAGCAGGCCAACCGAAATACGGGGAGCGGGTAGTCGGTCCCGAACAGAAGCCGGTGATGCAGATCAGGATGGCGCCGCAACCGGAACAACATGCCAACACGATTCGGCAGACTGAGGGCGGAAATGTCGGAATAGAAATTGTCGTAACTGGCGACCAGGTCGAGGAACGGCAGGTAGTATTTTTCGGAGAAGATCAGGCCGTGACTGCATCCATGGGCAGCGATAACGGTGACGCCCTCTTCGAGCGCGACACGCAGTTTGTTCGGGTCGCCGGCCGATTGATCCGTGCCGATCAGGCTGAATTCAAATCCCACGTGGCTGAGAAGTGGAATCTTTAAGCGCGCCATTTCTCGATAGAAAGGAATGTGGCGCCGGTCCCCAGGATCAAAGTGTTGTGAGTTAGGAAGCCACTTGATCAATTTCGCGCCCGCTTCGGCGCAACGCTGCAATTCCTCGACGGCATCGCGGCGAAGTGGGTTGACCGAAGCTCCCGCCCAAAATTCACTGGGATTCTCCCGGGCAAGCTTCAGGACGTAGTCGTTGGAGATCAGAAACTCCGTGCCCTGTTCATTCAATTTGCCGGCGGAATCATAGACGCCATCCATGCCCAGCAGGACAGCACGTCCGACTCTTTCTGAACTGCGAAGTTCCGACAGCAGATTCGCAACGTATTTGGCGTTTGATTTCTCTGCTTGCTTCAGGTCGAGGTCCTGCTGCCAGATCAAGAATCTGAACAGAGGACTCCTGAGCATCTTGGGCGAAATATAACATCCGTTGCCGGGATGTGGGAGAGCCGCCAGGTGAACGTGGCAGTCCGTCACTTTGGATTGATTTGCCGGCAGGGAACTCGGCGCCATCATCCGAAGGAGTTTACACCGAGTAGGAAACTTCTTCTCCGTTCGCGTCGTGGAAGAGCACGCTCGCCGAAGCCACCGGACCTGCAGACTTGTTTCCACGCCGCATGGCCACGATGCCGGTGCGCACCATCTCCATCACGCCATATGGGCGAAGAACTTCCAGCAGTCCATCAATTTTGTCTTCCGCCCCGGTAATTTCGATGGTCAGCGAGTCTGGAGCCACGTCCACAACCCGAGCGCGAAATACGCCTGCCAGTTCCAGTACATGCGACCGCGCTTCATGCGTGGCCGCGACTTTGATCATGGCGAGGTCGCGGACGATCGAAGGTTCGGTGGTGATGTTGTCCACGCGAATGACATTGACGAGTTTGTAGAGATTCGCTTCGATGCGGCGCGCCTGGTCATAGTCGGCATCCACCGTGATCGTCATGCGCGAGACTTCAGGCTTTTCCGTTCGGCCGACCGTCAGCGAGTCAATGTTGAAAGCGCGGCGGCGAAAGAGGGAAGCGACGCGAGTCAGCACGCCCGGCTTGTTTTCCACGTAAACGACGAATGTGTTCATCATAAAGTTGCTCTCAGCGTCGCGGCTGAAGCCGCCCGCTCTGTGCGGGTTTTTATCGCAGCGGTAAACCGCTGCGCCACCCAAAAGCTAACCAGCAAAATACATCTACTAGCATTCAACAAAGCCACCAACCCTGCTCACAAAAATGATCCGGAGGCACGTGCCTTGGGGTGACGCAGCGCTTCCGCGCTGCGATAGGACGCTCACCCAAAAGAGCTTTAGCCCCTGGAGATCGCAATTCTTAGCTACTCGTCCTCAGCCGTCTCCACAATCGGACTCGGCCTGCGGATCATCTCATGCAGCGCCGATCCGGCCGCGACCATCGGATAGACCGTATCTTCCTGTTCGACGTGGAAGTTGATCAGCATCGGCCCATTGTGCTCGCGCGCAGCGCGTACCGTGGGAACCACATCCGCGCGGGAATGCACGGTCGCCGCCTTGATGCCGTAGGCCTCCGCGAGCTTTGCGAAATCCGGATTCAGGAGCGGCGTTGCCGAGTAGTTGCGTTCGTAGAAGAATTCCTGCCACTGCCGGACCATTCCCAGATAACCGTTGTTGATGATCGCAATGTTGATTTTCAGATTTTCTTGCACGATCGTCGCCAGCTCACACATCGTCATCTGAAATCCGCCATCGCCCACGATTACCCAGACTTCTGCTTCGGGGCGAGAGACTTTCACGCCAATCGCTGCCGGCAATGCGAATCCCATCGTGCCGAGGCCGCCAGAAGTAATCAGGGTGCGCGGTTTTTCGTGTTTGTAATACTGTGCTTCCCACATCTGATGCTGGCCTACATCGGTGACGACAACCGTGTCAGCTTCGCGAGTCTCGCGCCAGATATCGTTGATGACGTGCGCAGCGTAAAGGTGTCCGGTGTCGGGTAGATTCTGAATATCGCGCACGGCCGCGTCGCCCTTGAGGCGATCAATGGAATCCAGCCACTCACTGCGGTCGGGAGATTCGATGCGCGGTTGCAGTTCATGCAGCACTTCGCGCAAATCGCCAACCAGCGCGACATCGACCTTCACATTCTTGTTGATTTCCGCAGGGTCAATCTCGACGTGGATCTTCTTCGCGTTGGGAGCGTAGTTCTTCAAGTTCCCGGTCACGCGATCGTCAAAGCGCATGCCGAGCGCGATCAATAGATCAGCATCCTGGATGGCATGGTTGACCCAAGCTTCGCCGTGCATGCCCATCATGCCGAGATTCAGCGGATGCGAAGCAGGGAAGGCGCCCAATCCAAGCAGCGTCAGCGCTACTGGAATACCGGCACGTTCCGCGAAGTCGCGAACTTCGTTCATGGCTCCCGAAATGATGATGCCGTGTCCAGCGAGAATGACAGGCCGCTTCGCATTGTGGATGAGCTTCAGCGCTTCTTCGTATTCCTTCGGAGCCGGCGAAAGATCAGGGCGGTATCCCGGCAACTGCGGCTGCGCAGCCTCCCAGTCGAAGACGCAGGAAGTCTGCTGCGCGTCTTTTGTGATGTCGACCAGCACTGGTCCCGGGCGTCCGGAACGCGCAACGTAAAAGGCTTCGCGGATGGTCTGGGCCACTTCGCTGGCATGGGTCACGAGATAGTTGTGTTTCGTGATCGGAAGTGTGACACCGGTAATGTCGGTTTCCTGAAAAGCGTCCGACCCGATCAGCTTGCTGCCGACTTGGCCGGTTATGCAGACGATGGGCGACGAATCGAGCATGGCAGTCGCGATGCCAGTCACCATGTTGGTCGCGCCCGGTCCGGAGGTGGCAACTGCCACGCCGACTCCTCCACCGGCGCGGGCAAAGCCGTCGGCCATGTGGGTTGCGCCTTGCTCGTGGCGTACCAGGATGTGATGAATCTTGCTGTGCTTTAACGCGTCATAGGCGGGCAGGATCGCGCCGCCGGGATAGCCAAACACGTGTTCCACACCCTCGCGCTCCAAGCACTCCCACAAAATGCTGGCCCCGGTCATGGTTGTTCCCGACTTCTTTTCGTCCTTCATACGACCCTTCTAGGCGCTGACTCGAAAGAATTCACTAAAATGCAAAAACCCACCGGGGCCAGCGGTCCCGGCAGGCGGGATTTGAACAACTCTCAACGACCTGCGTTTTCTCCCTCACACGCAAGCTCACTCCAGGAGGTTAAGGAATGGTAACCGACCGACCGTCCGGTTAGCAAGTAGAAAACTACCGTGTTCTGGCACCAACAGGCACTCCTGCGGGTACACTGTTTCCTCTGTGACCGCTGTAGCTAAGGGCAAGAGTCAACCACCCGAGTGCACCACGACGTCACAGTGGAAATCGTCCGGGCGGAGAAACTGATGGCCACGTGTAACTCCTGCGGCGCCGAACTATCGATCGCGGTGCGCTTCTGTTCCTCCTGCGGAACTCCCGTGGGCTCGGACGATATGGCGACCCTGGAGTTCGCCACGGCTGCGTCGCCCCATACTGCTCGACCCGTGCCGGCATCGTCGCCCTCACAACGACCGCCCAGTTCGTCGGGTTTTGCGATCAGTGAAGGCCGCTTCCTTCCCGGACGCCTGCTGGCCGGCCGTTACCGGATCATCGCCTTGCTCGGCCGCGGCGGCATGGGCGAGGTCTACCGCGCGGACGATCTCACCCTCGGCCAGCCGGTTGCACTCAAATTCCTCCCCGAAGAAGCGACACGAGACGAGAGTCTGCTGGAACGCTTTCGCAATGAAGTGCGCATCGCGCGCCGCGTCTCGCATCCGAACGTGTGCCGGGTGTATGACGTCGGCGACGTCGATGGCCACACGTTCTTCACGATGGAATACGTCGACGGCGAAGACTTGGCGTCGTTGCTCCGCCGCATCGGCCGTCTTCCCGAGGACAAAGCCACTGACATCGCGCGTCAACTCTGCGCCGGCCTCGCCGCTGCGCATGCCAAGGGCGTTCTGCATCGCGATCTGAAGCCCGCCAACATCATGCTCGACGGCCGCGGCCAGGTTGTGATGACCGACTTCGGACTCGCCGGACTAGCCGACCAGATTCACGGCGCAGATGTTCGCAGTGGCACGCCCGCGTATATGGCGCCTGAGCAACTGGCGGGGAAAGAAGTCACCGCCCAAAGCGACATCTATGCACTCGGCCTCGTTTTGTATGAAGTGTTCACCGGCAAGCGCGCCTTCACTGCGGAGACACTTGCCGAGTTGGTACGGAGCGGCACGCAGTCAACTCCGAGCCGTCCTTCGTCGGTCGTGAAGGATTTGGATCCGGTGGTGGAGCGCGTAATCTTGCGCTGCCTCGAACCGGAGCCTCGTAACCGGCCGGCAACAGCTTTGAGTGTCGCTGCTGCCATGCCCGGAGGCGATCCTCTGGCCGCCGCTCTGGCTGCGGGTGAAACGCCGTCGCCCCAAATGGTGGCTGCGGCCGGGGAGAACGTAGGATTAAAGCCGCGAACTGCGCTGATCTGCCTGCTCGCGCTTGTGGTTGGCCTGGGGCTCTCTGTCTACCTGGCGTTGCGGGGCAGCGCGTTGGAGCAGGTCGGCCTCGATCAGCCCCCGGAAGTCCTTCGCCAGAAGGCTCGCGAACTGATTGCCCGGCTCGGATACGAAGGACGACCCGCCGATTCATCATTCGATTTCGACTACGATACCGATTTCGTAAACTACGTCGAGAAAAATGACAAGCCTCATCCGAACTGGGATCAGGTCATGACTTCGCAGCCTCCCGTGCTTCACTTTCTCTACCGGCAGAGTCCGGAACTGATGGTGGCATCCGATTTTCATGACATGTTGCTCACTCCGGGAGTGATAGGCATGACGGATCCCGCGACGACCGTCTCCGGCATGATCAATCTCAAGCTGGATGCACACGGACGCCTGCTCTATTTCCAGGCGATTCCGCCGGAGAAAGATAGTGACGTCGCGCCCGCGAAAGCCATCGATTGGAATCTGCTGTTGAACGCAGCCGGCCTCAATCCCGCGGAGTTGCAATCGGCTCCGCCGCAGTGGAACTCGCTGGCGAGTTCGGACGCGCGTGCTGCCTGGACTGGAAAATGGCCGGGCAGCGGACGGCCCCTCCGGGTCGAAGCGGCTGCGTACCATGGCCGGCCCGTATTTTTTGGACTCGTGGGTGAATGGACCGATCCGCCGCGCATGAAAGCGGAGGATGCCGGACCCGGCAAGGGCAAGGGCGGCGCGATCATCGGGACCATACTGGCGATGTGCATGATCGGGGCGGGAACCTTCCTGGCCCGTGTGAACTATCGCCGCGGCCGAAGCGATCGTACCGCCGCGTTCCGGCTTGCCTATGCCATGTTCATCGTCGAAATGGTGCTCTGGCTTTGCCGTAGCCATCTGGTTCCCGGAGTACAGACATTTGGTCTGTTCGTGATTGCGGTCAGCACTGCTCTGTTTGTCTCCGGCATGACGTGGATTCTTTACCTCGCTGTCGAACCTTACGTACGCCGTTTCTGGCCCCATTCGATCATCTCGTGGAGCCGCCTGGTAGCAGGGCGCCTGCGCGATCCACTGGTCGGCAGAGATATCTTGTTCGGAGTGATGCTGGGCACGGCCTGGCTGCTCATCTTCAAGGTGACACACCTTGTCTTGCTGCAGCAGGGATCTCCTCCCAGCCTCGCACAAACCGATTACCTGATCGGAGGGCGCGAGGCGCTGGCCGCATGGTGGACGCAACTTCCGGTATCCGTACTCGCCACGCTGGAATTCTTCTTCGTTTTGCTCGGCTTGAAGGTCGTGCTGCGCATGGATTGGCTGGCCGCCATCGTGTTCGTGGGAATTTTTACCCTGGCGAAGGCGTACGGCAGTTCTCACCTTTGGGTGCTGGTGCCGTCGGAGATTCTCATCTACACGATTGCGGTCATCATCGTGATGCGCTTCGGACTGGTTCCCCTGGCCTGTGCCGTTTTCACGGTCAACCTGCTCGGCAATGTTCCCTTCACGTCCGATTTTTCGGCCTGGTATGCGACCACACCGGTTGCGATCCTGATCAGCGTGGTAGCGCTGGCGGGCTGGGGTTTCTACAACGCGCTGGGCGATCAGCCTCTATGGAAGTTGGACCCAGACGAGCGGTGACGGAATGGCGGCGGAAGAAAGTGTGACTCAGAACACAAGGGATCCAGGCCTGTGTCGCGACTGCAAGCATTCTCGCCGGATTGAGTCCGATCGCGGCTCAGTGTTCTTTCGCTGCGAACTCTCCTTGCAGGACGCTCGTTTCCCAAAATATCCCCGGCTGCCGGTGACCGCTTGCAGCGGATATCAGCCAGAAAATAAATGAGAATCCCGGTGAGTGCCCGGGAGTAGGGATGCGGCTTGCTGCGGCTGCGCCGACAGCAGCAGTTCCTTTCGCGACGGAGACGAGGCAAGCCTCGTCTCTACAGGGGCGGTTTCGCTGCTGACGAGACGAGTCCGTCTATAATCTCCTTTGACCATGGCGATTGTATCGGCCATTTCCGAAGATGTCCTCGCAAAGTACGAGCCCGTGATCGGGTTGGAAGTCCACGTTCAATTGTTGACTGCCTCGAAGATTTTTTGTTCGTGCTCGACGCAATTCGGCGAACCTCCGAATTCCAACGTGTGTCCGGTTTGCCTTGGAATGCCAGGAGCGTTGCCGGTTCTGAACCGGAAAGCTGTGGAATTTGCCACCGTAGCGGCGATGGCGCTCGGTTGCCGCATCAATGAGACGTCGATCTTCGCGCGCAAGAATTATTTCTATCCTGACCTGCCCAAGGGATACCAGATATCGCAATACGACAAGCCGCTGGCGGAGTTTGGCGCGATTGAGATTCCAATCGTGGGCGGCACGAAGAAAATCGGCATCACCCGTCTTCATCTCGAGGAAGATGCCGGGAAGAGCTTGCACGATGGTTTCCCGGACGCCGATCAGAAGACCGGAATCGATCTCAATCGTACCGGCGTGCCCCTTGCTGAGATAGTCAGTGAACCGGACATGCGCTCTCCCGATGAAGCCTACGAATACCTGACGCGGCTGAAAGAAATCGTTCTGTATACCGGGGTGAGCGATTGCAACATGGAAGAAGGTTCGCTGCGCTGCGATGCAAACATTAGTGTGCGTCCGCGCGGACAAAAAGAGTTTGGCACGAAGACGGAAGTCAAGAACGTCAATTCCTTCCGCTTTATCAAATTGGCGCTGGAATATGAGATCGAGCGCCACATCGGCGTGCTCGAGTCAGGGGGCAGGATCACGCAGGAAACCAGGCTCTACAACGCCAACGAAGGTCGCACTTACAGCATGCGATCGAAAGAGCAGGCGCACGACTATCGCTATTTCCCCGAGCCGGACCTGCTTCCCCTGATTGTCGATGAAGCCTGGCAAGCTCGCCTGCAGGCCAGTTTGCCGGAACTCCCCGAAGCGCGCCGCGAGCGCATGACGAAGGAATATGGAATCACCGCTGGCGATGCGGCGTCGCTGACTCGTACGCGCACGATGGCGGATCAGTTTGAATCCGCAGCACAAGCAGCGAAGAATCCCAAACGCGTCGCCAACCTGGTGCAAAGCGAACTGCTCGGGAGGTTGAAGGCGAAAGGCCTTGAACTCGAGCATTCCCCGATATCGATGGCCGGTGTGGCGGCGTCAGCTGATCTGGTTGAGTCCGGTGCAATCTCCGGCAAGATGCTCAAAGATCTCTACGACCTGAGCTTCGAGCGCAACAAGGACTTCCCGGCGGTGTACGAAGAAGAAGACCGGCCGCAGCAATCGCGCGATACGTCTGCGCTGGAGAAATTCGCAGACGAAGTGATCGCAGCAAACCCCAAGCAGGTTGAGCAATATCGCGCCGGCAAGAAAACGGTGCTTGGATTTTTTGTGGGTCAGGTGATGAAAGCTTCGAAGGGTCAGGCGAATCCGCAACTAGTGAATGAAGTCGTAACCAAGAAATTAGACGGATAATACGAATCGATACGTAGAGACGGGGCTTGCCCCGTCTCCGCCGCAATCCAAGCCTATTTCGCCGTCCCTGCGTTCTTCAGCACTTCTTCTGCGTAATAATTCGTAATCTTCGCATCGTCGCGCAGAGTCTCGTAATACGCAGCTTTCAGAAGTTGTTCACGGCGATCCCGCAACTGTTGGCGAAACGCCTGTTGCACGCTGGGATTGCTCAGGTCGCGTTGTCCAGCGGCTTCTTTTGAAACCAGCTTTACGATCATGTAACCGTACGGCTGATGGTTGGCCGGATTGAGCAGAGGCAGGACGGGAGTAAATTGTCCGGGCTTTAGCTTCAACACGGAGTCGCGAGTTGCAGGGTCAGCATTCTTCAGCGCCGACTCCGGCGCCAATCCAAGATCGCCGCCATTGTTGCTGGTCTCCGGATCTTCCGAATAATTCATGGCCAGCGTGGCAAAATCGTCGCCACTATCCAGGCGGTTCGCGATCATCTGGATCTTCTTGCGCGCATCGGCGTCGTTCTGCGCCTTGCTGTTCTGAAGATTGTGGACCTGGGGATTCGGCATTCCGGTGACCATGATCTTCGCCAGATGGTACTGCGGTTCGATGAAGTTAAATTCCGACTTGTGCGCGTTGTAGTAGTCGGCGACGTCCTGGTCGGTGATGTTGATGCGCGACGTGATTTCTTTGTTCAGAACCTTGTCGCGGGTGAGAGATCGCCGCAGGTCGCGCTTGAAATCGTCGACGGTAATCTTCTTCTCTTCCAGCCGCTTGTTGAATTGCTCAGCCGTGAAAGGAGACTTCATCTCGTTCAGCTTGCGGTCCACTTCTTCGTCAGTCGCGAGCAAGCCGAGTTTTTCTGCGCGCCGCATCAGGATTTCCGTTTCGATGAGCGTGTCCAGGATGCTGAGACGCAGGCTCACCGCTTGTTCGCCGGTGGGTTGCTGTTCGGAACCCGCAGTTTGGTTGGCGAAATACTTGTCGACTTCGGTGCGGTAGATCTTTCGCCCGTTGACCGAGGCCATCACGTCGCCGCCGCTGCCGTCGCCATTACAGGCAGCAAACTGCAGCAGGAAGAATGCAACCAACGCGGCGATCATGGCTCTGCTCATGTGAACACGTTTCAAGTTTGCCTCCGAAACTGCACCTGGCTCTTCGCATGTAGCACTGAGCCAAGGCTACGAGAATCCGCTTTGACTGCGCGCTCAGTCGGAACTATTTACGGTTTATTTTGTCGCCGCTGGGTCCGCTTTGTGTTCGGGAACAGCGACACCAGCGTCACGAAGTGCACCATCGAGGATCGCCCGCAAATCTTCGATCGGCACCGCGCCATCGACTTTCTGGCCATTCACGAACATGGCGGGCGTCGCGCTAACTCCGACGTTGTCCCCTTCGCGCTGTGAGGCACGTACTGCCTTGTCGTCCTGTGCCTTCACGCAGGCCTGTAATTTCGAGGCGTCCAGATTGTGCTTTTGCCCCTGCAGGGTTGCTTCCTTGTCGAGCTCGGTATACCGATTTTCAATTCCCTTTTCGCCGTTGATTTCTTTTTGATTGCCATGCACGTAGTCGGCGAAATCCCAGTAGGCATCGGCATTCTGTGCAGCCAGGCAATTTGCGTTCACGGCTGCATGAATCGCCCAGGGATGAATTTCATCCAGAGGGTAATCCTTGTAAATGAATAGCACGCGGTCGCCATATTCTTTCAACAACGTAGGAAACAGATTCGAGTGCATGTGCGAACAGAAAGGACACTGAAAATCGTCGAAGTTGACGGCTACAACTTTCGCGTCTTTCGCCCCACGAGTGGGCCGTCCTGTCACGTCGATCTTCTTCATCAATTCCGCATACGGATCTTTCGTCAGATCGATCTTGGTCATGCGCAACAGCGTCTTGCGATCCTTGGCAAGCAGGAACTCGTAGTCCTTCTTTTTTCCCGAATCGTCGAACGTGATGGTCAGCGCATCGTAGTTCGGAAAATCGCTGGCCCGAAGCGGGCCGACGAGAACTTTCACTTCCGACGGGACCGAATAGGTCGACCGGACCTGATGCTCCAGCAACCGCACAACGTCCGCAGGAGCGGACGGCGTGGGCTGCGCCGAACAACCGAGACAGATCAGTAAAAGAGCCAGGAAAGCGCGTCGCGCAAAATTCACTAGAAACCGCCTAAACATTAGGAATCGCTTGCATTATCTCACGGGGAGATGTGCTTCGGGCTGCGGACCCGGAGCTTCAATGGCATGTGGTGCTGGTCACGCCGGCTTGCGAATGAGTTCCTCCGCCGGCAGCAGCGAGTTCATCGATCCCGATCGGAAGCCTTCCATATCGAGCGTGACAAACTTGAATCCCAGTTGCTTGAAAATGGATGTGAACTCGCGGGCCATTTCCACCGACAAGGCTCGAGCTATTTCTTCGCGCGTAATTTCGATGCGCACAATATCACCATGATGCCGCACTCGAAACTGGCGGAATCCCAGGCCGCGTAGCGCGTCTTCGCCCAGTTCCACCACGCGCAGGGCTTCCGGCGTAACTGGCCGTCCGTACTCGATTCGCGACGACAGGCAGGCTGATGCAGGTTTGTCCCACACTCGCAGACCCTCTTGCTGGGCGAGTGCCCGAATCTCCGCTTTGTCGAGTCCCGCATCGAGCAGCGGCGCTAAGACATGATGCTCACGAGCGGCCTGCTGACCGGGGCGAAAGTCGCCTTGGTCGTCAAGATTCACGCCATACGCGATCGCATCGAAGCCATGCGCGACCCGGTACTGTTCCATCACCGTGAACAATTCGTCTTTGCAGTGAAAGCAGCGGGACGAGTCATTGCGCACATAGTCTGGATTCACCAACTCGTTCGTCGCAATGATTTCGACGGGGATGCCCATTTCGCGGGCGAAGGCGAGCGCGTCTTCGAGATGCGTTCGCGCCAGACTGGGAGAGTCTGCTATGACCGCCAGCATCTGGTTGCCGAGCACCTGATGCGCAGCCCACGCCAGCAACGCCGAGTCGATTCCGCCAGAGTAGGCGACGAGCAGCCGCCCACCGTTGCCGAGAGCCTGCTTGAGTTGCGCGAGTTTCAGGTCGAGCGATGCAGAACCCACAGTCACCATTGTAAAGAAAGTGCAGCGCCGGCGTCCCGACGGGATGCCGGCAGCGCGGCCATCGCTAGTACAACCGCTCGTGGCGCTTCAAGTTTCCGAATGCACCGACGTTCGCCAGCGAGAATGCGAAGCGAAATTGGTTTTCGTTTCGTACCAGTCCGAGCGCGAATCGCCGGTATTCGACGCTGAAGCCGCAGCAGTCCCAGTTGTATGTCAATTGCGCGGTCGAATACTGGAGGAATCCCTGGTTGTGATCGAAACCGAAGCTGGATGCGCCACTGAAGCCGCGTTTCTGGGGCTGCCCATAGCCGAACAAGAACCGGAACTGATGAAAGTCGCGTTGGCCGGGGACGGCTTCGCCTTGGGTCATATCATTTACGCGCAGGAAAGCGTCTCCGCCGCCAACCGTAAAAAGCCCATAGTGAAAATTGACCAGTGCTGTGCTGGCATTGATGCGTCCCGTCTTGAAATCGTAGTCGAGATCCCATTCGGTATTGGTGCGCGGACTGGTCTCTACGCGCAACCGGGAAATGATGGGTGAGAAGCGCCGCATGTCGCTAAGAAATCCGATACCGGTGAAATCGGCGGTGGAGGTAAAGACGTTCCGTTGGCCGAGAACCAGGGCGTGACCGAAAGTAGGGTCGAAGTAGTATTTCTGTCCAATTTCCCACGTCAAAACTTCACGGGGACCAGCGGCACAGGGCGGCGCCGCCGATGTCCCCGATGATTCCCACGGAAGTGCACTGGACGGTGGAGCCCCGCCGATCGTCAGTGAGTCCATACCCTGCTGCTCGCAGTCTTTCTGGTCGTCCTCAGGACGGATGCGCTTGGCATAAACGCGGTTCACCACGGAATACTCCACGTTGTTTGTGTTGCTCAAGATGTCGCTGGCATCGAAGCGGATGATGTTGGTGAAGTTGTCCACTCCAGTTACGTAGTCGTAGCGCAGGCGCGGTTCGATGACATGTTTCCATTTGCGTCCGAGCCACGGTTTTTCAAAAACGCGAGAAAGTGCCGGCGGACGCAGCTCGAACGACGCTTCCAGCGACTTCCGATTGAGCACCTTGTCTTCTGCGCTGGTCGGGATCGTCCCATCCTCCAGGGCAGGGTGGATGAGCTGAGTCTGGGTGTACGCTGTGTCCCGCAACGTCAGTTCCGCCCGCGCGGACCATCCCTTCCACTGAAAAGGCATCGAAAGCGACGGTGCGAAATCAAAGCGGCCGACCAGCGCAGCCGTGCGGAAGCCTTGCAGCAATGGTTCCAGAGATTGCACTCTCAGATCGCGCCGCTGCAGGCCTTCTACGGAACTCTGGAATGACCAATAGAACGGGGTGTTCTTAACCTGGCGTTCTTCTCCAGACAAGAAGAAACTTGGCGTGTGCAGGATGCGAATCAGTTCCGTCTGGGTGAGCGTGGTGCATTGCCCCGCTTGCTGGGGATTGTCCGGATTGCAGACTTCGTAGTTCTGATAGCGTTCCGTCAACAGGTTGTAGTGAAATCCGTTGGTAGTGTTGGAGAGAAAAATTTGTGATTTCACTTCCGAGTTCACGGCCTGGCTGTACACCTCGGTGAACGCGATGCGGAACACGAACGAACTCAGGTAGTCCACGTTAGCGACGCCGCGGAAGTTGTGTCCAAAGAGGCCTTCGGCTGTGAAGTGGGCGTCTTCACCGCCCTGATCCTGATGAGGGTCACCAATGCCGCGATCAAGTACTCCGAAATAACTCAGGTCAACGTAGGATGTGTCGCTTGGCCGCGCGCGGAATTCTCCCCGCTGCGACCATCCGCGTTTCGAGTAGTATTCCGCGCCGAGCGTGAGATCCATGCTTCGGTTAAGGGCGAGGTAAACCGATTCGCCGACAATCTTTCCTTTGCGCGAAGAATTCCCGATGCTCGGGATCAAGAAGCCCGATTGCCGCTCCTGTTTCTGGATCGGATGCGTCACGAAGGGAAAATAGAAAACTGGCACTCGTCCA
Organism: Acidobacteriota bacterium; assembly: GCA_016196065.1. NCBI lineage: Bacteria > Pseudomonadati > Acidobacteriota > Acidobacteriota bacterium. Next base: position 683,117 of record JACPYL010000025.1, on the reverse strand, counting down.
AGGCGGAAAGAGCTGTTGTATATCTTTGCGGTGCCGTCCACATCGACCGAAATCCGGCTGGCCTCGAACTGCCACTTCGGCCGCGGCAACTCACACGTAGTCACCGTGCCCTGGCGAACCAGGTAGTGGTCGGGACCGTGCTTTTCAACAACCTTGCCGGTAAACGCAAAAGGATTTGAAGTCGTGAGGATGTATCCCGAGCGCCGCAGACGAAACCCTGCGGTTCCAATCACGTCATAGAGAGTTCCAACCTGGGTACGAACGTTGTAGATGCCGTGGCTGGCTTCGACATGTTCGTCATAGGGACCGCCGTCCAGGACCACGTGGCCTTCGACTTCAGTATCACCAGTGGCTGAGTTGTAGGTGATTTCATCGGCATAGAGCACGTAGTTGCGGTAGTGGACCTCGGCCTGGCCCCGTAGTTTCCAGACTCCCTTGTCGTACTCTTGCTGGCTGGCGTGAATCGTCACCTCTTCTTCGGTCAGAGTGGAAGGCGCCGCCGGAAGGGACGCGGAAACAGCTTGCGCCGGGGGCGGGGTCTGGCTGGTTACTATCCCGGGGACGAGAAGGAGATGACAAAGCGAAAGGGCCGTGATAATGATTCGGTAGCGGAAGATCATTGCAGGAGCACGTTCGCTCCGCCGGCCGTTGCCAACGGAAACTTGACCTTAGCATGCGGCTGGTATGGGAAGCAAAGCAGTGCCGACTGATTTTCCGCTCGTGCCTGGCCTGGCTCTGGCTGCTGGCATTCTCCGAAGACCGACTCTCATGGACTGTCCCGTAGGCGGCGACGCCGTCGTGCAAGCAGGCGATTCCCGCGTAGAACCCGTTGCGGCCGAGCAGGTCGTAGCCACAGCTGGAGATCCCAGCCTCGAATTGGGTGGCGACTACTGGCGTCACGAAGTCGCGTCCCGACTGGAGCGTTATCGCGCCCGTCGCAAACCGCGTGCGCCTCGCTATCCCTCGCTGCGACTGCCGTTCGACTCGGCGGACAGCTGGCTGCCTGTCACTGGATCGGCGCTTGCCGTCTCGGCCACTGCAACTGCGCCCGAGCGGACGCAAGACAACGACGTCGAGCACGGTATTCCACAACTCGTCGAACCGATTCTTGAAAATCACCCGGCGATTGTGGAAGATCCGGAACTATTCACCAACGTGATCGAGTTTCCGCGGTCTGCTTCTGTTCCCGTTGTGCACCTGCACCAATTAGCCGAACCGATTTTTGAACGGCCTCGCATCGTAGAGGCTCCCGAGGTCCTGCCGCCTCCGCCCGCGTTAGGCGGCATCCTGATGGAACCGACTCGCGCCCGGGAACCGGAACGGCGTGCCGCAGCCGACCTGGCCCTACCCTCTGCGTCTCTGCCCAGGCGCATGCTCGCGGGGTTGTACGACGCTCTCATTCTGGTGGGTGCTCTGGCTGGATTTGCCGGGATATTTGCGTGGTTGAATCCGCAACGGCCGCCGTTACTCGTGATCGCATCGGCAGCTGCGATCGTCGGCCCAATCATGTGGGCGGCTTACGAATTTCTCTTCACGGTCTACACGGGTTCCACTCCCGGCCTCCGCATGGCCCGGATTCGACTAGTCAGGTTCGATGGATCTGCTACGTCGCGCCGAGTCCGCCGATGGCGCGTACTGACCTCTTACCTATCCGCAGTTGCACTTGGATTGGGCTACCTTTGGAGTGTTCTCGACGAAGACGGCCTGTGCTGGCATGACCGGATCACGCACACGCATGTTTCTTGAAGCGATCCAGAAAAGTAAGGCCGGACAAATTCTGCCCGGCCTCATGGTAAACCCTTAGCTGGTGGCAGAGGCGTGCTCGTGACGAGAGCAACTCTTGCCACAGCAGTTCGCGGCCGTCTTTTCGTCGCCAGACCCGCCGCAGCTTTTCTTGTCTTTCTTGCACTGTTCCATGCAGGCTTTCATGTCCTTGTCGTTGCCTCCGCAGCAGGACTTGCCGTCTTTCATTTCGCACTTATCTTTGCCGCAGCACGCCATGGCATCTTTACCTTCGGCTTTGGCGTGATGACAACATCCTTCGCCTTCTTTCATCTGGTCGCTGTGATGGCAGCAGCCCTTTGCTTCGGGAGCGGGAGTTGAATTGGGGGCCGATTGAGACGGAGTGCCTTGTGCCCATACGACAAACGACAAAGCCAGGATCAGAGCAAATACGCGTAGTTTCATAAATTCTCCTTTTTCGCAGTTATCAAAATTGGTGTTGAGTCAAATGCCCGGCGCACAAAGACGCAGGCATGCAGAAATTTTTGGGAAGGTGGCAGGAATCTAGATCCGCAGAGTCATGCTGAAAGTCGAAGGCGGCGATTGCGCATGCACACGCTGAATTGGAAGGTTCTCTTCAGTTGTTGGATCCGAAGTTAACGCAACCGTCCGGAGCAGGTGGAAATCGCGCGCTGTCTTCTGCTCGTCAGACACGGATGCGGGAGTCCCCAGAGGCCCTGAACGGAAACAGCAGCGATGGTTGTCTTCGCAGGGCAAGCCAGCGGGCGCCAGTTCAACCGGTGGATTTACGACCGGAGTTGTCTGAACGCTCGGGCAGCAAGGGTGGGGGAGGGCCGCGGCATGATGATGCGCGACCATAGCCGGAGCCGTCGCATGAGCGGCGTGCGTATGCGCGGCGCCCATCGCAATCATCGGCGCCAGGCGTAACTCAGCCCAGGTCGCGACTGCAAACAGCAGCACCACCGCAATGGTTCTTCGTGCCATGCCTGTACACAGAGTGACAGGCTAAGCCGGACTCATACTGTGATCGCAGTCACAGCTTGATGTGACCTGGTGAGCGCCGCTATTTACTTACTCATTAACAACTTAGCGATGGTTGCTAATTGCATATTGGACGTGCCTTCGTAGATCTTGCCGATCTTCGCGTCGCGCCAGTATTTTTCCACTGGATAATCCTTGGTGAAGCCGTATCCACCGTAGATCTCGACCGCGAGCGAAGTGACCCGCTCCGCAACCTGCGAGGTAAACAACTTTGTCATCGCCGCTTCCTTTACGAAGTCGATGCCGGCATCTTTCATGCGTGCGGAGTTGTACACCATCAACCGGGCTGCTTCGATATCGGTGGCCATCTGCGCGATCTGAAACTGGATTCCCTGGAACTCGGAGATCGGCTTGCCGAACTGTTTCCGTTCCTGCGCATACTTCGCCGCGTACTCCCATGCGCCTCGCGCCACGCCGAGCATTTGTGCGCCGATGCCGATGCGGCCTTCGTTCAAAGTCTCGATCGCGATCTTGTAGCCCTTGCCGACTTCGCCGAGGACGTTCTCTTTCGGAACGTGGCAATCCTCCAGAATCAATTCGCAAGTTGAGGAGGCACGAATTCCCAGCTTGTCTTCCTTCTTGCCAACCGTGAATCCGGGGAAATCCTTCTCAATCAAAAATGCGGTGATCCCTTTGTAGCCTTTGGACGCGTCGACGGTCGCAAACAGGATGAACAGTCCAGCCTCTTTGCCATTCGTGATCCAGAGCTTGCGTCCGTTGAGAATGAAGTTGCTACCCCTCAGTTCTGCTTTGGTTTGGAGCGCGAAAGCGTCTGACCCGGATCCGGCTTCACTGAGTGCATAGGCGCCGAGGGTGTCGACGGCCATCTTGGGCAGGTAGCGTTTCTTCTGCTCTTCCGTCGCCCAGCGCAGAATTGCATTTGCAACCAGCGTATTTTGCACGTCGACGATGACGCCGGAGGAGGCGTCCACGCGCGAGAATTCTTCCACGGCGAGAATGGCTTCAAAGAACTTTCCGCCTGCGCCGCCATACTGCTCGGGAATCTCAATCCCCATCAGGCCAAGTTGGAAAAACTGATCGAGCAATGCGTGATCGAACACCGCCTTTTCGTCCATCTCTTTGGCGAGCGGGCGAATCTTGTCCTCGGCAAACTGACGGACATTGTCGCGAAACAAAATCTCATCATCGGTAAGAGTAGTAAGAGGGGCGGGCAGAGCGACCTGCAATGTTTCCGGCATAAGACACCTTCCGTAAGAACTTCCGTAGAGACGCAGTTTGCCGCGTCTCAGAAGCGCGGCCGAACTAAAAATTGTAGCAGGGAGCGAGAGAGCTGCGTGCGCAAGATTGGCACGCGGTCATGCCAGATTCGCGCAAAGAAAATCACGTCAAGCTGCGCTCGTCCGGCATCAGTTCCGCAACCGTGAGTTGATCGGCTTTTCGCAATTCCGGGAAGAGCCACGCCCAAATTCCGATTACGACCAGCGTTCCGATTCCTCCTATGACGACCGCTGGCACTGTTCCGAACAAATGTGCCGTAAATCCCGACTCGAATTCGCCCAGCTCGTTGGATACGCCGATGAACAGCATGTCGACGGCGTTCACGCGTCCGCGCATTTCGTCGGGAGTGGCAATTTGCACCAGCGTGGCGCGAATGATCACGCTAACCATGTCGCTCGCTCCGAGGAGAAACAGCGCCACCAGCGACAGGATCAGACTGCGGGAGATCCCGAAGACAATGGTCAGCAGGCCGAACGCAGTGACGCACAAGAGCATCGTGATACCTGCTTGGCGTCGAATCGGACGATGGGCGACCACAATGGCCATGATTGCGGCGCCCACTCCAGGAGCGCTGCGCAATAGTCCGAGTCCCCACGGCCCGGTGTGCAGGATTTCATGCGCGTATACCGGCAGAAGCGCGACTGCGCCTCCCAAGAGCACGGCAAACATGTCCAGCGAAATCGAACCGAGTATCAGCTTCTTCTCCCAGATAAAACGGAAGCCAGCCAGAACTGTCCGCAAACTGACCGGCTCTTTCGGACGCGGCGCTGGACGTATCTTGATTCGCAGCGTGAGTGCCCACGCCAGAATCGAAACAGCAACTCCCATCGCATACACGGCCGCGGGTCCATGAAACAAGGCGTAAGCGATGCCGCCGATGGCTGGGCCGGCAATGGTTGCGATCTGAAATACGCTTGAATTCCATGCCACCGCGTTGGCGAAATGCTCTTCGGGAACAAGCAGTGGAAGAATTGCCCTGCTGGCCGGCCAGTTGAACGATCGCACGGAACCAAGCAGCACCAGCACCGCGTAGATCAGGTGAACGGATTGGGGCGCCTTCCAACTGATCAGCAACAATAAGAAAGAACCCAAGCCGAAGCCGGCGTAACACCACATCAACAGGCGGCGGCGATCGTAAATATCCGCGGCATGCCCTCCGAACAGGAACAGCACAAATCCGGGCAAGAATTGCGCCAACCCGACGTATCCCAGGTCCAACGCACGATGGGTGATCTGGTAGACCTGCCATCCCACCGCCACCGATTGCATTTCGAGCGAGACCACGAGAAAGAAGCGCGCGAGGGTGAACGAAACAAAATCGGGATAGCCGAACGCGGGCCGTCCAGCGAGACGAGGGTCTTGAGAGGTCAACATTGCAGATTTGAAATTATCTCAATGGAAAACAGTTTTGGGCGGGCCAGATTATTTCGCAGTCGCGCGATGTGGATTAGACTGGTGCTCCCATGCCCAATCTCGATGTCATCGCCATCCTCCGAAGCCAGCTCAAAGAGGCGAAAGCCACGGTCGACAGGCTCCATCATGCGGTCCAGGCTCTGGAACGTTTGGGGCGAAGGGAACGGAGCCGGGCAAGTAACCTATCTGCAGCCGGTCGCCGGCGCATCGCGGAAGCTCAAAAAGCGCGTTGGAAGAAATTAAAGCTGGTCAAGAAATAGAGGCTGCGCTTGCGGCGCGAGCGGATTATTTTCGATTGATCAGCGATGCGACGTACCCGGCGCCAAATCCGTTATCGATATTCACAACACTGACATTCGACGCGCAGGAATTCATCATCCCGAGCAGCGCCGCCAGTCCCTCGAACGCCGCGCCATAACCCACGCTGGTTGGGACTGCAATCACCGGGACGCCGACCAGTCCGCCGACCACGCTCGGCAAAGCACCTTCCATCCCCGCACAGACGACAATGACACGGGCCTTGGATAGGGCCACGCGATGAGCCAGCAAACGATGGATACCGGCCACACCGACGTCATAGATATGCTGGACCGTGTTCCCCATCATTTCTGCCGTGACGACCGCTTCTTCGGCGACGGGAATGTCGCTCGTCCCCGCCGAAACTACGGCAATGACGCCTTTGCCGTAGCGCTTGCGATCGCGCTTGAGAACGATGGCTCGTGCCAGCGGACGGTACTCCACTTTCGCCACTTGGCGGGCGACTGCCTCAAACTGTTCTTCGGTCGCCCGCGTGGCGAGAACATTCCCGCCATGATCTGCCAGTCGCTCAAAAATACCTGCGACCTGCCCTGGAGTCTTTCCCTGGCTGAATATGACTTCCGGTATTCCCTGGCGAAGTGCCCGGTGATGATCGACCTTGGCAAATCCGAGGTCTTCGAAAGGGAAGTGGCGCAGCCGTTCGACGGCCTCATCGGGGCCCAATATCCGTGTCCGAACCTGTTCAAACAACTTTCGTAGCGCCGCTGAGTTCACGCATTTTCCTGGGATATTCCAGTCAGATTGTAGAGAAAGAAGCTGCCAGCCGCGAGCCACGAGGTCCGAAAAGCCGGTTTTAATGGCAGATCGGGGGGCGAAGTTGGCACCCTGTTTTTCATAAAATCAAGTACTTTCAGTAACTTACCGCGATTACTCCAGTGGTTCTACGCCCTTCTGGGAGATTGCCCCCACCCCTCCCCCACCCTATAATCGTCTCACTCTGGTTCTGGATTCTCCGTCAGGTTGCAGGTAGGTAATGGCCGAAGGCGCGAGTGTGCCTTTTTGGTCGAAGCAATACACCTATATGCGAAGTCGCCTGCAAATCGCCCTGATGGCCACCACGGTAGCCGCGGCCACCTTTCTCTCCACGTCTTTGGCGTGGGCGGAGTCGTCCGCTCGAAACATAGCTTCTACGACCGACCAGTTTGGCCGCAAGATCTACGTGAATGACGCGAGTCCTGCCAAGCCTGCAACGGCCGCGGCCACGTCAGCTTCCACTGCCGCGGATGCTCCACAACCTTCTCGCCTGTCGTACTGGAGTTCGACCGAACATCGGTGGAAACCGGTACCGACCAGCGGAGCGGCAATTCGCGCTGCGCGTTCGGCGGCCACTGAAGTCAATCACTATCTGGACGGAAGCGCTCGTTTCCTGCGCAGCACTCGAATGTTCTCGGAACAGGAAATTGACGCAGCGATCGTGCAGGCAGCTTCTCGTCACAATGTGGACCCGAACCTTGTCCGGTCCGTGGTTAAGGTGGAGTCGAACTACAACCCGAATGCCGTTTCCCGCAAGGGCGCCATGGGCCTGATGCAGTTGATGCCCGGCACGGCACGGTCGCTCAACGTTACAAATCCTTTTGATCCAGCGCAGAACGTCGATGCCGGTGTTCGGCATCTAAAAAGACTGCTGGAGAGTTATGGCGGTAACGTTCAGCTGAGCCTGGCGGCTTATAACGCGGGTGCAGGAGCGGTGGCACGCAGTGCGGGGGTTCCACATTTTGCGGAGACCCGGAACTACGTTCGCCGGATTACGAACCTGTACTACGGCGGCGCTCCAGGATCATTCGTTATTGGGAATCCGGTGCACGACCCGGTACGGGTGCAGCGCGATGCTCGCGGCGTTTTGTACATCAGCAACACCGACTAACTGACTCCTTCCCGCACGACGGGATGGAGCGGCGCAGTACAGGTTGAGTCAGTAATTTGAAGACCCAGGCTTCTTCGACCCTAGTCCGAGGCCAACTCAGAGGACCACGCGCTCTGCGCTGGAGTGCCGCTCTGCTGCTGGTGATTCTGCCGGCTGGAATTGCTTCGGCCAGAATCCGACATAACGATGCCTGGGCTCGACAGCACTTCGCAACCGCCGAGCGGATGCGCGAAGCTCTCAACGGACGTCCCGCCGACGATCGTACCCGCCGTGAATATCAGCGCGTCATCAATGCCTATCGCAGCGTGTACTTTGGCGCGCCGGCATCGTCCAAGGCTGATCCGAGCGTGGTCGCAACTGCGGAATTGATGGTCGAGATGGGACGTCAATTCGACGATTCCAAGATTCTGCGAGACGCAGTCGAGCAATACCGCTTCCTGCGCAAGGAATATCCCGGAAGTAAATATCGTTTTGACGCGCTCTTCACGGTCGGTGAAGTGTACAAGGACGACCTGGGCGATCCGGAAGAAGCGCGCGCGACCTTCGAAGACTTTCTGCACCGCTATCCACGCAACCACTTGGCCGATGACGCTCGATCGGCGCTGAAAGAGATCGATGCCGATGCGGAAGAGATGGACCAGGCAGCCCGCAAGGCAACGCCGAAATCGCGCGCGACAGACCGGGCGAACGACCGCGCCAATGACAAAGATGCTGTCGCGGATTCCTCTTCCTCGCGGCGCAGCAAGTTACCGCGTGTAACCGGGGTGCGGCACTGGTCCGCGGACGATTACACGCGGGTCGCGATCGACGTGGAGCAGGACGTGAAATTCGAGTCGCAACGAATTGCGCATCCCGATCGCATCTTCTTCGACCTGCGCGATACGAAGCTGGCCTCCACTCTTGTGGGCAAGACGTTCGATGTTGATGACGGGTTCCTCAAGAAGATCCGCGTGGCCGAGTTTCAACCGGGGCGCACGCGCGTGGTCCTCGAAGTGGACGATCTGGCCAGCTACAACGCGTTCCTGTTGCCGAATCCTTATCGCTTGATCATTGACGTGCACGGCAAACAAAGTAGAAGTACGCTGATGGCGAAGGCGAGTCCTGCACACGCACCTCCTGCCGCGGAGACGGATTCTTCTGCCGATGACGATGCTGCTGACCAACCGTCCGACCAACCTGTCGAAGCAAAACATGCGGAAGTGAAGTCCGGGAAGCAGGCGAATCCGCCGCCAGCAACGACCGTACAATTTTCCAAGGCGGAAGCCGGCAAGGACAAAGACAAGATAGAAGCATCCAGCCAGCATCCGGACGCGCCTCCTACCGCAGCGACTGGCGGCCAGCAATTGCCCGGTATCGGAGTGGTAAAAACGACCGTTCCCGTTGCTGGCACAAACCGGAAGATTCCGAAGACCATCGTGGAGGCGGAAGATCGAGTGCCAACCACGGTGGCGACACTGCAGCCAGACAAGCTTCGTCCTGAGGTGACGCCGGCGCAACGCGCTGCGACCGAATCCGACGAAGCGAAGTCCTCGAAGGCGGATGCCCGCACAGGGCGCAAAAAGAAACTGCATTCCGGCGCTCCCGCGGATACAGCCGATCTGGAAACTCGGGAAGCCCGTCCGACAGCATCTGGTGATCGCTCACTCATCCGCGCCCTCGGCCTGAAAATTGGCAAGATCGTGATCGATGCCGGCCACGGCGGCCACGATACGGGAACGATCGGGCCCAACGGGTTGCTTGAGAAAGATCTCGTGCTCGACGTTGCCAGGCGCCTTGGACGCCTGCTGGAGAGTCGACTGGGAGCAGAAGTCGTCTACACGCGTCAGGACGACACGTTCATCCCACTCGAAACGCGCACTGCGATCGCGAATCGCGAACGTGCCGACTTGTTCATTTCCGTGCACGCGAATTCCAGCCACGACTCAGACGCGCGCGGCGTCGAAACCTACTATCTGAATTTCACCTCGTCGCCCGAGGCACTGGAAGTTGCCGCCCGCGAAAATGCGGTGTCGGAGAAGTCGATCTACGAACTGCAGGATCTGGTAAAGAAGATCGCGCTCAAGGAAAAGATCGAAGAATCGCGCGAGTTTGCCAGCAATGTGCAAGAGTCGCTGTATGGCGGACTCTCCCTGCGCAACGCCGGAGTCCGCAATCGTGGCATCAAGAAAGCGCCCTTCATCGTCTTGATTGGCGCCAATATGCCTTCGATCCTGGCCGAGATTTCCTTCGTCTCGAACCCCTCGGACGAACGAAAATTGCAGACCGCGGAACACCGCCAGCGCATCGCGGAATCGCTCTATCAGGGCGTTTCGAAGTACGCGAGCGGGCTGAGCGGGGTCAAAGTCGCTAGCAGAGGCTCCAAGAACGAAGGCCAGTAAGGGCAGTTCTCAGTTCCCAGTTCTCAGTTCTCAACGACATCCCCCTTCGTCCTTTGGACCGTGACATTGGTAATGTTGCTCCCAATCTCAGGGTGCCCCAAAATGTGTGCTGCATAGTTCGCCTCTACAGACTCGCCCGACGGCGCAATCTGGGGCCGGAGCATCATGATCAAAAGAACGCTTTTTGTCCTTGTCCTGGCGAGTTTCGCGTACGCACAGACTCCGAAGCCGGCTGCCTATACGGCGGACGTTACGAACCTGATTGCGCTTGAGCGGATGTGGAATCAAGCTCAGCTTAGCCGCGACTCAACCGCCATCGCCCGCATGATCGGCGACCGCTTTGTAAATACCGAGTACGACGGTGAGGTCAGCGACCGGGGACGGTTTCTTGCCGATTTCGCCGATCCGCAATTTAAGCCCAGCCTGATGAATATCCAGAATGTAGAAGTCGAGATGTATCCAAGCACTGCGATCGTTACCGGGAACTACCATACCAAGGGCCTGTATGCGGGCAAGCCCTACGAGCACTTTGGACGCTTTACCGATACCTGGGTTTTCCAGGACAGCAAATGGTTGTGTGTCGCGAGCCATACCAGCCTGGTAAAGAAATAGATTCGATCCCCTTTCGCACGCTCTCAGCCCGGTTTCTCTCGTGAGATAGGCCGGCGGTGGAAACTTTCCGCGCCTACCAGTAGTCTAACTATTCGGGGTCTGCAGGCCTGCTCGCGGAATGAAGAATATTCGTCCAGCTATTTTCGTGATCCTACTGGCAGTCAGCGCAGGTGCTTGGGCGGCTGACGCTGCAGCTCCAACGCAAGTCCTTCCCAGTCAATTTGGGGGATGGCAACTCAAGGAACCGGCCGCCAAAAGTGCCGATCCATCGGTCGCCGACGAAACAAATGCTTCCGTTTTGAAAGAGTACGGCTTCCAGCGTCTGGAGAAGACGACCTACACTCGCGGCGATGGCCGCAAACTCGTCGTCAAGGCAGCAGTATTCACGGACGCGAGCGGCGCCTACGGGGCGTTCACGTACTACAAGAATCCTGCCATGCGGGACGAAACAATTGGCGGCCAGGCGGCTTCGGTAAACAATCGCGTCGTGTTCTACCAGGGGAACATTCTCGTCGACGCTATCTTTGATCGGCTCACCACTATGTCGGCGGCCGAACTGCGCGAGCTTGCTGGAGTTCTGCCCGTGCCTGCCGGGAATGCGCGCAATCTGCCGCCACTTCCCAACTATCTTCCGAAGCAAGTGGACGCCAAGAATGCCAAGTACGTGCTGGGCCCGGCCGGACTCGATCACGTCGGGTCGCCGTTGCCGAGCGCGATGGTGGATTTCAAGGCGGGAGCGGAGGTCGTCATCGCGAAGCACGAGGCGAAGCTGGGTGACGCGACGCTCATGCTGATTGAATATCCAACGCCGCAACTGGCCGCCGAGAAATTGCGCGAGCTCGACGCTGCCCATCAGCCCACTCAACAGGGAAGCGCTGGATCGCCGTCCGTGCTGGATGTCGCGCCCTTCTTCGACAAGCGCACGGGACCAATCATCGTGATTGCTGCTGGTCCGCTGGCTCTCAGCGAAGCGCGTGCGCTGCTTGGATCGGTCAGCTACGAAGCTGACGTCACGTGGAATGAAAATACTTACGTTTCGAAAAAAGACAATCTCGCGAACCTTCTGTTCAACATCATCGTGCTCTGCGGCATCGTTGTAGGAGTGTCTCTCGTCGCAGGAGTGGCCTTCGGAGGCTTCCGGATCGTCATGAAGCGCCTTTTCCCGGACCGGGTGTTCGACCGGCCCGAGGACCGGGAACTGATCTCCCTGCACCTGGGCGATACCCTCGAGCAGGCGTCCCGGCGGCGGTAAGTTCCTCAATCGAATGTTCTTAGCCGGAGAATGCGGGAAATTTTCTCATTTTGGGTCGGTTTGTCGAGTTGTGGACGTATTATTCAAGTTGTTGAAAACAAAGCTATTTAAATCGCAAATTTTCCTTGACACCCCCCTTTTAAGGCTCATAAGATTTCCGCAGAAAGTTTCGATGGCTTAAACCTCCGTTGGAACTATTCTCCCTTGAAAGAAAAGGCTGCCCACGTTGCCGGGCGGCCTTTTCGTTTTGGTGCAGTTCTCAGTTCCCGGTTCTCAGTTCTCAGTAAAACCTCTATTTCGAATGCAATTGAAACTGAGAACTGAGAACTGAGAACCGAGAACTGTTTATTGAACTGTTGTGCTGTGAAGTGCGTATCACCTGGCGAGGGAAAACTATGTTCTGCGATCAATGTGGCACGCAGTTGCAACCGGCGCAATCAAGTTGTCTGCGTTGTGGCAAGGCTGTAGTCGGCCCGATGGGCTATCGCCGCAATCGTGTACAGGAACATGTCCGGCTGGTGGGGATTCTCTGGATGGCCTACTCGACACTGCTCGTGTTTGGCGGCATCGCACTGGTGATCGTTGCGCACACCGTCTTCGGTGGCGCGTTCCGCGTGCCGGATGGACCTCCGCCGGAAGTCAGTGTGTGGCTTCGTCCGTTCTTGACCTTCATTGGCGGATTGATTCTCGTCAAGGCTGCTGCTGGACTCTTTGCCGGTTGGGGCCTGCTGCAACGAGAGCCATGGGCTCGCGTGGTCGCACTGGTTCTCGGTTTCCTGTCGCTCTTCAATGTGCCGATCGGAACGGCCCTCGGCATCTACACGCTCTGGGTACTATTACCTACGCAATCGGATGACGAATATCAGGCGCTAGCCAACGCAGCATAAGCTGGAACGGCCGCGCACTGATTGTCCTGTGAACAGACGTGAGTTGCCTGCTCCCATCCCAGTACGCGGTCGACTACGACGTCATCCTGTCGTCTGCAAGGGCAGACGGCGTAATTGACGTAGCCCGATTCCTGCAACAACAACTCCCGCTCCGTTGGCGTGATGCGTATCTGAATACCGTTGGGCACGAGACCAACCTCGTGCGTTTTCGGCACCGCACGTTTGATTACTTCTGCGATCTCTACTCGCAGCTGGAATTCTCGGGTGAAGTGCCCTTTGACCAGACCGTTGCCGACCGGGTGGTAGCCGTGATCGGCATTTCTTCCCAAGCCGACGCGACTCGGGAACCGGGACGGATGCGAGGCTGGGCCACGCCGACCGAAGAGTTCCTCGATGGCGAGCGCGACAAGGGACATTTCATGGCGCACTGCATCGGCGGCGGACTCGATGTCAACGTCTTTGCGCAAGATCGACACTTGAATCGCGGATGGTCGGCGCAGGGCAAGATCTATCGCCAGATGGAGAACTACTGCCTCGAACAGCCGGGGACGTTGTGCTTTTCACGCCCGATTTATGCGGATGGATCGAATGTCCCGCGCTGGCTGGAGTTTGGCTGCCTGAAGACCGATGAGACACTTTGGGTCGAAGTCTTCGACAACTAGGATAGTGGCTCAGTTTGAAAAGATTCGTATCACGGCATGCCTTCAGGCATGCCAGGAGTTCGCCCCTGAGCGGCTTTAGCCGTTGCTGAAACATTCCGCGCTCCCCTTGATTTTGGGTGGCGCAGCGGTTCACCGCTGCGATAAGTGCTTTTCTTAATTTGGGCTTTAGCCCCGGAGGCCAGGCGTTCCAGGGTTTGAGAACCTGCGATTTGATAAACTAACAGAGCGCTTCAGAAGCCGACGTAGCTCAGTTGGTAGAGCAGCCGATTCGTAATCGGCAGGTCACCAGTTCAACTCTGGTCGTCGGCTCCATTTCCTTCCGAACGATTCCTCCTGCAACAAGTGGCCCGAGTGATTCTGATCGAGCTTGGCAGAGACCCACTCATTCGCAAAGAACGCGAATGAATGGGGCACCCGGCTGCTAGAGTAGCACCATGTCGCTTGACGAGAGAGCCGGAAAAGGCAGCCACGCAGACACGATCCTCTATGAGATAGACATGTTGCGGCAGGGCTTCTCAACGCATCCGGAAAAGCGCAAACGTGTCGATGCGGGCGGATCACTCGCAGCGAGAGGTGAGTACTATTTGTCTATCGAGGGTTTCCTTCTACATGCGAGGAACCTCCTTGCGTTCTTCACGAACCGCAAGAACGAGATGACGGACTTGATCATCAACGAACCGGAGGTGTGGTACGGAAAAGCCGTCGATCCTCGGGAGTATTCAGGTCTGATCAAGGCGATGAAAGAAGTGGATACGGACTTCGGCGAGGATGGGAAGAAGTGCTACGACCAGATCTCAAAATTCTTGATGCACTGCACGACGATGAGGTATGAACGGACAAAACAGTGGGACCTCGAAGGGATGTTTAAGCGGATAGATCCCATCTTGGAGGAGTTCAAGACGCGATTCACGCCAAGCACCAAGGTCACTGTGTATCGCGGCCGCGCGAACGCCAGCACCGCAACCATGAACGTCGTCCAGACAATTCTCGATCCTTCGAAAGGCAAATCCTAACAAGCTTCCTAACAACTTCGATCGGAACCGCTTACTCCTGCCAAAAACGCGACCGAGAGATCGCTGAAGAATCAATGGTTTGACTACCTTAGAAGCGGTGATCCTGCATCGGCAGGTCGCCAGTTCAATTATGGTCGTCGGCTCCAACATCTAACGAGTCCATCTGTAATTTCTAGTTCCTTCTGCGCAGGCTATAGCTCGCCGCTACCTTGCGAAACGCTTTCAACTGTCTAGCCTTAGTGTGCGTATCCCAGCCCAACTCACCTGCCATCAAGTCCGCCACCGCGGGAGCCATGTCCAGCGCAGCTTGCGCGTTCAGGAATAGCGCGCGCGTGCGGCGGGCAAGGACATCCTCAATGGTGCGAGCCATCTCGCAACGAGCGGCCCAGACGACTTCTGCTTTCAGATACGGCAATGCCGGGTGCAACTGCTCTCCGAGGTGGACGTCGTTCTCGATCAGCTTGCGAATGTCGTACGCGTCGGAGCCGTACATCGCCAGGGAACCGAACTGTTTGGCCTCGCCGTGAAATCCGTGGATATGCAGATGCTGCGTCACGCATGGCCGTTCGGGTAATTGCGCGAGTGTTGCGGCCTGGTCGACGCAGTCTTCTGCCATGTGACGGTAGGTCGTCCATTTGCCGCCCATGATGCTGACCAGGCCGGAGCGATCGATGTGAATCACGTGGTCGCGCGATAGTGCCGCCGTGCTCGAAGCGCCGGATGATCGCACCAGCGGCCGGATCCCGGCGAATACGCTCAGCACGTCGTCACGGGTCGGTGCTTTGTCCAGATATTGCCCGGCGGTCGAAAGGATGAAGTCGATTTCTTTTTCCATGGCGACGGGTTCGAGAGTCAGCTGCTCGATCGGCGTATCGGTTGTTCCGACCAGCGTGTGACCGTGCCAAGGGATGGCGAACAGGACTCGTCCGTCGCTCGTGTGCGGGACCATGATCGCGCTGTCGCCGGCAAGAAACGCTGAATCGAACACCAGGTGAATTCCCTGGCTGGCTGCGATCAGGGGCGCGGCCTCGGGTTCGGCTTGCAGGCGCAGGCGATCGCTGAACGCTCCCGTGGCGTTAATCACGACTTTAGCCGCCGCGTGAAACTCCCGGCCCATTTCCGCGTCGCGCGCGTTGACACCGTCAACAAATCCTTGCGCGTCTTTAGTGAGCCCAGTGACTTCGACATAGTTCAGCGGGATCGCACCTTGCTCGGACGCGGTCGCAACCATGTGGATGAGCAGACGCGCGTCGTCAAACTGACCGTCGTAATAGACGGCGCCTCCGCGCAAGCCTTCTTCCTTGAGCGTGGGAAGGTGCTCGAGTGTTTCTTCACGCGACAGGATGCGTGATGTTCCAAAGCCATATTTCCCGGCGAGGAGTTGGTAAAGCTTCAAGCCCAGTCCGTAGAACGGAGCTTCCCACCAGTCGTAGTTGGGCACGACGAAAGCGAGATCGTGGACAAGGTGCGGCGCATTCTGCAGGAGGAGGCCGCGTTCCTTGAGCGCGTCCATGACGAGGCCGATGTTGCCTTGCTCGAGATAACGCACGCCGCCGTGCGCGAGTTTGGTGCTGCGGCTGGAAGTGCCTTTGCCGAAGTCGCTTTGTTCCAGCAGCAATACATCGTAGCCGCGAGCGGCGGCATCGATGGCGACGCCTACACCGGTCGCGCCGCCGCCCACGACGATCATGTCCCACTCGTGGGGATGGGAGTCGATGCGGGTCCACATTTCGCTGCGGTTCATGGCAGTTTGAAGAACGATTCCCTCAGGCGCTAAAGCGCGATCAACTCAAACACATAGCGGCACGACTAAAGTCGTGCCCTCCCGATTGTGGCGTATTGACGGACCGGGTAGAGCGCCAACCCCTGCAACCGCCGTATGGCGAATCTTGTACAGCACCAACCCCCCAACGGTGTATGGCGGATATTGCAGAGCATCAAGAACTAATTCACGCCTGCAATGCGAATGATTACTGCGCCCAGACCGCCTGCGATCAATGGGCCAACAATCGGTACCAGCGCATAGCCCCAGTCGGACCCGCCTTTGTTGCTGATCGGAAGCAGGGTATGGGCCACGCGCGGACCCAGGTCGCGGGCCGGATTCATCGCGTATCCAGTCGGGCCGCCCAGACTCAGGCCCAGCGACCACACCAACACTCCCCACAACCACGGACCAAAACCCGCCGACAGGCCCGTGGTCGATACGGCCTTACTGCCAAAACTGAAGCCAACGACGATCAGGAAAGTGGTCGCGATAATTTCGGTTAACAGGTTTGCCGGGAGGTTGCGAATCGCTGGCCCGGTGCTGAAGATTCCGAGCTTCGCGTCCGCGTCCGGCGTTTCTTTCCAGTGCGCAAGATAGGTCAGCCACACCAGGCACGCGCCGGCGAATGCTCCCAGGAACTGTGCGATCCAGAATGTACCCACGTTTGACCAACTGCCTGACGTGATCGCGACCGCCAACGTCACTGCCGGGTTAATGTGGGCGCCCGGACTGCCGAATGCGATCGCGGTAAATATTCCGGCAACGACCGCCATCGCCCATCCCGTGGAGATGACGATCCAGCCTGAGTTCTCGCCTTTGGATTTCTTGAGCAGAACGTTCGCGACGACGCCGTCTCCGAGCAAGACTAAAACCAGCGTGCCCATGAATTCGCCTAACAGTGGTCCATGCATTGTGGACTCCTTGAGACTTCAAATTCAGATTGACTGCGCTACGCCGGTTCCACCCAATCAAACGAACGCGTGACTGCCTTCTTCCAGTAGTGGTAGAGGCGATCGCGAGACTGCTCGGCCATGGAGGGCTCCCAACGCCGGTCCACGCCCCAGTTGGCGACCAGTTCGTCAGTGTCCTTGAAAAACCCTACTGCCAGTCCAGCAGCGTAGGCGGCGCCGAGCGCGGTCGTTTCCTGCACCTGCGGACGCACCACGGGCTTCGCGAGAATGTCGGACTGGAACTGCATCAACAACTCGTTACTCACCATTCCGCCGTCGGTGCGCAGAACGTCAAGCGTAATTCCGGAGT
This sequence comes from Acidobacteriota bacterium, assembly GCA_016196065.1. Taxonomy (NCBI): domain Bacteria; kingdom Pseudomonadati; phylum Acidobacteriota; species Acidobacteriota bacterium. The sequence continues at coordinate 665,670 of JACPYL010000025.1, read as the reverse complement.
CGTTCGCCATGGCATCGACGACCTCGCGCACCTGAAACGCGGTGGCTTCGAGCACGGCGCGGGCGATGTGTCCCTTGTTGACGTAGCGGGTCAAGCCTGCGATTACACCACGTGCGTCGTCTTTCCAGTAAGGTGCGTAGAGGCCGGAAAATGCTGGGACGAAATATACGCCGCCGTTGTCGGGCACCAGCCGGGCGAGCGCCTCGATATCAGCGCTCTTTTCGATGAGTCCAAGATTGTCGCGGACCCACTGCACGAGAGCACCCGTGATCGCCACGCTGCCTTCGAGCGCATAGCAAGGTTTCTTCGATCCCAGCTGATACGCAACTGTGGTCAGCAAACCGAATTTCGACGGTACGGCCCGCTCTCCGGTGTTCATGAGCATGAAGCAGCCGGTGCCATACGTATTCTTGGCCTCACCCGGTTTGAAGCAGGCCTGCCCGACCAGCGCGGCTTGCTGATCGCCAAGATCGCCGGCGATCGCAACGCCCCCTACAGCGGGAACACTGGCGTGCCCATAGACTTCGCTGCTCGAGACGACCCTGGGCAGTATCTTTCGCGGGATGCCGAAATCCTGCAGAATCTCGGGATCCCAATCGAGTGTGCTCAGATTCATCAACTGCGTGCGGCTGGCGTTGGTGACATCGGTGACGTGCACGCCGCCATTTGGCCCGCCGGTGAGATTCCAGATCAGGAAGGTGTCGATGTTGCCAAACAGCAGGTCGCCAGCTTCGGCTTGCGCGCGGGCGCCGGCAACTTCTTCGAGGATCCATCGAATCTTGAGGCCGCTGAAGTAAGTTGTGAGTGGGAGTCCGGTCCGGGCACGATAACGGTCCTGGCCGCCCTTTGCCGCGAAGGTGGCCACGGTGGGAGCGACGCGCGTGTCCTGCCACACGATTGCGTTGTAGACGGGTTTGCCGCTCTTGCGATGCCACGCCACGGTCGTTTCGCGCTGGTTGGTGATTCCAATCGCGGCCAGGTCCGCGGGACGCAGTCCGCGCGCCTGCATGGCTTCCTGCATGACAGCTTGCGTGTTGCGCCAGATTTCTTCGGGATCATGCTCGACCCATCCCGGCTTGGGATAAATCTGCTCATGTTCTTTCTGCGCCACGCTGACAATGCGACCGGATCGATCGAACACGATGAAACGTGAACTCGTGGTCCCTTGATCAATCGCGCCAATATAGCTGGACATACGGTGATTCCTCCGTCTGCCGCACTTCTTCCGACCTGATCTCTATGACTTCGCGAAAGGCAGCTTGCATCCACGCCGGCTGCTCTCGATTCCCAGTTCCAGCGCACGCATGATATCCAATGCGTGTTGCGGGGAAACATCAAGCGCTGTTCCGGACACGATTGCGTCGTACACGTTCTGGTAGTAGTGGCTGTAATTGCCGACCTCAGTCGGAATGCGGGAAGCAGTGATCTTGTCACCGTCCGCAATGGAAAGTGTGCCCCAGTTTTCAGTGGGATCCTTGCCCCAGTTTGCCTGGTCCAGAGTTCCGCCGCTCTTGAGCGCGTCTTCTTGCGGATCGGTACCGGACTTCACAAACGACCCGCGAACTCCATTCAGACGAAAGCGCGGCCCCGTCACACACGTGAGCAAGTTGGATCGCAATAGAACGCGCAATTTGGAGTAGTGCAACACGACATCGAAAGCGTCATCGACGACCGCGCCGTCGCGTTCCGCGCGCAACTCGGCGGTCATCGATACCGGCGGCCCGAAGAGCAGGAACGCCTGATCGAGCATGTGCGGTGCGAGATCGAACCACAGGCCGCTTCCTGGCGTCGGCAACTCCCGCCACGTGTCCGCCTTGAGGTTGGGACGATAGCGTTCCATGTGCGATTCGAAAAGGACCAGGCGTCCAAGCTTGCCCTCGTCGATGACTCGTCGCACGGTCAGGAAATCGCCGTCCCACCGGCGATTCTGATAGACGGTGATCAAGCGCTTGGATTCTTGTGCGACCCTCAGCATCTCGGCAGCTTCTGCCGAAGTTGTTGCGAAAGGCTTATCCACGACGACATGCCGCCCCGCTCGCAAGCATTGGCACGCGAGATCAAGATGCGTTGTATTGGGAGTGGTGACGACCACCAGTTCGATCGAGTCAATGGCAAGCAGTTCGTCAACGCTGCGAACGATTCGCGCATCCGGATAGGCTGCGCGAGCGGTGTCGCCTGATCGTTCCACGATCGCAGCCAGTTGCAACCCCGGCACCGCACGAATCATCGGCGCATGAAAAATCCGGCCGCCTAGTCCCCATCCAATCAATCCAACTTGCACCGTTCGCATCGATGAAGTCTCCTAGTAGCAGTTCTCAGTTCCCGGTTCTCAGTTCTCAGTAAACCCTAGTTCGCCAGGCGCCTTCGCTGAGAACTGAGAACTGGGTTACGCGACTTGTCAGGGTAGCAGGGTCGTCTCTTGGGCACGAACCGTTTTTCTTTTCCGGGGCGTCGAATGCCAGTCCGTTGTCGTATTTCTCTACCACTTCTGTGCTATTTCAGGCTCGTTCTCCACAGTTTCCACTGGCTTGCTACTTGCTTTCTCAACCAAGAGTTACGGATAATTATGAGTGGAAGTGGAAATCGCCGTGCAAAGTTACTGCAGAGCCGATCTGCTGCGCATCTTGCGGATCACGTCGCGCCAACTTCAGGCGTGGGAAAAGGCCGCACTGGTCACGGCAGCCGAGAGCTACTCTTTTTTTGATCTGCTGCAAATCAAGAAAGTTCGCGATCTATGTGCGCAGAAGGTGCGCCCGGCGATGATCCGGCAATCACTGGAAGCGATGCAGAAGCAGGTTGCGGGCATGGAGAATCCGCTCATCGAAGCCGGTTCGTATCAAACTGGGCGGCGCGTCGCTTTCCGTCATGACGGGCGAGTATTCGAGCCGATTGCAGGGCAGTTCATGTTCGATTTCGCAAATCAGGAAAAGATCGTGGCCAGTCCGCCCCGCACCGGGCCGGAACTGGTTATCACCGACGTTGCCGAGTTGTTTGCGCGCGGTATTGCCCTGGAAGAAGAGCCCCGCACGCAGGACGAGGCCATTGCAGCCTATCTAAAGGTTCTGGAAATGGATCCTAATCACGCTGCCGCACACATCAACCTGGGAACGCTTTATTACAACCGGCAGGAATATTCGGCGGCTGAACGGCATTACCGCTCCGCGATTGAGATCGATCCACGGTATGCGCTCGCCCATTTCGATTTAGGCAACGTGCTCGATGAAACCGGTCGTGTGCAGGAAGCGATCGCGACCTACAAGACCGCGATCCAACTGGCGCCCACGTACGCGGACGCGCACTACAACCTGGCGCTGGCCTACGAGAAGATTCGCGAACCCCGAAAAGCTCTGCAACACTGGCGTGCCTATGTGCGGCTCGATACCGCAGGCCCATGGGCAGTCCACGCCAAGCATCAGATTCAACGGATCCTGCAAGCCGACGGTTTGAAACTGGTGTACGCCCGTCGCGCCAACTAGGGGCGCCGCACCTTCCTGCAACGCACAAACACCCTGAGAATGTCCCCGGGACGTGGCTTTCCGGCGATTTCAATGCTATAGTTCCGGCCCAAACCCTGCCGTGACTCGACTAACGTTGTCTCCGGCTCGCAATCACTTCTGAGGCGAGGAGTCGAAAATGAAAAGCAAGAACCTTTGGATATCTATCGGTAAGGCGTGTGTTGTCTTCGCGGTTGCCGCGTTCATGACGAGCGCCGCCTGGGCGGTTGGCTACAAGCGTGTTTACAGTTTTACAGGGGGCGTCGATGGACGTGATCCTGCGACCCATTTGACGTTCGACAGCGCGGGCAATGCTTACGGGACCACCGCTGGCGGCGGCGAGTTCGATTTCGGCGCCATCTTCAAGTTGACCCCGTCGGGGGATTCCTGGGTTCAGACCGTGATCTATAGCTTCACCGGAGGCAATGACGGACTCGATCCCCACGCCGGAGTCACGATTGGTCCCGACGGAAGCCTCTACGGAACTGCAGTCGCTGGAGGCAACGCCGGGATTTGTGCCGGGGACGGTTGCGGCGTGGTGTACAAGTTGGCGCTCGTCGGCGACCAATGGTTCCTTTCGACAATCTACAACTTCAAGGGAGACAAGGACGGCGGTGGTCCAGGGAGCCGTGTCATATTCGATGCGGCCGGCAACCTGTTCGGTACGACTCCGAACGGTGGGACCCATTCCTTCGGGACCATATTCATGCTTACCCCCACCCCGAACGGCACGTGGCACAAGAAGGTCCTCCACAACTTCTCCGGCGGCAAGGATGGCGCTACGGGATCCATGGGTGATCTGTTGCTGGATGCCAGCGGCAATATTTTTGGTGTCACCGAGCAGGGCGGCACGAATGGACTGGGCACGATCTACAAGCTCTGGCGGACGCCGAGCGGCCGCTGGACCCTCACCACTCTCGATGCTTTCAAGGGAATGCCCGACGGCGCCAATCCGTACGGAGGACTCACATGGGACAGCGCCGGAAATCTATATGGCACGACCTACTTCGGGGGAGTCGCAGGAATGGGAACTGCCTACCAGTTAGCACCCGGCCCGAACGGCAAGTGGCAGGAGAATGTCCTTTACAGTTTTCTGGGAGATACCGACGGCAGCCTTCCGACTGCTACGCTCGTTTTTGACGGAGCAGGCAATCTATTTGGAACAACGTCGGCTGGCGGAAGACCATCGTGCGATTGTGGCACCGTCTTCAAACTCACTCTCGGCAACGGCGGCTGGAAGGAAAATATCATCCACTTCTTCGGGAAGAATTTCGACGGCTATGCTCCCAACTATGGGCTGACTTTCGACGCCGCCGGAAATCTGTATGGCGCAACGCCATCCGGTGGGACCAGCCGCAAAGGGATGATCTACAAATTCACACCGTAACGATGTTGAAACAACCAAGGGCGCAGCTTGCGCTGCGCCCTCGAAAACGGTCAACTTCTTAGTTCACCGCAAGTTTGTTCTCAACGCTGAATGCTCCGAACACCTGACCAGCCCGCAGGCCGGCGATGTTCTTGTCCATTTGGCTCTGGACAGATCCATAAAGCGTCACGTGCCCGTTGTCGACCACGATGCGAATCGGGTCCACGGGGTCGATCGCGTATCGTCCCAGCACGGAGTCGCGATAGATTGCGCGTGCGGTGCGAGCGCGTAGCTCGTTGTCGAAGATCGAGGTCGGTAGCACTTTCACTTCGCTGACCACGTCCTTGACGCCCGGCATGCGTTGCACAATCGCCAGCGCTGAATCGCGGGCGACGTCGTTATAGGTGTAGCCGCCGAGAGTCACCACTCCATTCTTTACGCCAAGTTCGACGTAGTTGAACGTGTTGTCGAAGTATCCGACGCGGTCATAGGCCAGCTTCTTTGCCAGTTTCTGCTGAAGCTGGTCATCGGACAGAGTTGTGCCCGCGACCGCGATATGATTTCGAACTCCTGCAACGTTCGAAACCTTCTTCACTCTCTTAGCGGCATCAACCTTGTCCTGGAACAGGCCGACAGTGCCATGCAGTGTGACAATTCCATCCTCAACGCTCGACTGCACATTCTGAAATTGCTGCGCATCGTGCATCTTCATGCTGACCGCCTGCTGAATTTGCTGATCGTATCGGCCGGTTGCGGCCAGAGCGGTCATGCTCAGCAGGAGCAGCAACGCGACAGTAGTAAACCCGAATACTTTCTTCATGTTGCCATCCTCACTGCAAAATTCCGGTTTTCCCACGCCACCTTATTAACCGGTTAGTTAAATAGATGCGGTGCGGCCTCGCGGAAGATGTATCGCCGCGGGAGGCGATTGTAAATATCTCGTGATCAGTCCTTTACACGGATTTGACATATCCTCGTCATGACAAATAATCTCGCCACATGGCGCGCGGACTGCAAGCGGAACTCAAACAGAAGGCTCCTTTCAGCGGTCCGGAGCAGGAAGCCTATCTTTCCCTGCTGCGAACGACAGACGCATTGCAGGCGCAAGTCGAAGCCCGTCTGAAGGAATTCGGGCTAACCGGGACGCAGTACAACGCGTTGCGCATCCTGCGCGGCGCCGGGCCGGAGGGATTGCCATGCAGTGAGATCGGCGAGCGCATGATCACACGCGATCCCGACATCACGCGGCTGTTGAATCGTCTGCAGAATATGGGTTTCGTGAAGCGCGCGCGCGGGGACCAGGACCGCCGCGTCATTTACGGGAAGATCACCCCCGCTGGACTGAAGCTGTTGCGCGAGATGGATGCGCCCATCCAAAAGCACGGCCGCGAGATTTTGCGGCACGTCGGTCCCGAGAATCTGCAGAAGCTGGTTGATTTGCTGGAGTTGGTGAGGAAAGACCCGGGCCGAAAATAGCGACGCGTGGCCTTTCGAGATTCGCGATCTGTTCCATCCCAGTAGGAAACCATACCGATCCGCGCCGTCGCCAGGGAATGGGTCGGCTTACTGAGGCGCTTTCGTCATCAGTATTACAAACGGTACGGCGTCCAGCGGAGTTGGGCTTCCGATCTGAGAAAGTGCGCCAGTCGAGGCATCGATCGAGAAAATAACGAGAGTCTTGTTCGTTGCGTCAGCCGCCAGCAGGAATTTTCCCGAAGGATCAATCGTGCAGTCCCCCAAACGGGCACTCATGTCGAACGGAGAGCCGGTCAGGGGAGTCAGGGCACCGCTCGCGCTGTCGATCGTGAACCCGAAGATACCGCCGCCACTCAGGGGATTCGCTGAGTACAGAAACTTGCCGGAAGGGTTGATGGCGATGCCCACCGGAGAAGTGCCCGGAGCAAACGGAGACTCCGTCAGCGGCGAGAGCGCGCCGGTGGCGGTATCGACGCTCCAGGCGAGAATGCCGTTGGCCGATTTCGCCGTGCTCACATACAGATACTTCCCCGAAGGATGGATTGCGAAACCGGCCAGGTCAGCGTGTAGCGACACACTGAAAGGCGATCCCGGAACGGGAGTGAGAGCGCCTGTGCTGGAGTCGATAGAAAATCCAGAAACGCCGCTCACTGAGAAGTCAGGAGGGTTGGGGGTGTTCACCGTAAAGAGAAAGTGCCCGCCCGGGTGCACCTGCAGGTAGAAGGGCACGTCATCGGCGGAGAATGGCGAGCCAGGAACAAAATTGAGAGCGCCCGTTCCGGCCGCTACCGAAAGGCCGCCCACAACCTCGGTTAGGCCAAATCCGAAAGTATTGCTGCCGTAGTAGAGGAAATGGCCTTGTGGATCCGTGGCCAGTGCGCCCGGCCCATTGACGGGAGCGCATAACGGACAGATGGTGGTGAGCACGAAGGCGCCATCTTGCGTGAGGGAGCCGCTCTTCGAATCACTGGAAAAGATGTCAATGGCGGGCGCAAAAACGTCGGCGTTAGAAGCATAGAGGAACCTGCCCGATGGATCGACGGCCAGCCCTGCAACCAAGGTGACTGGTGTAGTCGTCGGCGACATCAATACTCCAGTGGCCGGGTCCAGCTTGAAAGCAGTAAGTTGTTCGCCTCCCGGCGGAGGCTGCAAGGTCAGCATGTAGAGGAACTCCGACTTAGTTGGAGGCGGCGGGGGCGGTGTCATCGTGGGGGAAGAGCCGCACCCCAGACACAAAGCGAGAAGAAGCGGAAGAGCAACGACGAATGGCAGGTGTCTATTTGCCACGGCAACACCTCACTGCGGCGCACAACTAACAGATGGCGCTCAACTCGGCGCAGAGTTTATCACGAATTAGAAAGGATCTTTGTCAACGAACGGTAACAATGCCGAGTGGTTTCCGACCGGAAATCAGCGGGATGTCTTCCTCTGTTTTGTGCTGCCACCCTTGCCAGACTTCTGCCGGGCAATGCCCTTCGCGCGGCCATTCTCGGGAAACACTCGGGCAAAGATCTTGTCGATATTCTTGAGTTGCCGCTTCAGGTCGAAGGCATGCTCGATCTTGGCGCGGGGCACTTTTCCTGCGATTTTCGGCTCGGCAAGCACCAGCGCATGAAAGTCCAGATCTTCTCTCCATGCGCGCATGGCATTTTCTTGCACCAGTCGATAGGCGTCTTCCCGTGACACTCCGGCTTCTACCAGGTCGAGCAGTAGTTGCCCGCTGAAGACCAGGCCGCGCGTGCTGTGCAAGTTGGCCAGCATGCGTTCGGGATACACGAACATCGTCTCGATCAGGTTCGACGTCTTGTTCAGTAGGTAGTCGGCGAGCGTTGTCGAGTCTGGGATGATGACGCGCTCGGCGGATGAGTGCGAGATATCACGCTCGTGCCAGAGCGGAACGTTCTCAAATCCGGCCTGCGCGTTGGCACGCACAACACGCGCGAGTCCGCTGATCTGCTCGCAGGTTACGGGATTGCGCTTGTGCGGCATCGCCGACGAGCCTTTTTGCTTCTCGCTGAAAAATTCCTCTGCCTCGCGGACTTCAGTCCGTTGCAGGTGGCGAATTTCGGTGGCGATCTTATCGAGGGTTGAAGCGACCACGGCTAAGGTCGCGAGATAGTTCGCGTGCCGGTCGCGTTGAATGACCTGCGAAGATACGGCGGCGGCTTTCAATCCCAGGCGCGCACAGATTTTTTCTTCGAGTTCCGGTGACAGATGCGCGAACGTGCCCACTGCGCCGGAGAATTTTCCCACGCGCAAGTCTTCGGTGGCCGCTTTGAATCGCACGATGTTGCGCTGCGTCTCGGAATACCAGTTAGCGATCTTGAAGCCAAACGTAATTGGCTCGGCGTGGACGCCATGGGTCCGACCGATCATGGGCGTGTCTTTGAATTCCCAGGCGCGACGTTCGAGCACGTTCGCGAGCCGTTCCAGATCGCCTGCAATCAGCGAGGACGCCTGCTGGATGAGGAGGGCCTGCGCCGTGTCGACCACGTCGTTGGAGGTCAATCCGTAGTGAAACCAGCGCGCATGCGGCCCGACGATTTCCGCGACCGCAGTGGTGAAGGCGATGACGTCGTGCTTGACCTCGGCTTCAATCTGGAAGATGCGGTCCACATTGAAGTTGGCGCGCTGGCGGATCGCCTTCGCCGCTTCTTTTGGCACGATGCCAGCCTCGGCCAGGGTCTCGGTGGCAGCGACTTCAACGGCCAGCCAGGTGCGGAAGCGGTTTTCGTCACTCCAGATGCGGGCCATTTCGGGCCGGGTATAGCGTGGGATCACAGTGGGTCTCTCCGAAAAGGGAACTCAAGATTGTAAATCACCGAGATGCTGATGTGCTGTAAGGCGGCAGGTGCCGAGGCGGGCAAATCCAAGCCCCGGAGGGCGAGCGATAATAGCCCAGCGCTTTAGCGCTGGGGAAACCTGGCGGGCTATTGTCAGCGGTCCCTCCGGGACCAATCCTCGCCGGCTGCTAAGATTTCATATCTATGCGCGGGGGACTGAACATCATTGGTTGGCTGGCCTGCGTGGTGTATTCGACGATCCCAGCTTTCTGGCTGACGATTCACCCATTCGCGGATCGCTGGCGATCGCAGCGGCGATCTCCGTATCGCATACTCGTACCTGTTTGGGTTTTGATGTGGATCGTCGTGGCCATCGCCACATCTCAGTGGCGGCATGTGGCACTCTATCGAGGAGTCTGGAACTGGCTTCCTGCCGCAGTGTTCTTTGCCACCGGCCTGTATCTCTATTTTCGATCCAGTAAGAACTTCAGCGCCAAGCAACTCGGCGGCCTGCCGGAGATTCACGCCGGGAACCGCGATCAGCGACTCGTTACGGGAGGCATTCGTGCTCGCGTGCGGCATCCTTTGTACCTGGCGCATTTCTGCGAGATGCTGGCGTGGAGCATGGGGACGGGCCTCGTCGTCTGTTGGGGTCTTACGGTCTTTGCGATCGTGACCGGCGCGGTGATGATTCGGATGGAGGATGCGGAGTTGGATAAGCGGTTTGGCGAAGAGTATCGCGCGTATCGTCGTTCTGTTCCTGCGTTCATCCCGCGAATCCTGTAGGCAGACCCAGATATAATCCGCATTGGCTGAATGTTGATGGCTGAGAGCTCCCCGTCCTCATGCGCTTTGAACTCTTTATCGCGACGCGTTATCTCCGGGCGAAACGCCGCCAGGCGTTCATCGGCGTGATCACAGGAATTTCTATCGCAGGTGTTGCGGCTGGAGTGGCCTCGCTGATTGTTGCTTTGGCCATCAATAATGGCTTCCGGCAGGACCTACAACAACGATTACTTGGGTCGACGGCGCATGTCAGCCTGTTGCGGGTGCAGAGCGACGGGATTCAGGACTGGCGTCCGTTGCTCGAAAAGTTGTCGAAGCAACCGCACGTGGTGGCAGTGGCTCCGGCGATTTATGAGCAAGTGCTGATCTCGCGCGGGCCGCGGGCGCGGGGAGCGGTTGTGAAGGGGCTGCTGCCGTCGTATGAAAGCAAAGTCAGCGATCTGCTGAAGACGGTGACGCTGGGATCGGCGGTGCCGCTGGAGGCCGATCCAGCGCTGCCGGGTCTTCGACCCGGCATGGAAGGGTCAGAGACCCGTCCCCACGCAGATCAGTCAGCAGGCGGCACATCGCCCGATGACCTGGCCGGCGTGCACGAGCGTGTTGCCGCGATGCCGCCGATTATTCTCGGCAAGGAAATGGCCGAACAGATCGGCGCCAGCGTGGGATCGGTCGTGCTGGTCACGAGTCCGCAGGGAGAACTGACTCCGTTCGGCATGGTGCCGAAGTATTTGAGATTCAAAGTTGTTGGGATATTTAACTCGGGATTCTTCGACTACGACTCTTCGTGGGCGTTCACACGTCTTTCGGATGCGCAACAGCTGTTCGGACTCGGCGATTTGATTTCGGTGATCGAATTCAAGCTTGACGATATCTATGCCGCCAACGATGTTGCCCGTCAGCTCGAAGAGGCGGCTGGACACGGCTTCATGGCGACCAGTTGGATGGAGCAGAACAAGGCTCTGTTTCGCGCGCTACGCCTGGAGCGGGTCGTGACGTTCATCACGATCGGGCTGATTGTGTTCGTGGCGGCGCTGAATATCCTCATCTCGCTGACCATGATGGTGATGGAAAAAACAAAAGATATCGCCGTGCTGATCGCGCTGGGGACGAAGAAGTCTCAGATTCGGCGGGTGTTTATCGCGCAGGGAGTTTTGATCGGCGTGATTGGAACCGCCGCTGGCCTGGTGCTGGGATACGCGATCTCTTGGGCGGGCGGTCACTACCATTTCATTTCACTCTCGCCGGAAGTCTATTCCATCGACTACGTTCCCTTCGTGCCCCGGATTATGGACGGTGTAATCGTTGCGCTGGTGTCGATCGGAATCTCGTTGGTTGCGACGATCTATCCGTCATGGTCGGCGGCTCGGATTCTGCCGGCTGAAGCCTTGCGCTACGAATAGTTCCTGATCGCAATCGCACCCCACAAAAAAAGAGACGCGGCAAGCCGCGTCTCTACGTAAACTTTCTTCTCACAGGTCGAAGCTGCTACGGTGCAATCACCGCCTTATAGATATTCAACAGCCCGTATCCGAAGACGTTGTTCGGAACCTTGCCTTGTGTTCCGCCGCAGGTTTCCGTGGTCTTCAGGTGCATTGCCTTCTTTTCTAGAAGAGTCTCGGTGGCATCCACGTTGCCTTTCAAGGCTGGCTTTGCCTGCCAGAGCAGCGCGATCGCGCCCGCGATGTGCGGAGTGGCCATGGACGTTCCCGACCAACCGGATTGATATGCATTGGTGGGTACTGCGCCGCGAATGTTAACGCCGGGAGCCGAAATATCGGGCTTGCGGCGATTGCTGCCATCGGCCGTGATCGGGCCGCGGCTGCTGAAACTGGCAATGTGGTTCGTAGAGTCGGTTGCACCCACACTCACCGAGCTGTCATAGATCGCTGGCGGATCGGTGATGCTGGAGCAGGATGATCCAGAATTGCCCGCTGCCATCGCGGGGAAGATTCCGGCGGCGCGCACGTTGTCCACGATCTGGAGAAGCGTGTTAGCGGAGCAGCCTTCACTCGCCGGACAGGTCCAGGAATTGTTGATCGAATCGGGTGCCTTGGTCGGATCACCCTGATTAGGGTTTCCACCAACCGGGTAAGGCGCCATCAGGAACTGGAAGCACTCCGTGTATGTTGTCGGCGATCCAGTGCCGCTCGCGTCCATATTGCGGCAGGCGATCCACTTCGCGCCGGGAGCGACGCCGATCTGGTTGCCCGCGCCGTCGTCGCCGACCATCTGGCTAACCGTAAAGGTGCCGTGTCCAAATGGATCGGTGGGCGTCGCCAGATGCTGCGAGGTTGCGTCATGCCAGTTGAAGTCGTGATTGACCTTCGTCCCGTTCCACCCGCGGTAGTGGCCCTTGAGTGAGGGATGATCCCATTGCACGCCCGTATCTGCTCCGGCAACGACTCTTCCTTCGCCCTTGAAGCCCAGCGCCCAAACCTTCGGCGCTTTCACCTTGGTCACGTTCCACTCAATTCCGCTGGCCTGATCGGGAGCGTCGAACGTGGTTGGAACCGGAAGACTGGTTCGTACATGAGGATTCGCATCGATCTGTTTCACGTCGGTGCGGCTGGCGAGTTCATCCAGCAGCGCACGATTGCCGCTCACCTGGATCATGTTGACGGCCCAAAATGACTGATACGGAATGCCACGCTTTTCGAGCATCGCGATGATCGGCGCCTGTGTGCGGCTGGCAACTTCGCGCAGCGTGTTCACAACGAAACGCCCTTTTGCTTCCTTGGTCGGCAAGGTAGCGGCCGCTTTCAGGTTCGCTTGTTCGGACAGAACAACGAGTGCTTCGGTTCCGTTTCCGTGCGCCGTTTCTTTCAGCAGGCGAGCCGCAATCTTAGGATTGGACGCGGCGCTGGAGGTCGTTGACAACGTGGTCACGAAGACTGCGGTCACACCGGCAATTGCCAGCACGACAAGAATGACTGCGGGAATACGCCTGCGAAGGGTCATGAAGGTCCTCTTAAGTTGTGAACTGCACGGGGGTTGGGATTCACCGAGCGACAACTGGTACTGGCGAACTTGAAAGGGACTGTAGCGTTGAAACGAGACGCGTGTCAACTGTGAAGAGTTTTGCGGCTGGAGCGTCACTTTTGCTGATCTTTAGTCTTGCCAATGACACAGGATTCAAAGCACTTAATAGCGAGGTTTGCGGCAAAACGCCGCCCAGCACGCGAAGGAGTGTTTTCAATTCAGATCGGCCTTGTAACACTTTTGTATTCTTTGGGATTCTTCGACTCTCATCACAGACCTCGACCCCACCCGTTTACTAGCCTTGAAGACATGATCAACTCAACACCAGCCCATCCCAAAGGCACCCGTGCGCGCGTACTTCTGACCTCTGTATTCGGCCCCTACGCGCAGGACGACGAATTTGGGAGCCGCGCGATTAATCCAATGGAGCTTTACCACAACCAGGTCACGCGTGCGCAGGGCGGGTTCTCGCTGCGTATGTTTCACCGGTCGTGGGGGATCATGATGATCCAGCAGAATATTTCGGCGCCCTGTACCGTCCTCGATTTTCCGGAGCGAGAAGATTTTGCCCGCGAACTTCTAGACAACAACTATGACGTTGTTGGAATTTCCTCGATCATCGTGAATCTCGGAAAGGTTCGCGAGATGTGCCGCATGGTGCGGGAGTTGTCACCCCATTCCCAGATTGTGATCGGCGGCCACGTGGCTGCGGTCCCCGGGCTCGAAGGCATGATCGATGCTGACCACATCGTGCGCGGCGAAGGTATCTCCTGGATGCGTCGCTACCTCGGCGAAGATGACCACGCACCGGTTCGGCATCCTGAAATTGTTTCCGGCATGGACACGCGCATCCTGGGCATCAAGCTTCCTGAGAGTAAAGGAGGCACCGCTGCCACGATCATTCCGTCGGTGGGCTGTCCGATGGGCTGTAACTTCTGTACGACTTCGGCTTTTTTTGGCGGCAAGGGAAACTTCATCAACTTTTACGAGACTGGCGACCAGCTCTACGAAGTCATGTGCCAGGCAGAGGCCTCGCTCGGGGTCCAGACATTTTTTGTGATGGATGAGAATTTTCTGCTCCATCGCGAGCGTGCGCTGCAATTGCTGCAGCGAATGAAAGAAGGGAACAAAGTCTGGGGTATGGCGGTCTTCGCTTCGGCGAACGCGATCCGCAAATACAAGATGGAAGAACTGGTGGAACTCGGTGTCTCGTGGATATGGATGGGCCTCGAGTCACCTCGATCGAAATATGTAAAACTCGATGGCACGGACTCTCATCAACTGACGCGGGAATTGCGGCAACATGGGATTCGCGTCCAGGGCTCGACCATCGTTGGCCTCGAACATCACACGCCAGAGAACATCCTCGAAGAAATCGAATACGCGGTGGCGCATCAAACCGACTTCCATCAGTTCATGCTCTACACTCCGGTGCCGGGAACGCCGCTGTACAAGGAAATGTCGGAGCAGGGGAGGATGCTGGAAGGAATCGATTTCGCCGACATTCACGGACAGCATAAATTCAATTTTCGGCACGCCGCAATTTCGCGCGACGATTCCAAGCGTTATCTCGACTGGGCGTTCCAGCGCGACTTCGAACGCAACGGTCCCAGCCTGGCTCGCATGTGTCAGACCATGCTGCAGGGGTGGCAACGGTATCGGGATTATCCTGACGCGCGCGTGCGGGAACGCTTTGCGCGCGACAATGCAAAACTCCGCACCGTTTACAGCGCCGCGCTCTGGACTGCGGAACACTACTTCCGCAAAGTGAACCGCGAGGCGAGCGAACAGATTCGCGCATTGCGGCGTGAACTGGCGAAGGAGTTCGGCATGGTGTCTCGGGTCTCCGCATGGGTGGGAGGTCCAGCACTGCTCTGGACGACCCGCCGAGAAGACCGTCGGCTGGCTGCCGGCAAGACCTACGAACCCCCAACCTTCGTGGAACGCAGGAATTGGACACCCGCGGCGACGACAGTTCTGCCCTCAGCACAGGCGGCTTTCAACAATCTGCAGGTGCGACCGCAGGAATAATCGGTAGACTGTTGCCGCTCGTTTTAGCCCGCCTCAGACGGTTCCGAGCTGCTTCCCTACGCGTGTGACCACGGTCACATTACAGGCGGTTATTTCGGGTATACAGTTTTTCGCAGATCGCCTTTTCGAGGTCAAAATCGCGATTGGAGCAACGCCATCTTCTTCGTGCTCTAATGGAATCAGGACTCGCTTCTACCGTGTTGTAATCGACAGTGCAGCGATGGTCCTGAGGCCCTTTGATCCGTAGGAGGGGTGATTTGCATCCAATAGAGCAAAGCCCGCTGGTGCGGGTGGAAGGTTTGAAAAAGGTCTTTCGCTCAGGCGAAGCGGATCTGGTGCTCTTTGAGAATCTGTCTTTCCAGGTAAACAAAGGAGAGATGCTGGCGATCGTGGGGCAATCGGGTACCGGTAAGAGTACCTTGTTGCACATCGTCGGAGCGCTTGAACGTCCCTCTGCGGGTGCCGTATACTGCGCGCACTCTCAGGTGAATTCGCTCTCCGAAGACGGCGCTGCTGAATTTCGTAACCGTGAAATCGGCTTTGTATGGCAGTTTCACTACCTGCTGCCCGAATTTACCGCGCTTGAAAATGTGGCCATGCCACTGCTCACGCGGGGGCAGACTCTGCCGGCCGCTTCGCTCGAAGCATCCAACTGGTTGCGCCAGGTCGGACTGGAAGCCCGCGGCCATCATCGTTCGGGCGAACTTTCCGGAGGCGAGCAGCAGCGACTAGCTCTGGCTCGCGCGCTCATCACCAAGCCGCAACTCCTGCTCGCCGATGAACCGACTGGCGATCTCGATGGACGCACTGCGGAAGTGGTTTTTGAATTGATTGCGCGTTTGCATCGCGAGCATCAGCTGACTTCATTGATCGCGACGCACAACCTGGATTTTGCACGACGGTGCCATAGAGTGCTACGGCTGGATCGAGGCAAAATAGAGGAAGTAGCGCCGGAGTCGCTTCCGGCGTGAGGCAATGCAGAACTTGGGAAGACGGACTCGACGAGTGGTCCAAACCAAAGTACCCGGCGAGACCGCCGTCAGATGTTACTTTAAGAGTGGTAAGGTTTGGGTAGTGGACCAATGGATTGCATAATGAGGTTAGGGTGGTAGGAGAGCGAGCGAGCAGGCTCGGTTCTTCGCAAGAGCTCAGGGGGAATGAAGTATATGTTTGAACGCTACACGGAGAAAGCCAGGCGCGTCATCTTTTTTGCGCGGTACGAGGCCAGCCAGTTCGGATCTCCCTACATCGAGACCGAACACCTGCTGCTCGGACTGCTGAGGGAAGATAAGGCCCTGACCAACCGCTTCCTGCGCTCACACGCGTCCGTGGAATCGATCCGCAAGCAGATTGAGGGTCACACCACGATTCGCGAGAAGGTTTCGACCTCAGTCGACCTTCCTTTAAGTAATGAGTGCAAGCGCGTGCTCGCCTATGCCGCGGAAGAAGCGGAACGGCTGTCGCATAAACACATTGGAACCGAGCACCTGTTGCTCGGGCTGCTGCGCGAAGAAAAATGCTTTGCCGCAGAGATACTGCATGAGCGTGGACTTCGTCTGTCGACGATCCGCGAGGAACTGGCCCGTACCAGCCAGGAAAAAGCGCAGCCGCAACGTGGGCAGCGCGAGTCTTCTTTATTGAGCGAGTTCTCGCGCGACCTGACCCAGGCCGCGATGGATACACAACTCGATCCGCTGGTCGGTCGCGATGGCGAAGTTGAGCGCGTGATCCAGATTTTGTGCCGCCGCACCAAGAACAATCCGGTCTTGATTGGCGAACCGGGCGTTGGCAAGACGGCCATCGTCGAAGGCTTGGCGCAGCGGATCGCGGACGGCGAAGTTCCTTCGTTCCTCGCCGACAAGCGCATCCTTGCTCTAGACCTGTCGCTAATTGTTGCCGGGACCAAGTATCGCGGACAATTTGAAGAGCGCCTCAAAACCATCATGAAGGAACTGATGGAGTCGCAGAATTCCATCATCTTTATCGATGAGTTGCACACATTGGTTGGCGCCGGATCGGCGGAAGGTTCGCTCGATGCCGCCAACATTCTGAAGCCGGCTCTGTCGCGCGGCGAAATTCAATGCATCGGCGCCACGACTCCGGGCGAGTATCGCAAGTCGATCGAGAAAGATCGTTCACTCGAGCGTCGTTTCCAGGCAGTGAAGGTTCCGCCGCCGAACGAATCCGATGCGGTCAAAATTTTGAACGGCATCAAAGAGCGCTACGAGAAGTTTCACGCCGTCACCTATACCGACGACGCGATCAATTTCTCCGTATCGCACTCCAGCCGTTATATTCCGGACCGTTTCCTGCCGGACAAGGCGATTGATTTGATCGACGAAGCGGGAGCGCGCGTGAAACTGCGCCAGACTTCGTTGCCCGAAGAGTTGACGGAAGTCCAGAAACGTATCAAGTTCATCGTCCATCGTATGGAGAATGCCATCGCGAACCACGAGTTCGAGAAGGCCCGCTTCTACTCGGACGAAGAACGCAAGGAGCGCGAAAACCTGCGCGCCCTTCGCGAAAAATACCACCTCGATGAATCCTCCACTGGCGTAGTCGGTCGGGAGGACATCGAGGACGTGGTATCGCGCTGGACCGGCGTTCCGATCACCTCGATTAAAGAAGAAGAAACGCAAAAACTACTGCGCATCGAAGAAGAACTGCACAAGCGGATCATCTCGCAGGACAAAGCGATCAGCGCTTTGGCCCGCGCCATTCGCCGCAGCCGCGCAGGCTTGAAGAGCCCGAATCGCCCGATCGGATCGTTCCTGTTTCTAGGACCGACCGGCGTCGGTAAGACGGAAGTTGCCCGCACGCTGGCGCAGTTCATGTTCGGCAGCGACAAGGCTCTCGTCCGCTTCGACATGTCGGAATTCATGGAGAAGCATTCGGTCTCGAAGCTGATCGGATCGCCTCCGGGATATGTCGGCTACGAAGAAGGCGGACAGCTCACAGAACGTGTAAAGCGTGCTCCGTACTCCGTCGTGTTGCTCGACGAAATCGAAAAGGCGCATCCGGATGTGTTTAACATCCTGTTGCAGGTGTTTGAAGACGGCCAGTTAACCGACGGCCTCGGCAACACGGTCGATTTCAAGAACGTCATCCTGATCATGACGTCGAACATCGGCGCGCGTTTCCTGATGAAACGCGAAGGCCTGGGCTTCCAGTCTTCGAGCGAAGGCATGGTCTCCGAAAAGGTCGAAGACCTGGTGAAGAACGAGGTCAAGCGCACCTTCAACCCCGAGTTCCTGAACCGCGTGGATGAAATCATCCTGTTCATGGCGCTCGGCGAAAACGACCTGATCCAGATTCTGGAACTGATGGTCAACCAGCTCAACCAGAACCTTGCGCAGCGCTCGATCACCGTGACGGTGGCCGACGAAGCCAAGAAATGGATTCTCAACCAGACGCTCACCGACCGCAATTACGGAGCTCGTCCGCTGCGTCGCGCGTTGCAGAAGTACATCGAAGACCCGCTTTCGGAAGCGCTGATCCAGGGTACGATCACAACCCGGCCGGCGTTCATCGAAGTGTTCCTCGAGGACAACAAACTGTACTACCGTCCCGTGGACGCAGAAAAAGCGGAAGGTGTGCTGCTGTACGAGAGCTAGTGTTGTAGTGGTGTGGGGACAGGTCTTCGACCTGTCCAGCCGAGCAAAGCTCGGCAGGGGTTAGCCGCCAGCGAAAATGCTGGCGGCTTTTGTTTTGCGACGGGAAGGAACTGAAGACAAAGATCATTCGAAGAGTCCATGCGGACACGAACGGATGACCTTGCGCATGTAACCAACAGAACCCATGAAACTGTCATCCCGAGGAACCGAAGGCGACGAGGGATCTGCAGTTTCTCCCGGCGGCGGCCAACTGCAGATCCCTCGCTGCGCTCGGGATGACAGATCTAAGAGGGTTGGCCGGCTATCAGCCGCCGGATTTCTTGCGACCCTCTCCCTTCGAAGTAAATCAAACTCTCAGATACGGTAAATTTCTCCCTGAGGTCTTCATGTCCAAGGTCAACATTGCCGAAAAATTCTCGAAGATAACGGAATACTGGAAGCCCTACATCGGTGCCGAACTCAACGGCCAGGCCGTGAAGTTCGACAAGATCAAGGGCGAGTTCATTTTTCATCATCACGATAACGAAGACGAAATGTTTCTGGTGGTGAAGGGCCGCTTCCGCATGGAATTTCTCGATCATCATGAGTGGATCGAGGAAGGTGAGTTTATCGTGGTGCCGCGCGGCGTCGAGCACAAACCGGTGGCCGAGGAAGAATGCTGGTTCCTGCTCTTCGAGCCTGCAGGCACTCTTAACACCGGGAATGTGGCCAGCGAGCGGACACACCGCGAACTGGAGCGAGTCTAAGCGCGGATCAAACCATAGGGACCTTGAGGAGGAGACGGGGCAAGCCCCGTCTCTACGTAACGAGAGGGAAGAGCGCACGACGTCGCGCGATCTCAACGCGGAATACTACCGTCCAACGACGGTCTTCGAATCTTGCGTGTTACTTCAAAGTCAGGAAAGCAACGCCGTAGCCATTGAGTGTGATATTGATTTGCGCGGCCGGCGTGACCGATGTTGCGGCCGGGCCGGTTGCTACGTTTGTACTCGCGTCGATGGTCAGCAGACTCGCTGACGCAAAAGCACCGAAGGCCGAAGTATCGATTTGAACCGTGCGCGGCGAACCCGTGCCGTTGTTGTCGCCCGTTGCATGGAGAGCATAGTTCGCCACCATCACGGTCACGCTGTTGTCAGCATTCCGAACTGGCAGAATTTCCAGGTCAGTCGTGTCCGTCGCGGTGTAGTCGAGCAACGTGGCTCCCGGAGGTGACGGGAACATCCGAGCCAGCCAATAGTCGACCCAATAGCTGAGCTGCAAGGCTCCCGTGTTGTAGTCAACTTCTCCGAACTGTTTGTCAGCGTCGAAATCCCAGTGGTAGAGCGCCTCGACTCCCGCTTTCCCAAATTGCGAGAAGACATAGGGTCGCCACGCCGCAAAGAATGCGCTCGATCCTCGCAGGTCGGTGACAAATGCGCCTCCGTTACAGGCGCTGATACCGCCGCCTTTGTCGAAGTCCGCATTCACGTTGTTTTCCGTCACCCACAACGGAACATTGGCGAGCGCAGGATTGGTCGCCATCTGCGCATAGAAGAACTGCACGTCGGAAACGAATCCCGGGACGGTCGCGAATACTGTCGCATCGTTGTCTTTCTGATTGCAGGTGGAATAGAAATGCGTCGCCATCACGTCAACGTGAGCCGTCACTCCGTTGACGAAAGGTGGAACCCAGTTTTGCGGCTCGGTTCCGAAGTCCGCCAATTCCAACGCAACGTACTTCAGCGATGGATCGACCGCCTGCATCTTCGGCACGGTCGCGTTGTAGAGCGTTACATACTGCTGCGGCGTGAGGTTGTTGTTGATGTTGGGCTCGTTGTAAATTCCCCACCACGTGATCACCTCGGTGGGATAGGCAGGTGAGACATGAAAGGCTCCATCCCCCGAGGTGAACCCTCCCGTGTTGTAGTAGCGAACCAGATTTTGTGAGTAGTTCGCCAGCTCTTGAAATGTGAGATCGCGAAAACTGTTGTTGCTGTCGTTGCCCGTGTACAGCAAGGGCGGCCCTTTGGCGATCTGAAATTCAGGACTATGGTCGCCCACGCCCAACACGGGCTGCGTGATGGCGTCGAGCATCGTGAAATCCCAAGCGGCCAGAGTCTTTTGGGGCACTCCACCGGAAATTCCCTGTAAACGCGTGTGTTGCGATTGCAGGTCTTGCAGGGTTGTGGTCGCAGTGGGGTTGAGCGTGAAGAACTGGTAGTCCCACTCGGCGGGTTGAAACGATGTGGCCATCGCCAATTGGAAAGCGCCGTTGCTGCTCGCTCCAATCTGTGCGACGGCCCCCACCACGAGAGAGAACGTGGCCGAATCGCTGACGGATCCATCACTCGCGGTCACCGTCAGCGGATAGGTTGTAGCGGCTGCCGTCGGAGCGGTAAACGTGATGCTGCCCGCGTTCGACGAATTCGGAGAAGTGATGTCCGCCGATGCTCCGGTCGGCAAGCCCTGCACTTGCAGTGTGACGCTCCCGACCGTTCCTTGACGACTCACTGTGGCATTGATCGTCGTGCCGGATTGACCCGTAAATACCAGTGTGGAGGAAGAGGCAAGTGTCAGCGACACGCTGTTAACGGGCTGCGTGCTAGATCCTCCGCCTCCGCAGGCGGAGAGTAGCAAAAGGAAGGAACAGGCGAGGCCAGCAGTAAGAGTGCGCATTCGCGGGTATTGTATTCCCCTGGAAGCGTTGAGAAAATCGTTTTTCTAGCAGATTCACCGGCCTCATCCGACACGGCCGTACCACGCACTTCGGTACCCTATTATCATGTCCCGGAATCCGGCAGCATAGAGCCTGCCCGGAATCCTCCCTCCTGCGTTCGGGCCGAGCGGTCGCCATTTCATGTTTGATTCAGACAAGGATTCTCAAGTCGTCGAGACTTGGCAGCGTTTCGTGCAGGGTCTGCTGGGAGTGCTGGCGTTGATTGGCGCCGGCGTGCTGGCCCACTATTACGCCCCGCCCGAGACGGCGAGTCTCGAGCAGCAAGTCCATCAACTGTCGCAGCAGGTTGCCGAGATGGAGCGGCAGGGAGCATTCTCCCCGGCTGCCGTGGACGACGCGCGAGAGTCGGTTGGATACATTTACGGGATCTATCGAGTTTCAGGCGATCCCGGATCGGCGCCCATACATGCCCGGGTTGCGGGCACAGGATTCATCGTAGGCCCTGGCCTGATCGCGACAAACCGTCACGTCGCCGAGCCCTGGTATGGAGATCGCGAAGCCGCAGCCGCCATTCGCCACGGTGCGACGCCCATCCTGGAAAAACTCGAAGCATATTTTCCCGGATCGCCCATCCCGGTCGTCTTGCATCCGGTGGTGCTGGCACAACACGGGGATCTCGCGGTTTTGCAGATCGAGCCCACAGCATTTACCGAAAAACTCAAAGCTCTTCCGCTCGCCTCTGGGCCACCTCGCGTAGGTGAGCCAATCAGCGTGCTCGCATATCCCATGGGAGTGACGGGCATGGTGGCCAAGTCGCCAGCGGCGGTCTACGAGCGCTTGTCGTCCCGTCAGGACGATGCTGGCACTGCAGGAGAACTCGCCGCACTCTCGCTCATCCGCCCATCCGCGACGTTTGGGCACATCGGCGACGTATCCGGAGACAAGTTGATTTATGACGCGCCCACTGCGCGCGGTGGCAGTGGCGGTCCAGTCTTGAACACACGCGGCGAAGTAGTCGGTATCAACTCCGCCTATCTCGATGGATTTTCGGGCGGAACACTCGGTATTGCTGCCTACGATCTGATCCCGCTCGTCGAAAAAGCCAAGCGTCCAGCAATCATCGAATCCGCAACTTCACGGTAGAAACTCTTGCCTCCAGGTGCAAAAGGTTGCGCACCGAGCTATACTCCCCGCCCTTACCGGTCTATCCCGTTGCTGCCAAGTGCTCTGGATTCAGGTACATTTGTATCTCGCTGATTTGAATAGCGAATTGGCCTTTGGGCTGCACCAAAGAGGAGTAAGAATCCGAGAGCCGGCCACCGTTCCTGCTTGTGGTCCATGGGACGGTATACAGTAATCCTTCCCGACTTGGGTCAAAGAGATTTCATCATGATGAAGACTGCGTTGTTCGCCGTGACGTTGCTGAGCGTGGCCCTATGGTCTGGATGCGCAACCGGTGGCGGTGGCCACACGGGTGGGAACATCATCGTAAAGGTAACGGCCCCGTTAGGACAAAATATCGTAGGAGTTACTCTCACGTTACAGCTGTCGGCAGACGTAAAGAATACCGATAACAAGGGAGTCACTTGGACGGTCACGCAGAATGGTGGTGCCTGCAGTCCGGCCTGCGGTTCGATCAGCTCCAGCGGGCTCTATTCGGCTCCCTCGAGTCCACCGACTCCCGCCACTGTTGATGTTACGGCCACATCCGTAGTCAACCCCAATGCATCGGATAAGTTCCAGTTGAGAGTCTCTCCCATCACGGTCACTGTGATCCCGGGGCCCGCCACGGTGGGCGCAGGCCTCCAGCAGCAGCTCACGGCCGCCGTGACGCCCGATCAGGCGCCTCAGACGGTAAATTGGGCGATTGCTTCCACAGACTGCCTCGCTAACGATTGCGGAACCTTGAGCGCCTCTGGCCTATACACAGCGCCCAACGTCCTTCCCTCGGGTGGCCCATTTTCCGTGCAAGCGACCTCGACGATCGATTCGCCCAATTGGATCGGCGCGACGAACATCACGGTCGTGAATTCCCGTCTGAACGGAACCTATGCGTTCCGCTTTTCTGGATATGACAGTACCAACAAGCCGGTCGCCATCGCCGGGAATTTCGTGGTGAATTCCAATGGAGCGATTCAGGGTGGGGTGCAGGACGAACTGACGGCCGCAGGGCACAATCACTGCAGCATTCTGTCCTCGAGTTCTTATTCGCAGGACATCAACAGTCATGGCACGATCACACTGAAGACGAGTGCCGGAGCATGCGCAGTGAACACACGCAGTTATAAGTTCGTCCTGGACGCCGATGGCGACGGGCGGATGATTGAGTTCGGTGACGGTGTAGGTCGCGGTTCAGGTCAGTTCTCCCAGGCCTCGTCAGCAGATTTCAAGACGAGCGCTTTGAAGGGAGGCTTCGCATTTGGCCTGACGGGTTCCGATATCATCAGCGGCAAACGCGCCGGTTCGGCCGGCATGTTTGTGTCGGACCATTTGGGCAGCCTGTCTGCGGGGAGGATGGATATCAATGATGGCGGCGCGGTGACGACCAGCGCCGATGTCACAGGAACCTACAACATCGCCGCCGATGGCAGTGGCACGCTGACTTTGGTAGACAATGACCACGGAGCGGCCACCTACCAGTTCGCAATTTATGTCGTTGGCGGAAATACGCAGAACGCGACGAATCCGTTTACCCTGTACATGATCTCAACGGATCCGCTGGCCAACAAACCGGCGGTCGTGGGCAGCGTTGTCTTTCAGGATCCAACCGAAACCTACGACAAGACCGCGCTAGATAGCTTCTCGGTATCGAACCTCACCGGCGTCGATAACGCCGGATCAAATGCCCTGGTTTCGCTGACTGCCGCAAAAGGCGATGGCGCCGGAAATATCTCTGCCAGCTACGATGCCAACAATGCGGGCACCATAGTTGCCGCAAAGACCTTTAGTTCTACCTACGCGACACTTGGGAGTGGTCGCTATACCGTGGACTGGTTGAACCCGGCGGTGCATTTCGTTCTCTACCTGACAGCGGCTAACCGCGGCTTCCTGCTCGATATTGATCCTGCCCTGCCTTCAGCCGTCTACTCTGGGACGATGGATCAACAACCGGGTTCAGGATTTGCAGCTGGAGAATTCACTGGACCCTTCCAGGCGGCAACGGGAAGTTCAGGGACTGCTGGTGTGAATCCGGTGGCCATGAATCTGCTTTTCTCATTAGCCCTGCCGGACTTTACGGTGGCGGGTACGCAGGACGTTACCGGCGTTCCGAGCCCGGAGAATCTCGCTGGCAACTGCAAATTTGATTTCAACACAACTACCGGCAGCATCACTCTCACTGCGCCCGCCGCGAGCAAGTTTATTATGTATCCGCTCGACAATCCGAAACAGTCGAATTTCCTGATTCAACATTTCGTCATGATCAACGTGGATTCGGCAAATGCCGATCCGGCGATCATCTTCGCCGAGAGGTAGGTTCCAGTTGCTGAACAGCAGGGAAGCGCGGCCCTCACAGGTCGCGTTTTTTACTTGCCGCGCACTACAACTTTGGCCGTCGCGAGATTGTCGAACCGGTCGTAGGCTCGAACGACAACGACGTGATCGGTCGAGACCGGCGTCGATCCTGTTGTTGTCGATGCGACGATCGCCACGCGAAAGTCATATTCTTCTATCTTCGAATCAGACAACTGTCCAACCGGTTCTACGAACTGCCAATCACCGGCGTCGAGGGAATATTCCGCGCGTTTGATCGGTGAGAACGAATCAGTCGCGCGAAAGTGAACCCGCAACTGATTGCCGTCAACCGCTGCGGCGAGTCCGGTGATGGAGGGAGGAGTAGAGTCCACTTCGAAGCGGGAGCTCTCGCGCTGGGCACTGAGCGCTTCGCCAGGGGAATGGGACGGCGAGTCAGAGGCCTCGACCATCGCGGAGTAGCCGCCGTCGGGCAACAGGCTGGCGTCGAAAGAATAGTAGCGGTCGCTCAGGCCATTTTTCAGCAACAGCCATCGGGTTTCGCCATCACCCCGGTAGTACAGCGAATATTCCAGCTGATCGTCGTTGTCGTCGTGAGATGACCACCGGATTCCGATCGAATCGCGATCCCGCACTGCCGGCGGAGGAGGATCGAAGCGCGGCTGCCCCGGTACGGGCGCGTCGGTGCCGGTCACATGCGGAATCACCTGGTAACGAGTCGCGGGCTGCACGTTGACGTCGTCCACTTGCGGGGCGACGTTTTTGGGCAGGTAGTAAATCTGCACGGAGTCCACGTGCGGCGCAGGATTGCTCGCATGCAGCACCGTCTTCCACTGCACGAAGCGAGCCGAGGGAACTTTGAGTTCGACGCCGCTGGCCACATCCACCGGGGTCCATGGACTCCAGTTGCGGTCAGGATTGTCCACGTTGCCGCTGCGTGCAAATAGATCGGCGTTGCCCGCTGATCGCATAGAGGCGCGTCCCCAGCGCGAAAATACGTGGGCATCAAACACGTCGCTCTCGTAAGTGCCTTCCGTTTCCGGTCCTGAACCAAGCAAGAATACTTTGCCCAGGTTGCTGCTCGATGCGTAGAGTCCACCGGCTTGCGCGTTCGCAAACGATGTAATCTGCGTGCCGCCGGCCTTCACCAGGTCGGTGTAGTCATCCACACCGTTGATAGCGAAGATATGTCCTCGATTGCCGGTCCCGGCGAGCAATCGCCCTTTCTGATCGAAGCCCAGTGCGTAAACCAGATCTTCGCGTGAGGTCCACAGACGCGTCGGCGATCCGTCAGGCGCAATCTTGTAAATTTCCGAGCCGCCGCTCGCACCGAGCCCGGGTGCTGGAAAAGGCGAGGCACCGGGAGCGGCGCCTGGATTCATGGTGATGTTGGGGACTCCGGAGCCCGACTGCGCCGCCGCCGGATTGAGCATATTCGCAACCACATTCCCCGGCGTATTCGATCCCGGACGCTTTTCTCCCGCTCCTGCAGCGTAGATATTCCCGGCGTTGTCTATCGCCAGCGACGTGATCTCTTTCTTGGGCGCACTGTAGAGTACGAACGCCTCACCATTGGGTGCGATCCGATAGACCAGTCCGCTCCCGTCGGATCCGGCAATGACATTTTCTTTCGGATCGACCGCGAGCACGCGAATATGTACTTCATCGCTCTTGAAGAAGAGCGTGTGCTGAGCGGTGGGTGTGACTTTGAAAATTTCCCCACGATCGCCCGTCGCCACGTACAGATTGCCCGCGTGGTCGAACGCGATGTCCCAGATGTACTTTGTTCCTGGGTCGAAATAGGTCGTTGCGTTCCACGATGAGGCATCACCTTTTGTGTCTGCCTTGCTGGGTGCGCCCTTGGCCGTGATGCGATATACCTTTCCGTCGGGATTCGTAGCTGCATAGACAGCGCCGCTCTTGTCCACGAGCAGTGACTGTACCTGGAGTTCCTGCGGCTCGAAGATACTCGTGCTCTGGCCATCCGGCGTGATGCGATAAACGCGTGCCGGCGATCCGGCGGCGGCGTAGACGTTTCCGGCTGCATCGGACGCAATCGCCCACACGTATGTCGAGGGTAGCGTGGCCACCGTCTTGAACGCGGGAGCAAGTTCGAGACCTCCATTGCTGCGGAGCGCCACTCCCTTGGGAGTTCCTTTTACGAGATCGTCAAACTTGGATTGTTCCCATGTGCGAGTGCCTTCGGCGAAGGCGAGCGTGGAAAGAATGGCAAAGAGCAGAGCGACAGTCTTACGCGCCAATGTGAATCCTCGATTCAACGATAGGGTCAGTTGCAGCTTATTAATTGTAGCGCCGGCAGGGAGTCGAACCTCATTACTTGATGTTCACGGTCAGCATCTGCGCGCCGGCCACCACGTAGTCGAGCGGTTCAGTCGACGCTTCATTCACCGACGATTCGTTCAGCACGACCATCTCCTGTGTGCCGCGCATGTTGTCCATGACGTTCATGACGGAGAGCGGCAGGGTCGGCATTACCTTGTCGCCAATCATGGCTTCGGGATCGGACTCAAATAGCGAAACGTACACGCGGTTGTTGGCGTGTTCCTTATTCAATAGTGCAATTGTCGAGGCCAACCCTAGCTTGCGATTCGCCAGTGGCATCCCGCGACGCATGCGGTCGAGAGTGTCTCCATCGCTTACCAGGATGCGCAGCATTCCCTTCGAAGCAGACGTGGGAATCTTTACAGGAATCTGGCGCACGATCCGCTCACCTCGATATGGGCGAAGCACCGTCTCCACCATGATCTGGTCTCCCGGGCGGGCTTCCGTTGCGTCGGCGCGCGAAGCTTCCAGTCTTGCGGAGCGCCGCTCGCGCACAAGGTCGAACTCCAATTTCACGCCTTGAATTTCTGGAGCGTCGTAGGGATTGTCGTAGATGCGTCCGAATCGGTCGCCAATTGTGCCTGCGGCGAGCGCGGCTGCCGGCATTCCGCCGTCCACCGGGGCAAACATGTTTTTCAGAGCGACCTCAGGATATCCTTTCACGCTCAGAGAACCGTTCATCCGGTACGTGATGTCGTCGCCGTAATCGTTGGTTCCGTGCAATGCATTAAACACGGTTGCAGTCATGGCCACAGGGCTAAGGCGCGCGTTGTTGAGGATCTCGTAACGGAATTCCTTGGTTGCCGATCCTGACCGCACGGTCACCGAGACCGGAATCATCTTGGCGTCTTTGCCCATCTGGCCGAGGATTCCGTTATGCCGGTCCTGCACAAATGATCCGATGGTTTCGGTAGTGTTAACAATCTTGAACGCGTTGAGCGGAGAGGCCAACGTGGCAACCACAGTTGCCTTGGTCATGGGCAAATCCACTCGCCCAAACTGCAACAATGGATGCCCACAGGCGAGCAGGCGCTGCGGATCGATGTACGTCACCGTGCAGGTGGCCGCAATGTCCATATCGCCACGCACCAGGACGGCGCTTACGGCTGATCCGGGCTCGATTGGTTCCGGCTGCTTGCGATCGCTTGATGAACCTACTCCCATCACCGGCACGATTCCTGCTGCAGCGAATTGCGGCCCATAGAGACGCAGCGTCTCTTCGGAGAATCCGGAAAACACCAGCGGAGTCTCAATTGGTTTCAGATAGTTGTTGAAATTCGTAACCGGCGACGCTGCGTTATCGCCCGGACTGGCAGTGCGAGTCGTTGTGCTCGGCTGGTTCGAACTGGTGGCTGTGGTGCCAGGAGCCGGACGCTGGTCGGCCGCATCAATCTCAAGCATCCGTTCGATCGGCGTGACTCCGCCGATTGGCTCCTTGGAAAATTCTCCGATACGAAACGCGAGCGCTCCCGCAAGCTTGCCGTCGAAATAGACTGGACTGCCACTCATGCCCGCCACGACGCCTGTGTATTCTGCTTTGGTTCCATGCAAGCGCACCAGAATGATGTCGCCTTTGGCGCCGTTCGTATTTCGCAACACGCCCAGGACTTCCACTTCCATCGCTTCCGGTTTAGTCCCCTGAAAGACGGTGTACGCAGTGCCGCGCATGCCTTCGTGAATCTGGTCGAGTGGCATGATGGCGGTTTTGTTTTGTGCTGTGAGCCAAGCGGAACAGGTCAGACACAGGAGGGCGGCGACTGCGCGTACAACTTTCCCCATGGATTTCCCCGGAGGCACTCAAGCCTGCCTACTTCATTAGACTCCGCGTCTTGTCAGTTGTTTCGCCAGCAGAGGAGGTCTTGTTAGGCCGCAAAATATCCCAACTGCGGAGTTCTTGCATCTATACTAGCACAGGCTTTTTTCGAGGATTTCCATGCCTTCAGGCACACATCAGGGGTTGAAATGCGCTGCCCCCGCGCTTCGTAAACTGTTGACAATATTGGTGATTTGTTTGTTTTTGGCTGTCGCTACACGGGCTGTCTTCGCCCAGGACACGTCGCAACAGCCGCCCGCTCCAGCCAATCCCAACAAGCAGGACACTCCTCCTGCAGCGGGTGGTCCGGGAACGGACGTGGGGCCGTACGCGATTCCGAAAAAGAAGGAACAGCCGCCGGAACCTCCGCCCGAGAAGCCGAAGAAGATCGAGGGTATGCCCGACTACTCGATCAAAGTCGACGTGCCGCTGGTCGGACTTGACGTTTTAGTGACAACCAAGGATGGACAATTCGTCCCTGGCCTCGGAAAAGACAATTTCAAGATTTTCGAAGACGGCGTCGAGCAGAAAGTTGCCAACTTCTCCCAGAACGGCGACAAGCCGATTACGGCAGTATTGTTGGTGGAGTTCGCCTCTACCAATTATCGCTTCATGTACGACGCCCTGAATGCGTCGTACGCGTTCGCGAACACGCTCAAGAAAGACGACTGGATCGCCGTCATTTCTTACGATATGAAGCCCTACATTCTGGCGGACTTTACCCAGGACAAGCGTGCCGTATACGGAGCGTTGAACCAGCTGCGCATCCCCGGCTTCGCGGAGACGAACCTTTTCGACGCCGTGTTCGACACGCTGGACCGGCTGGATCGCATTGAGGGCAAGAAGTACATCATCCTGGTCACCACTGGGATCGACTCTTTCAGCAAGCTCACGCTCGACAAGATTCTCAAGAAAGTTAAGGCCACCAAGGATACTTCGATCTATCCGATCAGCGTTGGATTCGCAGTGCGCAACTACTGCGAAACCCATGGCTGCCGCTTCGAGCACGGTATGGGCATCCCGACCGACAACATGGACTACCTGCAGGGTGACAACGAGATGCGAACGTTTGCCAGCCTAACCGGCGGGCACGCTTACTTCCCGCGCTTTGAAGGAGAACTGCCCGGGATCTTTCACGACATCGCCGCCGATCTCCGCAACCAGTACTCGATTACCTACCATCCCAGCAACACCAAACTCGACGGCACGTATCGAAAAATAAAAGTCGAGTTGCAAGCACCCGACGGCGGCCCGCTCAAAGTGCGCGATCAGAAGGGCAAAGATGTAAAAACAATCGTCTACACCCGGGAAGGGTACACGGCGAAACATCAGGTGGAATAGCTAGAAGCAGTTCTCAGTTCCCGGTTCTCAGTTCTCAGTGGAAACCTTGCGGCGTTCAGGCGGCCCGGTTCTTGATGGAGGCGATCAGTCCGTTCAGGATTTTGCCGAGTTCTTCGGTTAAGGCAAGCAGAGCTTCCGTTTTGCCGGGATGAAGGTACTTCAGGTCTCTCGCAATCATCAGTTGCGTTTCAATTTCCACCAGCGAACCACGCGCTTGACTGAGGAAGTGGTGAAATTCCTTCTGCGAAAATCGAGCCTGCCCTTCCGCGATGTTGCTGGGTACAGAAACCGCTGCGCGCCTTAGTTGATTTGTAATCCCGAACCGCTCTTCGCTCGGAAAACGGTGGGTCGAAGAATAAATTCCCGTTACAAGCTTCATTGCTTTCTGCCAAGCGATCAGGTCGCGATAAGACCGCCCCATGTTGCCTCCGAACTGTAACGATGGCTTTTTTGGGCGCGGCACGCTGTGACCTGCGCACATCGAAAATGTTCGGTTTTACTGAGAACTGAGAATCGGGAACTGAGAACTACTTAGTGAACGTGGAAAAAGTAATCCAGCAGAAACATCATCCCTACGCCTAAGAACACGACCAGAGCCATCTTCACTCCCGGCTCTTTGTTTACCTCTGGAATCAAGTCCGACGCGGCGACGTAGATTGTGACGCCAGCAGCGAGTGGAAGTCCTGCGCTGACCTGATGTCGAAAGATGGCCATTACGAAAACTCCGGCCATAGTCGCGGCGCCCAGAAGTGCGGAGGCCCACCAGGCTGTGGCGCGGCTTCGTCCACTGGCCAGCATTACGGACGCGACCGTGAAGCCTTCCGGAATCTTGTGCAGGAAGACCGCGAGGAAGATGATCCAGCCCAGCCAATTGGAAACGAGGAAGCCGGACGCGATTGCGATTCCGTCAAAGAATGTGTGAATGGTCAGTCCTACCAGCACGGAATAGCTCTTATGCGCATGCACAAATTCGTCGCTGTGAACTTCTTCTCCAAAATGAAAGTGCGGCGAGAGCGTGTGCTCGAAAAAATGAATGATCAGATATCCAGCCAGGATGAGCAGCGCTCCGGACCTGCCACGCAATTCCAGGCTCGCCGGGACCACTTCCAGCAGCGCCGTTGCCAGCATGAATCCGGCGCCCAGAGCGATAAAATATTTCAGATACCGCCGCTCCCAATTGCGCTGGACAATGATAGTCCCGCCAAACACATTGGCCATCGCCGCGGTCATGCCCAGCAACAAACTGGTGGTAATCGGATGCATGCGGATTGGCAAGCCTAACAGGTGTAGGCGAGGATTCCAATTGTGGTGGGCCGCTGCCAGCCATTCCCACATGACCAAGAACTGAGAATTGAGAATCGGGAACTGGGAACTCGCTACTCAGCCGCTGTGCCGGATGTGCATCACGTCGCCATCCTTCACGATGTAATCCTTGCCTTCGAGCCGCAACGTTCCCTTGGCGCGGGCGTTGGCTTCCGAACCCGCTTCCAGTAACTGATCCCAGCGGATGGTCTCGGCTCGGATGAAGTGTTTCTCCAGGTCGGAGTGAATTGCTCCGGCGGCGTTTTGCGCACGCGTGTTGATCGGGATCGTCCAGGCGCGGCACTCGTCTTCTCCGGCGGTGAAAAATGACATCAGGCCGAGCAGGTGATAGCTGGTCCGGATCAGGCGCGACAGGCCGCTTTCCGTCAGACCGTAGCTGCCAAGAAATTCTGCCGCGTCTTCATCGGACATCTCCGACAGTTCGGCCTCAACTTTGCCGCAGATTGCCGTGCCTCCGGCATTGGGCCTCGCTGCGACTTCACTCAACTTGAACTTAGCCACCGCCGCTTCCAGATCCGTGCCGAGATGGGTGCTCTCGCCGATATTGAGCACGTAAAGGATGGGCTTCTCGCTCAGGAACATGAATCCACGGATGCGCTTCTTGTCTTCGCCGGTCATCTCCATTTCGCGCAGCGGCTTTTCCGTCTCGAGATGGGCCTTGGCTTTGATCAGCAACTCGTTTTCCCGTTCGAGCTCGGGAGTCTTCATCTTCTTCAAATCTTTTTCCAGGCGTTCGAGCCGTTTTTCAATCTGACCCAGATCGCTCACCATCAGATCGAATTCAACATTCTTGATGTCACGCAGCGGGTCGATGCCGCCGACGTGAGGAATCGTGTCGTCCTCGAATGCCCGTAGCACATGGATGAGCGCATCGACGCTGCGCAGGTGTGTGATATAGGACGTCTCTTTCAAAGCGTCCTGCCCGACCGCGCCTACGTCCACATATTCCACGGCCGCGTGTGTCAGCTTCTTGGGGTTGTAGAGTGCGGCCAGTTTGTCGAGGCGCTCGTCGGGAACTTTAGCGACGCCGACATGCGCTTCGCGCGGGTTCGAGTAGGCTTGCTCGGAGAGGTTCGCCTTGGTAAGAATGCGAAACAAAGATGTTTTGCCTACCTGTGGCAGGCCGATAATGCCAGTTTTCATGAAATCAGGTCTCAGGTGTTAGGTCTTAGGTCTCAGGGTACATATCAGAATAAATCATTGCCGCGGCAAGCTGAGGTTGCAGTCACGAGGAAGGCCAATTCACTCAGGATTTTCTTTGGGACCTTCGCCGCAAGGAACACGAAGAGCCTACTGCAATTTCTTCGCGGTCAGGAACAACGCGCCCAAACCCAGGAGAAATATTCCTTCTTCGAATTTCTCTGACCAGATGTGCAGGCGGTTAAACTCCAAGCGCAGCGGGCTGTCCACCGGGAGGTTGTCGATCACCACGGCCTGCTCCCTCAGAGCAAGCATCTTGGGAGTGATCGCAAATTGCGAAATCATCGTGAGCAACAACATCGTTACGATCAGCACGTGACGTCCTGCGAGTAGCCTTGTATGCCCCTCGGTCATCCGGTTGTAGATCGCCGAAGCGATCAGAAAAACAATTCCGGAAATGATGCCCATCCAGTGCAACGCGCCGAGGGAACGGCCGACAATTTCACCGGCGAGATGCCGTGTAGGCAGAAGTCCTGGAGAAAATACCGTGGGCGCAACCACAAATGCGAAGAAAATAAGCCCGCCCAGCCATACGACGAGAGCCAGCATCATCAAAAAACGCAGGAAAACCATAGGTCCTGATTATAGGGCCACGCCCGAGACCGCTTATCCACAGGGCGAACCAGCGCGGTCACTTACACCACACAGCATTGGAATTTATTTTCGTTCATCCCCCAGACACGCAGGGAGGAAGAAAGCTCGAATGACAGGTTCGCTGGCTCCCGCAGATGTGAACTTTGTAAATTTGAAGCTCGCTGTCTTTTGTGTGGAGTGCGAACTCCTCAGCGAGAACAACACGCCTCGATGTCTGGCCTGTGGAAGCGCCGCGGTTCTCAGTCTCTCGCGCGTCCTGGGTGGATCGATGCGCGGCCAGCAAACCGCCCATCTGATCGCGGACGCTGAACTGGACCGGTTGGTGCGCTCTCTGCTGTACACCGTGCCGCAAGTCCCAGTCGAGGTTCCAATCGGCGATGAAGTGGAATCGCTGACCGTCGGACTCTCCAATCGGCACCATATGCGGCTTCGCATGCCCGGACCGGCGGCGGTGCATCGCTTTGCGGGAATCTCCGATCATCATCCGCGGATCGATCCCGGCGAACTCGATCTTGAGCCCGGCATCAGCGTCATCGCGGAAAAAGCCCAGGCCATGACCGGCGCTTCCGGCGCTGCGATCGCCTTGCGCCGAGGCAACGAAATCATCTGCCGCGCCCGCACCGGCCGCACCGCTCCGGATATCGGATGCCGCCTGCAAACTGATCGCGGACTGTCGGCTGAATGCGTGCGTACCGGCGAAGTAATGTTGTGCCCCGATACGGAATTTAACCCGAGAGTGGATCTCGCCACCTGCCGTCATCTCGGCGTGCGTTCCATCCTAGTTGCACCTCTTCGCCACTACCGGCGGACGCTCGGCGTATTCGAAGTGCTCTCATCGATGCCGAACGCGTTCGATCAGAACGACGTCGCAACCATGCAATTTCTTTCCGGGATGATGGTGGCGGCAATTTCGAGGCTGTCGAGTCTGCAGCCGGGTGCCGAGAAGATCGCCGTCGGGGAGTAAAGCGGATGCGTCGCACTAACCACTAACCACTGTTCTACTACACCGGCACCGGCACGCTCTCCACAATCTCGCGGATGACCTGCTCGGCCTGTTCTGACTTCTTCAGTGTCGAAGCATAGAGAGAACTGACCACCACGCGGTGGGCCAGGATCGCGACTGCGAGCGGCTTGAAGTCTTCTGGAGTGCAGTAATCGCGGCCGTCGAGGAAGGCCATCGCCTGGGCGGCGTGGTAGAACATCTGCGATCCGCGCGGCGATACGCCCAATGAAAGATGATCGGACTCGCGCGTCTTGCGCACGATCGCGAGCGCATACGTGATGAGCGCTTCGTCCACGTGTACTTGACGGACGGCCTGCTGAATCTCAAGCACGTCGGCTGCATTGAGCACGGGGCGCAATTGTTCGAGTTTTGATGTGCCCGCCTCGGAGCGCAGGATTTCGCGCTCGGTGTCGCCCTCGGGATATCCCATGCGCACCCGCATCAGAAAACGGTCGAGTTGCGATTCCGGCAGGGGATAAGTCCCGTGGTGCTCGATCGGATTCTGCGTCGCGATCACGAGAAACGGTTGGGGCAGGGGATACGAAAAAGCGTCCATCGTAACTTGCCCTTCGTTCATCGCTTCGAGCAGTGCAGACTGCGTCTTGGGCGTGGTGCGATTGATTTCATCGGCCAGCAGCACGTTGGCAAAAACTGGCCCGCGTTTGAATTCGAATTTCTGTTCGATCGCAGAGTAAATCGAAATCCCCAGCACGTCGGACGGCAACATATCGCTGGTGAACTGGACGCGCTGAAAAGTGCAATCAATGGCCCGTGCAAGCGACTGTCCGAGCGTGGTCTTGCCAACTCCCGGAGCCCCTTCAATGAGCAGATGACCCTTGGCGAAAATCGAGACCAGGGCCAGGCGGAGAACCTCGTCCTGCCCGCGAATCACGCTGCGCAAAGCACGTTCCAGATCCGCCGCGCGGCGGGATGTCGCTACCATTGTTTGGGGAGCCATTGAGGCTGATTTTACTATGAGGGTGAGGGAAGGCGCGGTTACCAATGTCATTAGAACCAGTTCTCGGTCCCCGGTTCTCGGTTCTCAGTAAAGGCCCTCTGCCGGCGGCTTCGACGAGACCCACCGTAGAGTGGTTTTCACTGAGAACCGAGAACCGAGAACTGGGAACTGGGAACTGAGAACTCTTACTGAGTAAATTCCGCTGGCCGCCCCGTCAGCCGCTCGATGCGCTTGGCGGTCGGAGGATGGGTCGAGAACAGGCTGCCAAAATTCACTCCACCCAGGAATGGGGCGATGATGAACAGGTGCGCGGTCGACGCGGTCGCTGTCAGCGGCATGCGGCGAGAGTAGGCGTCGATCTTGGCCAGGGCGCTCGCCAGAGCGTACGGATTGCCCGTCCAATGCGCACCAGTCTCGTCAGCGGAATACTCACGCGAGCGTGAGACGGCGAGCTGAATCAGGCTGGCAGCGAGCGGAGCCAGGAAGATCATCAATAGCCCGGCCAGGCCTCCACCTCCGCGGCGTTCGTTGCGATCCCCGCCGTAACCGCCAAAAATCATTCCCCACTGCGCGATGTGGGCAAGGTAGGTGATTGCGCCCGCGATGGTGGCGGCGACCGAACTGATCAGGATGTCACGATTCCGAACGTGCCCCAGTTCGTGTGCCAGGACGCCTTCCAGTTCGTCATCGCTGAGCAATCCGAGGATTCCTTGCGTGACCGCGACCGACGCATGATTCGGATTGCGTCCCGTGGCGAAAGCGTTCGGAGAATCGTTCGGGATCAAGTAGACCTTGGGCATCGGCAAGCCGACTTTTTGCGCCAGCCGTTCCACAATGTTGTAGACGCGTGGCAATTGCTCGCGCGAGATCGGCTGCGCCCGGTACATCGCCAGTGCAATCTTGTCGGAGAAGAAGTACGAAACAAAATTCATGACGGCGGCAAAGATCAGCGCCATCAGCATGCCGCGTTGGCCGCCAAAAGCACGGCCCGCAAACATCAGCAACAGCGTCATTGCGGTCAAAAGAAATGCGGTTTTAAAGGTGTTACCCATAGACGAAGCCTCTTGCTGTATTAGATGCGGGCGGGCTGCCTTTGGATTGAGCGGCGGTTCGGGGGATCATAGGGATTGCAGACGTGAGTGCTTACAGCGCTGGCGGCGCGTCACCTCTGCAATCCGACCTCAGAACTCTGCCCTGTTCTCTAGCTCTGCCGCTTCACGGCGCGGTCGAGCGTTTGATCCAGCGCCGCTTTAGCTTTCTCGTATTCGGCAGGTGTGACTTTCCCTTGCCGCCGCTCCAGTTCAAGCTGGAACATTTCTTCCTTGAGCGCTTCGAGGAGCATGGTGGACTTCGCGGCAGGAGCGGTGGTCGCGACGGAATGCGTGGGCGCCGATACTGGCGATGGCATGGTCGGATCCGGGACGTAGGCTGGAGTTGCCGTGCCTGCTCCCGGCTGCCGCTTCATCACCATCCATGCGCCGCCGGCCAGAGCCAGCGCGAAGCCGATCAGGATGGGCCAGCGATATTGTTGTAACGCGTCGGGCGCGTCGATTGGCACGCCAAGTCCGCCGCCGGGCCGATTGTCGCGTCCTCCGCCCTGGCTTTGGCTCTGTGCGGACCCGGAAGCGGTTTGCGCCGGCGACTCAGAGATCGTTCCCGTCCCGCTGACCGTGAATCCCAGGGACTGCCCAGGCTGCGTTTGCTGCGCCACCTGTACTACCGTGTCCCCCTGGCTGGGATCTTGCATGGATTGGAATTGAGCCGGGTTCGCGGCCGTGAATTGCATCGATTTCGGAATCACCACCACCAGGTGCTGCGCCGGATATTGCGGCTTGGGATCGACCTTGAGCGATCCCGAATAGGCCATCGTGTACTCGACCTGAAACTGTGTTTCTCCGGGGCGGATAGGGAAGGCGATCGCGTAGCGATTCTTCTCCGATTGCGGAGTGGCTTCGGCGGCAATGGGCTGTCCGTTGGGAGCTTTTGCTTGCACCGACTCGATCTTCGCGCCCTCCGGCAGGAAGAACTCAAAGTTGTGGTCGTTCATCTGCGTCTTCGCCGGAACCGACCCGTTATTGACCGCAAACAAACGCTTGCCATGGAGTTCGTTGCCTTCGGCTTCGAAACGCAGTACGTCCGCGGTCATGCTCAGGTCGGCGATTTTGCGCGCCACGTCATAGACCTGGACTTCGACCGTGTTCGTACCCGGAGGCGCCATCTGGTGGTAGGTGACGTCCTGGTGAATGGCGCGGATCAGGTGCGGTCCGCCGCTATCGGTCAGCTTGAAACTGAATTTCCCGGCGCTGTCGGCCTTAGTCTTGGCAGCCACTTCCATGCCGTTCGAGAGGTTGATCAGGATTACCTCGTCGCCGGACGCGGGCTTGCCGGTGGTGCCGTTGGTGACCGTGCCAGACCAAGATTGTGCGGCCGCGAGAGATGCGATTGTCAGGAGCGCGAGAGCTACGAGGGACTTTGCGAATTTCGTCAAGTCCATTCCTTTCGATTCGGTGCATCAATTCTGGATACTTCAAATCTAGATATGAGACGGCATCGCCGCCGAGGCTTGTTCCAACCGCGCGATCTCCGCCATGATCGCCGCTGCTTCTTCTTCGAGCGAAGCGCGCATCGATTGATAGTCGGCGTCAGGGATCTTGCCGGCCTTCAATTCAAAATTCAGGTCGCGCAGGTTTTCGTAGACCGCTTCTTTGCGTTCGCGAAGGTAGATGAGCCGCGTCTTTTCCGGCCCGGCATAGACTTCGCCCGGATAGAAAAATACGTAGTAGATCGCGGCAGCGGTGACGGCAGCGCAGACGTAGAGAATCATAGGTCGGTCTCCTGTCGAGCCCGGCGCTTGAAATCATCCAGCTCGCCGCCGTGCGGAATCACGATGCCATCGGCCAGCGCGGGTGAAGGCTTGTTCTTCCACGCGCGCACCACCATGACGACAAACGTAATGCCCAAAGCTAAAGCGACGAAGGGCATGATCCATGCAACCTGATTGAATCCGGTAGCGGTCGGAGCGGCAATCACCGTCGGACCGTAGTTCTGGACGAAGCCTTGCAGGATCAGATCGTTATTGTCGCCGCGGTCCAGCGCCGCCAGCAATTCGTTGCGCATCTTGTCCGACGACTGGCAGCCCACGTGGTTGCACTCGAGGAGTACCTGTCCGCATCCGCATGTGCACATCATGCTGTGGCCCAGTTTGTTGAACCGGGCATCGTCGCCGGCGCCCATAAAGAGAAAGATCGCCAGGGTTACAACGGCAAGTTGCGCGATTCGCCGAATGAGTGATGAAGGTTTCATCTCAGTCACCCGCTCCTACCGTCGCAGGCGATCGTACTGGAACGGGCGCGGCCACGCGCACAGTCGACGCATTCGGCACCAGCGCGAGGATTGTCCCAAACACCATCACGATCAATCCCGTCCAGATCCACGGCACCATCGGGTTGACGTGCGCTTTGATAATCGGTCGCCCCGTCGTTTCGTTGATGCCTTCATAGACGAGGTACAGGTCGGTCACCAGCAGGAAGTCTTCCTTGAAGCTGGGATAAATTCTGGGTAGGGTCTGCGGCTGTCCGCTGGATTTGTAGAAGCGGCGCTCGGGATACATGGTCGTGATCTGCTTGCCGCCGCGGAACACGTTGATGATTGCCCACTCATTCCCGTAGTTGGGATTGTCGTCCTGCGTATAGGACTGGCAGACCAGCGTGTAAGGACCGATTAAAATCTTGTCGTTGAATCCCATCTCCTTCTCGACTTCCTTGTTGAAGGGAGTGCCGAGAATTCCGATCACCACCAGTGCCACGCCGAAATGCACCACATATCCGCCGTAGCGGCGGGTGTTGCGATGCCAGAGAGTAGCCATCGCGGAAAATAAATTCATATCGCTCTTGCCAGCGATGACCCTTCCTCCGCGAATGAACTCAGAGATGACCGTGAAGATCACCAGCATCGAGAGCACGGCCGCCATGGTTGCGTAGAAGAAGGAAGGATCTTCCCAGGGGCGAACGCCGAAGATAATCATCGCGACGCCGACTGCCACCGATCCAATCGCGGGAAGGAGAAAATTTCGTTTGAGACTGTCGACCGATGTTTTGCGCCATGCCAGCAGAGGGCCGACCGCAGTCAGCAGCAACAGTAACAACGCCACCGGAACCGCGACGCGATTGAAAAATGGCGCTCCGACCGTGACTTTATGGCCTTGCACCCACTCCGACAGGATCGGGAAAAACGTTCCCCAAAGCACCGTGAAGCAGGCCACCAGCAACAGCAGATTGTTAAATAGAAAGCTTGATTCGCGCGAGACCAGCGATTCCAGTTTGTGCTCGCTCTTCAAATGCGACTTGTTCTTCACGAAAAAGAACATGCAGGTGGCGAGGGTCAGGGCCATGAAGACAATGAACCAGTCGCCGATCGAGGACTGCGCGAACGCATGCACCGAACTGATGACGCCCGAGCGCGTCAGGAAAGTGCCGAGCAACGACAGCAGGAATGTGCCGAAAATCAGCCACATGTTCCAGACTTTCAGCATGCCGCGTTTTTCCTGCATCATCACCGAATGCAGAAAGGCGGTGCCGGTCAGCCAGGGCATGAGAGAGGCATTTTCCACTGGATCCCATCCCCAGTAACCGCCCCAGCCAAGCACGGCGTAGGCCCAGTGCGCGCCGAGAAAAACTCCGATCGTCAGGAAGCACCACGTCACCATGGTCCAGCGGCGCGTGATCTGAATCCACTTTTCGCCGGGATACTTCATGATCAGCGCACCCAGCGCGAACGCGAAGGGAACCGTGAATCCGACGTATCCGAGATACAGCATGGGAGGATGGATCACCATCTCCGGATACTGCAGCAGGGGATTCAATCCAGTGCCGTCCTGCGGGAGAGTGCCTTCGATAATGCCGAATGGGTGCGCCGCGAAATTCAGAATCAGCAGGAAGAAGACTTGCACTGCCGCAATCACGACGGAGGCGTGCGCGAACAGACGCTGGTCGGTCTTGTAGCGCAGGCGCAGGACGAATCCATATCCGGCTAAGAGCAGCGACCAGAACAGCAACGACCCTTCTTGTCCAGACCAGAGCACGGCGAACTTGTAAGCGCCCGGGAGGTCGCGATTGCTGTGATGGAAAATGTAGGCGATCGAGAAGTCGTCGCGAAACGCGGCCGTGACCAGAACAGTCGCTGCCAGCAGGACGGCGCCAAATGCGGCAATCCCAGCCCTGCGGGCGGTTTCACCCAGGCGCATCGATCCGGCGTCGCGGCCAAACAAAGCTACAAGACCGGCGAGGAATGAATACGAACTAAGCCCCAGCGCCAACAGGAGCGCAAAGCTTCCAATCTGAGACATTAGAGGGAACCCACGGGTATTTTTTCAGATAAGCGACCGTAACGCAATTGGTCAGGAGCGCGGAAGTGCAT
The DNA here is from genome assembly GCA_016196065.1 of Acidobacteriota bacterium. Lineage (NCBI taxonomy): Bacteria > Pseudomonadati > Acidobacteriota > Acidobacteriota bacterium. The sequence continues at coordinate 625,024 of JACPYL010000025.1, read as the reverse complement.
CGCTGTAAAGGATTTTGGACGATTCATGAGAGGGTATTCCTCGGTTACCTTCCAAATCCTCTGTGGTTAGGAAGTCCACGCTTTAACCACAGAGGCCGCAGCGATTACAGAAGAAAACTCGGCGCCGGACTTACTTCGATGATTCGAGTGGAAACGCTTTCTCTCGCCAGTCGCGGATTCCGCCGTCCATCGAGAGGACGTTGGTGTAACCCATTTTCTGCAGGTTGTCAGCGGCCAGCGCCGAGCGGAAACCGCCGCCGCAATAGAGCACCAGCGGGGTCGCGAGATCCGGATACTTGCCTTCGATGTCGCGTTCGATGATCCCTCTACCCAGGTGGACCGCCCCAGGCAGATGATCCTTGTCATATTCGTGATCTTCCCGGACGTCAACCAGAACAAATTTGTCGTGGCGATCAAGGCGCGCTTTGATCTCGTCGACATTGGTCTCGCGCACGCGCTGCTTCGCGTCTTCGACAATCTTCAAGAACCGTGGGGGATGTTGATGTGCCATGAGTGCGGCCTCCCTCCGCATCTTAGCAGCGAGGGAGCCTGAGTGGCTGTACGCCCGGCAATGATTTCTTGTGAAGTCTTGAGGCAACGGAATCCGGGATAACCCAAATCGGAGACTCCCTATTGCCTCAACCCGGTGGGACTGTGATAAAGATTGTTACGTCCGCCATGGCCCTCATCCTTCGTGAGTCTCGCATTCATTCCTGTGGTTGCTACACGACCGCTGCTATCCGTAAAGGCACTCTCGTCGTCGAGTACATCGGCGAACGCTTGAGCAACGAGCAGGCTGACGATCTTTATGATGACGTGCCCATGACGTATCTTTTCGGCCTTGATAGCGGGAAACACGTGGTCGATGGCTACGGAGTCGCCGCGTTTATCAACCATTCCTGTCAGCCCAATTGCGAGACCGACATCATTGCGGGACACGTTTGGATCATCGCTCTGCGCGACATCAAATCCGGAGAAGAGCTGACCTACGACTACTGCCTGTTTGACGGCGAAGACGATGCTCCGTGCTATTGCCGCATGCCAAGATGCCGGGGCAGCATGTACTCCGCGGCGCATCTGCGCAAGATCGCGAAGAAGCGCGCCAAGGTAGCCGCGGCTGCGGCCGCTGTCGCGTTGTAGAGAGCAGGATAGCGGTGCTCCGATGCTCGGCGAAGCGAATTCTTCCGCTCCAGCCGAGTGCTACAATTTGCTCTTCTCATCCCGAGTGATTGCAGGCAAACTCCATGGAACGCACCGCAAACCGCCTGGAAACTATCGTCGCCAAGGCCCTTCATTTGGCTCCCTCGCAAGAGAGTCCATTGCTTGCGTGGCCGGTAGCTTGCGGCAGTGCGGTCGCCGAACGGACACGAGCCATCGCATTTTCGGATGGAATTCTCTACGTAGAAGTGTCCGACCGGGGATGGCGTCAAGAATTGTCGTCGCTCGCCCCGCGCTACCTTGCGGTCGTCAATCGCTATTCCGCTTCGCCTGTGCGACGGATTGAATTTGTGGTTAAGAGTTAGAGAATCCCATTGACCTGCAGATCCCTCGCTTCGCTCGGGATGACAGATCGATAAAATAGATACCATGACGACAGCATCAGAGACGTCACAATGAAAGTTACCGACAAAGACGTTGCCTACGTGGCTGATCTGGCCAACCTGGAACTCACGGCCGACGAACGTACGCGGATGCTCCACGATCTGAACTCCATCCTGGAATACATCGACCGTCTGAGTGAACTGAATACGGAGGAGATCGCGCCCATGGCGCAGGTTGCCAGCAGCGTTGGTCCGCACGATACCCACGCCGGCCACGAGCGTCCCAGCAGCCCGATGCGCGAGGACGTCCGGTACGGTCTGCGCGATTCACTCCCGCATGAAACCGCTTTGAAGAACGCTCCCGAGACCGACGGCACGTTCTTTGAAGTTCCTAAAGTGATCGAGAGGTAGGACAACATGGAATTGACTCGAAGAAAAGCCTGTCTGTCGCTGGCACTGCTAAGCCAGGTATCGGCGTGGGCATCGCAATTGCCATCCTTGAAGTCGAAAACCTATCGCTTCGAAGATTTGGCGGTGCAGAAAGAAAAGGAAGCTGCGTACCGGGATATCCTCGAAGGCCGTACTCATACGGGCGACTACCTGGAAGCCCATGAGACAGTTCTCGAACCGAACGCCATGCCGCATCCGCCGCATCGCCATGCGGGCGAAGAACTGTTCGTGATCAGCTCCGGCACTCTGGAAGTGACGATCGCGGGAAAGCCGGCCACACTTGGCCCCGGATCAGCGTTTTTCATCGCGTCCAACGAGGAACACAGTATCCGCAATATCGGTAGCGGACCGGCGCAGTACTTTGGCATCACGCTCGGAGAAAAGGCGTAGATGCCGACCGTCCTTACCATTGATGGTATCCGCAACTCAATTGCGGAACGCAGTACGACTGCGACCGCTTTGGCGGAGGAATTCTATACAAGGATCAAGCAGGAAGACCCCGAGATTGGCGCTTTCCTTACGCTTTCAAAAGAGCGCGCGCATGTCCGGGCCGCCAAGATCGACCGCATCGCCGAAGCAGGGAATCCGTTGCCGCCACTCGCCGGTGTTCCCGTCGCAATCAAAGATGTGATGGTCACCCGCGACGTGCGCACTACGGCTGGCTCAAAGATCCTGGAAAAATTCATCCCCCCTTATGACTGCACGGCAGTCGCTCGCATGGAAGCGGCGGGAGCGGTCGTGCTCGGCAAGCTCAACTGCGACGAGTTCGCCATGGGATCGTCCAACGAAAATTCGGCCTATCATCCCGTGCATAATCCGCGTGATAAAAGTCGCGTGCCCGGAGGATCGTCTGGAGGATCGGCCGCCGCCGTTGCCGCAAGCATGGCCGTGGTCACGCTCGGCTCCGACACCGGAGGCTCCATCCGGCAGCCCGCATCTTTTTGCGGAGTCGTCGGACTCAAGCCAACCTACGGGCGCGTTTCGCGTTACGGATTGATTGCATTCGCCTCTTCTCTCGACCATATCGGGCCCTTCGCGAATACCGTGAAAGAAGCGGCGCTGGTTTTGCGCACCATCGCGGGGCGCGATCCCATGGATTCGACGTCCGCTGACGTACCGGTGCCTGACTATGTGGCGGAACTGGAAAAGCCGGTCAAAGGCCTGAAAGTTGGAATTGCCAAGGAATATTTTGGCGACGGACTCGATCCCGAAGTTCGCGTTGCGGTCGAGACTGCGATTCAAAAGCTGGCGGACATGGAATGTGAGATTGTCCCCATCTCGTTGCCGCACACTGAATACGCGGTTCCCACGTATTACATTGTCGCGACCGCGGAGGCGTCCTCGAACCTGGCACGCTACGACGGTGTCCGCTATGGATTCCGAACACACAACGCTCGCACGCTCTCCGACATGTATCGACAGACGCGTGACGGCGGATTCGGGATGGAAGTGAAGCGCCGCATCATGCTGGGCACATACGTCCTCAGCGCGGGCTACTACGATGCCTATTACTTGAAGGCGCAGAAGGTCCGCACGTTAATAACTCACGATTTCGACGAGGCGTTCAAGAAGGTTGACGTGATTGCCGCGCCTACCTGTCCAACGCCGGCGTTTCGGTTGGGAGAAAAAGTGAATGATCCGCTGGCAATGTATCTCGCCGACATCTATACGGTGACGGCGAACCTTGCGGGGATTCCCGGGATTTCGGTGCCGTGCGGAGAGAGTGGCGAAAAGCTGCCCATCGGATTGCAATTGTTCGGGAAGCACTTTGACGAGGCGACGTTGTTGCGTGTTGCTCACGCGTACGAACAAGCCCGCGGCCTGTTATGAATGATCTGTAGCGAAGCGCCCGGCGAAACTAGAAATCATTTCCGCCTCCACCGCACGCCTTCTTTCGTGTTCTCGACGATGATGCCGGCCGCCGTCAGTTCCGCCCGAAGTGTGTCGGAGACTTTGAAGTTGCGGCTCTTGCGAGCGGCTTCCATTTCGGCGATCTTCTGATTGACCTGATCGTCTGAAAGTTGCGTGGAGCCGGCGATGGCGAGCAATTCGGGACTCGCCTCCTGCTCTCGACCCACGCTCTTCGCCCAATCCAGGATGGCTCTCATTTTTTGTTGGTCATCATCTTGCAGGACGCTGAACACGCCATCAAATTTCTCGAGTGCCCCGAGCAATAGCGGAACATCATTTTTACGAACCTCGCCCGCTTCGAGGGCAGCATTTGCCTTCCGAACCATGTCAAAAATTGCAGCCTGTGCCTGCGCAGTATTCAGATCATCGTCCAGCGCGCCTTTGATTCTTTCGACCGTTTCACTCGCGAGTTGCGCCATTGCTGCATTCGCGTCGTCTTGAAGAGGAGCGCTGGTCAGGCGAAATCGAAAATTGCGCAACTTCTCGACCGAACTGGCCGCCGATTTCAGTCCTTCGAACGTGAAGTTCAGCTGGTTGCGATAGGGAACTGACGTGAGCAGCCATCGAATCGAAGACGGCTTGTGTCCCTTGAGCACAAGATCGCGAATTGTGAAAAAGTTTCCCAGGCTCTTCGACATCTTCTCGCCTTCGACGAGCAAGAAGCGTGCATGAAACCAGAAACGCGCAAACGGCTGGCAGGTGAGCGCCTCGGACTGAGCAATTTCATTTTCGTGATGCGGAAAAATCAAGTCTTCGCCGCCAGCGTGCAGATCGAAACTCGGCCCGAGTTCGCCCATCGACATCACGGAACATTCAATGTGCCACCCCGGACGTCCCGGTCCGATCGCCGTATCCCACGAAGCCTCGCCGGGTTTCGGAGCTTTCCATAGCGCGAAGTCACGGGCGCTGTCTTTTTCGTATTCGTCGACATCCACGCGCGCGCCGTCTTCCATCCCGGCAAAATCTTTTTTCGACAACTTTCCGTACTCGGGAAACTTCGCGATCCGGAAATAGTAAGAGCCGTCTTCCGTGCGATAGGCAATACCTTTTTCGACGAGTTTCCCAATGAACTCCGCCATCTGAGGAATGTGCTCCGTCGCTCGCACCAGCACCGGTCGCTCGATATTCAGGACATTGGAGTCTTCCAGAAAAGCCTGCTCGTATTTCGCCGTGTACTGCTGCACGGTCACGCCATCGCGCGCTGCGTTGCGGATGATTTTGTCATCAACATCGGTAATGTTCATCACGTAGCGGACGTCATACCCGCTCTGCCGCAGAAAACGGTACAGCAGATCGACAGCGATGAATGTCCGGAAGTTTCCGATGTGACCGTAGTCGTAAACCGTCGGCCCGCACGCATACATGCGGACCCGGTTGGGCTGCAATGGCTGGAATTCTTCGACCTTTGCGGAGAGTGTGTTGTAGAGGTGCAGTCCCATGGATGATTTCGCAGTTAGGTTATGAATCCATCATTTTAGGGGTTGCGTGAAAATGGGGCAAACGAGAGTCTCGGAGCGCTTTACGTCTTTGGCTCTGAGTGGTGTCCATGTTCTCGTAAGCGATGCTGCACCAGGAACGCATAGTGCACGGCGGACAGAATGGTGAACAAGAAAGTAGCTTTCAAGAAAGTCTTGCGCGCAATGTCCACCCACACCACCGGCATCACCAGGAGCAGCAGAGTAAAGAAGATTGCGGCTACCTGGGCAAAAGTGTTGGCCTTCCCGAAAATACTGGGACGAAAATCCTTTAGGCCGGCAATCATAAAGAGCACGCCACTGATCAGCAGAATCGAGATATCCCGGCTGAACACCACGACCGTATATTTCCACGGCACCAGTGCCCGGTATTCGATGGAAAGCACCAAAAACATGGTGCTCATCAAGAGCTTGTCGGCGATCGGGTCGAGATATTGGCCGAGTTGTGTTTGCTGATGAAGCGTGCGTGCCAGCAATCCATCGAGTCCATCACTGAGTCCTGCCAGGACAAAGAGCACCAGTGCCCACACAAAGTGATGGCCCACAAGATTGATCACGATGAATGGAAGGAAGATCATCCGCAAGAGCGTCAGCTGATTGGGCGCAGTCAGGATCTGGCGGATATTCATTCCCGGCCTTCCCCGAGATATCCACCGGTCAAAAGTGGAGCAGGATCCTGACCCGTCTGCTGCGCAAAGCGCTGGCTGAGCGAAAGAATGTTGCTCTCGGGCAAGTCCAGTTCCATGCGCTCGATGCGGTGCATGGGAAAGAAGATTACGCCGGACGTGAACGAATCGCCGCTCTTGATCGTCGAGATCAGATCGTCAAAAGAAATCAAATCCACGCCGCGGACGCTCAGCCCCTCGCCCGAAAGGCTGAGGATGGCCCCCCAAAATTTCTCCCGGGGAGTGTGCAATGTCACGATGACAATTGCGCCGGGGTTAAAGGGGCTGGTGGAGCGAGTTTCGGTTGACTGGATCATGGGTGGTGTTGATTGTCGTATTTGTGGGCAGGGAATTGCAAACGGTGTCAGTGGTCCCCATCATTCCGTACCGCCTTCAAATCAATCCCAACCTGCTCTGCCTTCTTGTACAGATGTGACCGCTCCAGTCCCAGCGCGCGTGCCGTGTTTGAGATCTGATTGTGATTGCGCTTGAGTTCCGCGAGGATAGTCTGCTTCTCGAATGAACGGACGCGGTCGGCGAGCGGCCCCGTGCCGCCTACGGTTGAATCGGAACTGGCCGCGGAGGCCGGCAATGCCAATTCCACGGTTTCCGCGGTTACTTCGTCAGAAGGCGCGAGCAGCATCAGGCGTTCGACGGCATTGCGCAATTCGCGAACGTTACCGGGCCAGGGATAGTCCTCCAGCGCTGCGATTGCGTCAGGCGCGAATTTTATCGGCTTCCATCCATTCGCGGCGCTGACTTGCCGCGCGAAGTGATCGACCAGCGTCGGGATATCTTCGCGGCGTTCGCGCAAGGGAGGGAGACGCAACGGAAACACGAATACGCGATGAAAGAGGTCCTGTCGAAACTTTCCATCGCGAAGGAGCTTCTCCAGATCGTGATGGGTGGCGACGATAACGCGCACATCGACCGCGATCGGGCGGTCTCCACCGATGCGTTCGACTTCGCCTTCTTCGAGCACGCGCAAAAGCTTGGCTTGCATGGCAAGCGGCATGTCGCCAATTTCGTCCAGGAAAATCGTGCCGTGTTGTGCCTGCTCGAATTTGCCCAGATGCCGTGCGCCTGCTCCGGTGAAGGATCCCTTTTCGTGTCCAAACAATTCTGACTCGATCAGTTCGGCAGGCACGGCAGCGCAATTCAACGTGACAAATGGGCCGCCTGATCGCGGGCTTCGCTCGTGGAGCGTGCGCGCGACCAGTTCCTTGCCGGTGCCCGTTTCCCCGAGAATGCAGATTCGAGTTTCGCTGGCAGCAACTTTTTCCACCTGTGCCATCACGCGACGCATGGTGTCGCCCTGCCAAACGATTTCGTGCTTGCCGAGGCGGTGCTGCAGATCGCGATTCTCGCGTTCCAATCGTCCAAGCTTCAAGGCATTGTCGACCGTCAGCAGGAGCTTCTCGGTGGAGATTGGCTTTTCGAGAAAGTCGAGCGCGCCCAGTCGCGTGGCTCGTACGGCCATCTCGATGTGCGCCTGTCCCGACATCATCACGACCGGTGTAGGAATGGCGTTCGCCTTCAACTCTTCGAGCAGAGTGAGGCCATCTTTTCCGGGCATGACGACGTCGGAGAGAATCAAGTCGAAGGCCTGTGTCTTGGCGAGCTCCAGTGCGCGGACGGCGTTATCGCAAACGGTAGCCTCGTGGCCTTCGAGACGAAATGCACGCGACAGGGAAGCCAGCGTGTTGGCTTCGTCATCAACAATCAACAAATGCGCTTTGTGGGCCACCGTTGCAACCTCGAGGGCAGAAGCCCCATTTCAACGCCTTCCAACTTTGATTCTGTCATCCCGAGCGAAGCGAGGGATCTGCAGTCCGCCGAAAAATGCAGATCCCTCGCTTCGCTCGGGATGACAGTTCTAAAAATAACTCATCCGCCGATCGCGGCTACTTCTCAGCGCGCTTCGCGCGGTAACTCGATGCGAAACGTTGTCCCTTTTTCTTTCGTGCTCTCGACGGAAATCTTGCCGCCGTGATCGCTGACCACGGACTGCACGATCGCCAGTCCTAATCCGGTGCCATGCTGCTTCGTCGTGTAATACGGAGTGAATAGACGCGCGCACTCTTCCTGGGTTAGTCCGGATCCGGTGTCGGAGACCGACAGTTCCACGTCATTCCCGGATGCCTTGGTCGCGACGGTAATTTCTCCACCTTGCGGCAGCGCGTCAATTGCATTCAAGACAAGATTCGACAACGCGCGATGCAGTAATTCCTGGTCGGCGGCGATCATTGGCAAATTCGGGTCGAGTTCCGTTCGCACCGAAATCTGGCTCTTTTCTTGTAGCTGCGCCTGAAACACTCGCAATACCGCGCGTACAACATCGTTGAGTTGCGTCGGCTTCCGGTGGGGTTGCGGCATCCGCGCAAATTCGCTGAAGCGTCCAATGATGGTTTTCAAATGGTCCACTTCGGCGAGCAAGGTCGCAGTGCTTTCGCGAAACACTTCCTCAAATAGCTCGGGCGCCTTCTCCTTTGCCCGGATCAGGTTCTCGACGGTCACTTGCAACGGGAACAGCGGATTCTTCAATTCATGCGCGAGTCGCCGCGCCAGTTCGCGCCATGCGGCCACGCGTTCGGCCTGCACGGTGCGTTCTTTTTGCTGCAGAAGATCCTCGGTCATGTGATTGAATGCGGCGGCCAGCTCGCCGAGTTCATCGCTCGATTCCACTTCGACTTTGGCGTAGAGGTCACCGGCCGCCACCCGCCGTGCTGCTTCGGCGAGCGACACCACTGGGCGTGTAATTCGTGCTGCGAACCACAAACTGGCTAACACGGCGACCAGAATCCCGATGCCGCCTACCAGGAGCGCCGCCGAAACGACCTGTCGCTGCAACTCGATCAAGGGACGCCGTGAGCTGCCCACCAGCAGCACGCCCATGATCTGTTCGTTCGGCCCGTTAAGCGGGATTGCGTGGACACTCTCCGCATCGGCGGAATCGGCAGTCCAATGAATCACACTCTGCGATTCTTTCCCCGAGCGCCGTACTTCTTCAATCAGTGGTGCAAATTTGTCGGCTCCCGATGCGGAACCATTCAGGTCGAGCAGCGACTTCGCATTCCAGTTCACGTCCAGATTCTGATAGAGCAGGACGCGCGTGCCGGAGGGAATGTCGAGAGTCGAAAGGAACCCCTGGTCGAGCCGCTCTCCACCGATGACGTACACCGGTTGCTCCCCAATCCTCGCCGCGCGCACGGCGAAGAGGCCAAGAGTCGATCCACTCGCCAGTTCCTCGCGCTTCAGAAACGCGCCCGCCGAACCGATTGCCGACGGAATTGCCGGCTCGGGATATCCAAACTTTGCCTGCCATTGCGCGGACGAAAGAATCGCGCCCTGATGGTCCACGATTTCCAGGAAGTCCAGATGGTGCGTTTCGGCAAGACGGGGGGCCTCGCTGACATAGCCACTGGAATCGGATGTGCCTCGGTTGATATCCAGGGCGATTCTTTGCACGGCTTCGCTGGCCGCGGCCGCTTCGACCTGGCGGACTACTTCTTTCCCGCGCCGCTGAAACTCAGAGCGAAACTGCCCGGCGACCGTGTTCGCCCGATCATTGTTCGCCCGATCGAACGAACTGCGCATGGTGCTCCACACGGACGCGGAAATCACGACCACGCAGAGCAAGACGGTCATCGCAAAAATCAGCAGGAGTTTCTTGCGGAAACTCATCGCGAGTCCGCCTCCAGCCAGACGTCAGAGAGATTCCATTCGCCGGTGCGGCTGGGCTGCCAATTGTGGACGCGTGTGGCCGCGGCGCTTGTGACCGGCAAATGAATCAGCGGGATGACGGTATGCGCATCGAGCAGCGAGTGTTCGGCGGAATAGAGATCGTCCACGGAACTGCCGTGGATGAGCGGTTGTGGCAAGCCGAGCCCGCGGGCTGCCTCCCGCATGGCAGTCGCCGGATAGGAGCTGGGGATTACGATGCGAAGCAAATTAATGTCGGGTACGCCCGAGAGCGATACCTGCAACGTGATGCCAGCTTCGCGTGCGTTCAACGCAATCCGTTCGGCAATCAGCTGCGCTTGCGGATCGCGCGGATCATAACTGAGGCTGAGCGACGGTTGACGCGAATCTGCGAGGACCACGCGGGCGCGCTGTACGTTGGCCTGTGCCGGAAATGCCGCTCCGTAACCGGTCATCCAGTTGGGAAGGATGCTCGCAGCAGGTTCTCCGGCGCCTTTCAGCAGCACAGACTGGATTGGCTTGCGATCAATTGCGAGTGCAACTGCTTCCCGAAGGCGAGCGTCCTGCGCTCTTGAATTTGCTGGGAACACCAAGGCCAGCAATTCCACCGGCAGAGAAGTACGGATGCGCTGCGCGCCACTGTTCAGTGCCGGTGGTTGCGGCATCGCTTCGACTACATCCGCCCGGCCGAGTTCAAATGCGAGCGATTGTTCACGAAGGGATCGCCCCAGTTCGATCTGAATCACGTCCACAAACGGACGACCTGCCCAACTCTCCTCGTTGGCGGTCAATTTCAGGGATTTCCCGGGCTGAAATTCTGCGATGCGAAACGCCCCCGTGCCGATGGGAAGTCCATTCGGGCCGCGCTTCACAATCGCGCTGTCGGGCAGTGCCAGTGCAGCCAGCAGCGATGATGATGGCGACTCGCTGTCGATGGTCAACAAGTCGCCGGATGCGTGAACGCTCCAATCCTTGTGGCGTTCGCCGAGTATTTGCGCGACGTCTGCTGAGGACGCCGGTGTGCCATCATGAAATTTCACTCCATGTCGCAGCGTGAACTGCACACGCTTTCCGTTCAAGTCGACTTGCCAGGAGAGCGCTAACTTGGGTTGCGTGCGGCCAACAATATCAATGTTCACCAGGTTGTCGGCGATCATCGCGAGAATGCGGGCGGAGTCCCAGTAGTCCGCGGACGAGCCCGTAGTATTCAGTTCCAGAGTGCTGGGCGCGGCTTGCATCATGACGCGCAGGGTTCCGCCGTAGCGTGGGTGGGTCTCTCCCGCCGCCACGTTCAGCAGACTAGCTGCCGCAAGCAATAGAAATGCGATACGCCTCATACCAGCCTGTATCTTCCTTCTTCACAATTGCAATCGCGCCATTGCCGCTCGCTTCGGGCCACAACGCAACGACGGGGCCGTCGAACTCCAGGGGTGCGCTGGCCGCTACCGGATCACGATCCGGGATCTCGAAAGCGCGCAGGCTATCCTGCGAGGGGCTCCCACTTTCGGACACCAGTAACTGCGTGCCGGTTCCACAGTTGGAATGAACGGCCGCTAGATCGCTCCCCCACTTCGCACCGCGGATCACTTGATCGGTCATGCCGTCGAGCATGTGGGTTGATCCGTCGACGCCAGCCAGAATCCACAACGTGTATCCGGAGCGGGGCAAGGCCGCTGACGAATAGAACGATGGGCCGTTACTGACTTTGCCGATGGTCGGAGAAAATGCGCCAGTAAAGAAATTTCGTGCGGGCGCGAAAAATGCGCGTCCGCTGCCTTCGTCCGCTGTCAGCGGCCAGGGTTCGTCGCTCTCCGAGCAAGTAAGAGCGAGTGGTGCGGCCAGGCTTGACCGGCAAACGATTCCCGGCAGGTAAACATCGAAAAGATGATCACGGCGAAGGAGCAGGCGTCCCCGCAGGTCGCGTGGGAAGATGCGCGAGTGCGTGATTGCGAGCGAAGTCTCTGACTCCCAGCGCCCGCTCTGTTGGCGGAAAACGCTGACCTGGCTGGCGTCGAGCACAAGCAGGCGAGCGCCGCCAGACATCTCCAACACAGCGGCGTCAAGGATTGGCTGCTCCTGCGCGATCAGGAAACTCTTTCTCACCGCGAGCGGCATGGAAGCGACTTGTCCGGAAGACGACTGGGGCCGTGGCGCTGCCACCAGCACAACTTTGCGCTCGTCGGCTCCGATCAGGATCTCGGCTGTCCAGACAAACTCGCGAACGCTTTCGGAGAGGGTGACCTGCACCGAGCCAATTGCCTCCTCCGGCTTGGCGGCGCGAACGCCGGCGACGCGCAACTCCGCTTCGAGTGCGCTGCGAATTTCATGTACGGATTTGTCATCGAGTGACGAGCGATTCGTGATCTCGAGAGCAACCGACCCTGGTCCTGTCGCAGCTGCAATCTTGTGCGCGAGTTGGCGTGCGGAGTCCCCGAGCACCGATGCCGAGGCGAAAGAAGGGAATACAGCGATCGCGAAGATGAGGGCAAGAATCAGAAAAAGAAGATAGAGGAACGATGCCAGCCAACTCATCCGCGGACTGCCTGACCAGCGACCGTGCATGTGTGGAATGGGCTGATTATAGCGCGTGGGCTCGGAGGAATCGTTCATGAGGTGGTCTCGAGTCGTATTGCGTCCGTCGTCGTTCGCTATTCGCCGATAGTCTATGGGCCGGATGCGAACAGCGAACGACGAACGGCGGTCTACGCTACTGTTTCTCTTCCCCCGCGTCTTCAGCCTGGCTAACGTGATTGGCGGTGTTCATCCCTCGTAAAACGTCATTGGTGAAAAAGAATTTTCCGTCGGCAGGCACCATCATGATCTGCAATTTGTCCGACAGACGTTCGGCAACGATCTTGTTAATCAGCAATGGATTCTGTTTCAGAACGACGCCTTCGTTCTTCATGCGTTCTGCGTCTGCGATCGCGGTGATCCGGATCCGTTCGGCTTCGGCTTGCGCCAGCAATTTGCGCCGCTCCATTTCCGCTTTGCTGTCGATGATCTTGGCTTCTCCCGCCGCCTCGGCGCCCTTTACGGTCGTTTCCTTGCGCGCTTCCGCTTCCAGTTTCGATTGTTCGATTTGCTTCTGCTTCAGAGGCAGCAAGTACTGCATCGCATCCGCTTCGCCCTTGGCCTGTAATACGCGCACCGCGGCTTCGCCTTCCGCGCCTTTGACTTGTTGTGCCTTGGTCGCTTCGGCATCGGCTTCTGCAATCTTGACTTGTTTCTGATGGATTTCCGTCTCGACTCCCATGCGATCGTTTTCTTGTTCCTTCAGTAAGAGTGACTCCAGTCCCTGCGCATACTCCTGCGGCAGTTGAATGTCGCGCAGCATGACTTCCTTCACGACGATCCCGTCAGCGGCCAGGCGTTTGCGAATCAGTTCCGACGCGCGCTGGCGAACTTCCTCCCTCTTGCTCGAAAACACTTCTCGGACCGTGTACGCCGGTACGAGTTCCCGCCACGCCGTCGCCACCACCGCCGGGACAATCTCTTTTTCCAACGGTTGTGGCAGGTTCGCCTGAATGAAGTCCAGATGCTTCGGATCAACCTGGTACCTCACGGTGATGGCGAGGCCAAGCGTCAGTCCTTCTTTGGCTTGCACATGGAGACCTTCACTTTTCGGGGCACCTTTCACAGTCGAGTCTTCACTGATCCCGGTGGTGAACAATTGATCGCGCGTGTTGAACAACTCGATGTGCTCGGCGAGAGGCGCAACGAAGTGCACGCCTGGATAGAGCGTTCCCGCGAGCGTTCCTTGCGTCAGGCTCACGCGGACGCCCGCCATCCCGCTCGGCACAAAAACGATAGCCGCCGAAACCAGCAGCGGCGCCCAGGCCAGCATGGCAAGAGCGATCGAAGTGCGCCACCGGACGAACGGTGTGACCGCGACCGGCGCGTCAGCCAGCGGCGCAAGCCGTGATCTCCGGTATGCCAACAGCAGTGACAGATCGTAAGTGAGAATTCCAGCGGCGATCGCGAACATCGTGATCCCCGCGCCTACCAGCAAGTACTTCAGCAACAGCATGGTCGTGCTCCTCTCAATTTTTTTGCCCAGGGTTGGAAGGTTCCGGGCGGCGGGCAAACACCACGCGGAAGATGCGTCCGAAAATGAGTTCTTCGATCAGAAGGGCGGCGGCGAACGAGAACATCAGCCCACCGACAACGACGAGGAATTGAAGAAGAGTTTCCATGAGAGCCTCCTTGCTTGCGCACTAATAAAAGCAAGCGTGGAGCCAGAGCTATCTACTTGTAAATAAGACGGTTACCTGGACGATTGAAACGAAAATCGTGTGCCTGGGAACGCGTGCGTGTCAGCGTTGACACAGGGGCCGTTGGTGCTGAGAAAGACGACTAGTGGAGGGAAATTTCGTTGGATAGGAGCTGCAGGGGTGTCGGTTCCTTCCCTGCATTGCAGATCGATCGCGTATCGAAGGAATTGAACGGGCGGGTCGGCTTCAGTTTCTTAGAAGCAACGCAGGCCTTCAGGTGCAAACGAGCGCGGATCTGGTGAGGGCCCTTACCTAGCAGCCACTCACAGCCGACGCAGCGCGGGTGTATGGACTCATCGTCAGGCGGGGGATAGACCACATCCAGCCCGAGAGATTCTAACCGAAACCTACGGACCCGACTCTCACCGCGCGAAAAGCGTTGCGCAAATCCGATGACGCTACAGAGTTGATACGAGACGTGACCAGGCGAATAGGGGAACGCTCTCCAGGTACCATCCGCCTGCTGAAAATCGATGTCAGGGACGATTTCTCCGCATCCTCCCGGACCCCACATCACAAGCGTTTCTGGACCATCCTTCCTGAGGGTGACGGTGAGCGGCACACAAGCTGGCGGCGGGTGTGTAGCTAAACAATTCTTGAATTCACTTGAGTCTGGAGGTTCAGCTGAATCCTGGCTAAGCGACAGCGTCAGTCCATGAAAGTAACCCGGTGGTTGCGGCTGGGCAACTGCGGGGGCTCTGTCTTGCCCAATACACAGACACTCCAGAACCATCGGGATCACAAGAAGTGTCAACACGAAGTTTCGTTTGGCACGTGCCATAAGCAACGGTCTATTGAAACTGCTATTTCCCGATCTGTGCCACCGGCGGTGACGACGCATCGGAGGGCACAATGATATTTTCCACCGACAATCGCCATTCTAGGCAAGTCTCAACCAATAATTCTACGGAGGGGAGGACCACTACGGTGTGACGCGGAGCACCGCGTAATATGCCATGCCCCCGGCGAATCCGGCTGAATCGGCTGTTTCCCCGGCCGGGAGCGCGCTATTGTGTACCTATGAGTTTTGGCCGCCCCAGAAAACTCCTTACCGAAGCAGAACTCTACGAGTACGCCGTGGGAGCGCTTGGCCGTCGCGCGCGTTCCGTCGCGGAACTGAAGCGTCTGCTGAGGAATCGAGTCGAGGCTGATACCGAGATCGGCAAGACGCTGGTCGAACTCATTATTGTCCGCTTGAAGGATCGCGGATACCTGAACGACGCGAAGTATGCCGCGGCGTACTCGTCCTTTCGCCGCGACAATGAAAAGTTTGGGAGTCGCCGCGTGATCACGGACCTGAAAATCAAGGGCGTCCACCCGGAAGTGATCGAGAAGGCGGTGGCATCAGCGTACGAGGATGTCAGCGAAGAGAAACTCGCTCGCGACTTCCTGCGCCGCAAGCGTTTTCAGAAACCGAAGGATCAAAAGCAGACAGCTCGCATCTACCGGCAGATGATGCGCGCAGGGTTTGGAACGAAGACGATCTTCCTCATTCTCAAGAATTGGGAGGTGGACGACGAAACCCTAACCGCTCTGGAAACTGAAACGATCGAAGGCGAATAGGAGCAATGTCAAAAGCTTGCCCGCATCAACTTGCATCCGCTCTCCCTATCCTTCATACTCGACCGATCCCAAGTTCAATCTCTGGAGGAACCATGAAATATCAACTCGCATTGGCCGTGCTCGCTCTTGCCGCGTTTGCTTATGGGCAGGACGCCGGCAGTGACATGAAAAAAGCCGGCTCTGAAATGAAAGACGCAGCCAAAGACACTGGCCACGCGACCAAGACCGCCGCGAAGAAAACCGGTCATGCCACCAAGAAGGCAGCCGAGAAGACTGCCGACGCCACCACTGACGCAGCAAAAGATACCGGCCACGCGACCGCCAAAGCTGCTGACAAGACAGAAGACGCTACCGAAGGCGCCGCCAAGAAAACCGGCCACTTCGTGAAGAAGGGCGCCAAGAAAACTGCCCATGCCACCAAGAAAGCAGCCGAGAAGACCGCCGACGCGGTGAAGTAAGACTCGCTGTAGGGGCTGTGGTGCTTACGAATTACCAGGGGTTCGGCCGGCATGCTGCTGGCGGATGAGATCTTCGACATCGGCGATCTTGTCTCCGAGCAGATGCATTTTGTGGGCGAGTCCCTGGATTTCCGCTTCCGCGCGCCGGTTGACGTCGTAGTCCAACTCGCCGCGCAGCCTGTCTTTCTTATCCTGCCGGTTCTGGCTCATCATGATGACGGGGGCCTGGATCGCCGCCAGCATCGATAAAAACAAATTCAGCAAGATGAACGGATAGGGGTCCCACGCCCGCCCGCGCAGCCCGATGTTGATGGCGGTATAGGTCAGCAGCACCACGGCGAAGGTCGTGATGAAAGTCCACGATCCGCCGAAGCTGGCGACCTTATCGGCGACGCGCTCACCCAGGGTTTCCTCTTCTTCGATGATCTCGTTCAGATTGCGCATGGCGCGCACCCGCACCAGTTGCTGCGCGGCGTGAAACTGTTTTCCCAGCACGGACAGCATGTCCATGCCGGCCAAAGGCTTGCGCTGCAGCAGCACGGAGATGTCTTCGCGATCCACCTCGATACAGATGGACTCCTCCAGCGCGTTGGCATTGGTCTGGTGTGGCGTCTGATCGAGCATGGAAGCGAAGCCGAAAAATTCCCCATGCACCGGCTCGTCCACGACAACTTCTTGGTGATCTTCGTCGACCGTGGTGACGCGCACCATGCCGGAAACCAGCACATAGGCCTGCCCACCGGAGTCGCCAATTTTCCAGATACGCTGGCGGGGAGCGAATGTCCGGACTTCAACCTGTCCGGCGAGGACCGCGGTCTCATCGTCGTCGAGTAAGGCAAAGAGCGGAACTTGTCTAAGAATTTCCGGATTGCAAGGCATGGTATTACTCTCCCCAAGAAAGCTTTGCGGACCAACGGAAGATCATAACCACGGAGGTCACAGAGTTCACGGAGAAAAGATTTAGAGTAGAGGATTTCCTCCGTGATCCTCCGTGTCCTCCGTGGTAAAAGCCTTTGGCTGCTGACGTGAATCGCTCGGACTCTCCCTTCTACAATCTGACGCCAAGCCTCTGACCTCGCTCCCAATCATTTAGAATTTAAGTTTCATGCTCACAGGCTCGCAAATCCGCCGCCGCTTTCTGGACTTCTTCATTCAGAAGGGACATCGCGAAGTCCATTCCTCGTCGCTCGTCCCGCAGAATGATCCCACTCTGCTCTTTACCAACGCGGGGATGAACCAGTTCAAAGACGTTTTCCTCGGCCTGGAAAAGCGCGACTACAACCGCGCCACGACTTCCCAGAAATGTGTGCGCGCCGGCGGCAAGCATAACGATCTCGAAAATGTTGGCTTCACCAACCGCCATCACACGTTTTTCGAGATGCTCGGCAATTTTTCTTTCGGCGACTACTTCAAGAAAGACGCCATCGCCTACGCCTGGGAACTGCTGAGGTCGCCTGAGTGGTTCAATATTCCGAAAGACAAGCTCTACGTCACGATCTTCAAAGGCGAGAACGGCGTCGAGCGCGACTCCGAAGCCTACGATTTGTGGCTCGGCCAGCAAGTCCCGAAAGATCGAATTTACGAGTTCGGTTCCAAAGACAACTTCTGGCAGATGGGCGACACCGGCCCTTGCGGCCCATGCAGCGAGATTCATTACGACATGGGCGTGGTCGCGTCCGATCAGGGACACAAGGCTTGCGAGTTCGGCTGCGACTGCGGGCGCTATGTCGAGATCTGGAATCTGGTGTTCATGCAATTCGACCGCGATGCTTCCGGGAAGCTGACGCCGCTGCCGAAGCCGTCGATTGATACGGGGATGGGGTTGGAGCGGGTGGCGTCGGTGTTGCAGGGTGTGATTTCGAATTACGAGACGGACCTGTTTACTCCCCTGATTGCTCGGGCAACGGCACTGGTCGGTGGCACTGCACATGTGGAGCCGGGTCTTCGACCCGGCGAGACGGGGCAGAGCCCCGTTCCCACATCGGCCGGCACCGCTTCGGCAGCTTCACTCCGGGTAATTGCAGACCACGCCCGCGCCGCAACGTTCTTGATCTCGGACGGAGTCATTCCACTGAATGAAGGCCGTGGATATGTCCTGCGAAAGATTATTCGCCGCGCCATCACTCACGGACGCTTGCTCGGCCAGACGAAGCCGTTTCTGCACGAGATGGTCTTCGCAGTGCGCGATTTGATGCAGGATGCATTTCCGGAATTGAAGGAATCGGCGGAGCGGGTATCGAAGGCCGTGCTGGCGGAAGAAACACGGTTTGCGCACACGCTTGACCTGGGATTAAGGAAGTTGGAGGACGACTTGAAAGAGGCCTTCACTACTCTCAAGCAACATATGCAGGGTAGTGTGGGAAAGGATGCGGCTGGCAGCGCATCGCCGATTTACCCAGGAGATCTCGCGTTTAAGTTATACGACACATTTGGCATGCCATTGGATTTCATCCAGGATGCATGCCGCGATCAAGGTGTGGTTTTCGATCAAGCAGGCTTTGACCGTGCGATGGAAGAGCAGAAGACTCGCGCTCGCGCCTCCTGGAAAGGCGCCGCCAAGCAGACTGCGAATCCGTCGTATCAGCAACTCCCGAAGTCCACCTTCGAAGGCTACCGCCAGACGCGCTCCGAGAACTGCGAAGTCCTCGCCATCATCAGAGACGGCCAGGGCGCTCAAGAACTGAAAACTGGCGACCAGGGCGAGATCATCCTCGACCACACGCCCTTCTATGCAGATTCTGGTGGACAAGTTGGCGACCGTGGATGGCTCTACTCCGATGATCACAATACTGTCGTCGCCGAAGTGACGGGTTGCTACTCTCCGATTCAGGGAGTGCGCGCGCACCAAGTCACTGCCAAGCAGTCGATCCGCGTAGGCCAAAAAGTCGACGCCGTCGTCAACACCGACATCCGCGAAGCGACGATGCGCAACCACACTGCCACGCATCTCCTCCACGCGGGACTAAGAGAAGTCCTCGGCAAGCACGTGAAGCAGGCCGGATCGCTGGTCGCGCCCAATCATTTGCGCTTCGACTTCTCGCACTTCACCGGGGTCGAAGACGTAGAGTTGCAGGACATCGAGGACATCATCAACAAAGAAGTTCTGCGCAACCTCAAGGTCGAGACCATCACCGACGTACCCATCGACGATGCCGTCAACAAGTACCACGCCATGGCGCTGTTCGGAGAAAAGTATGGCGACAAAGTTCGCGTAGTGAAAATCGGAGACTTCTCCACCGAACTCTGCGGCGGCACGCACACACTTGCGACCGGTGAGATTGGACTGATCAAGATTCTGAAAGAAGGCAGCGTGTCGTCGGGCGTGCGCAGGATTGAAGCCGTCACCGGCGAAGGCTCGCTGAAGCATTTCCGCAAGGATCATGCGCTCGAACATATCGTCGCGTCGTTGAGCAACAAAGAACACGATTCACCCGCCGCAGCCTTGCGCGGCGAAATCGATCGCCGCGATGCCGAGATCAAGCGCCTGACGCGCGATCTCGACCAGGCACGGATGAAGTCGGCATCGTCTTCAGCGGCTTCTGCTACCGACAACGTGAAGGAAGTTCGCGGCGTCAAAGTGCTGGCCCATCGCGTCGACAATCTGGAAAGAGCGCAGTTGCGAACGCTGGTCGATCAACTTCGCGACAAACTCGGATCCGGAGTCGTCGTCGTCGGCTCGGCCAGCAACGGCAGTGTGTCGTTGATCGCCGGAGTCACCAAAGATCTGACCAGCCGAGTGCAGGCAGGAAAAGTTGTCGGCGCGATCGCGGAAAAAGTCGGCGGCAAAGGTGGCGGGCGTCCCGACCTGGCCGAAGCCGGTGGCAAGAATCCGGAAGCGCTGGACTCCGCTCTAGCCGAGGTATACAAAGTCGTAGAGGCTTTACTGAAATAGGGTCGTTGGTCGTTCGTCTTTCGTCGTTAGCAAAGCATCTTCATTGCCAAGTAAAAAGGGCGAACGACGAATGACCAACGACTAAAGACCACCGACCAACGACCAACGACATTCACTATGGACGACCGCATTCATTTCATCGAGCACAAGGGCAAGAAGATCCTGCTGTGCGACTTCTCGCATGCCACCGCCCATCAGATGCAGCTTCTGCTGGAGCATCTGCGCATAACAGTTGCCCAGCACGGTCACGAGACAGTCGTCACTCTAGCTGATCTCACCGATGCTGAAATCGACCGCACAGTCGCGACCAGAATCAAGGAAGTGTTGACCCTGGATCGCCCCTTCGTCAAAAAGACAGCTTGGGTCGGCACCGAAAAAATCCCCCACGCCCTCATGGAAGGCTTTCACACCTTCTCGCAACGCAACATCGCAACGTTCAAAACGCGCGAAGAAGCGATGGACTGGCTGGCGACGGCCTGACTGCTTTGCTTCATCATTGACGGAGGCGCAAGATGATCATTTTCCGCGTCCTGTTGCTGATGGGTCTGATTCGCCTCTTGATCGAAACTCATAAACCTTTGCTGTGTTCCGGAATCTACGCAGCCATCGCAACCGGCATGGCATTGATCAGCGGGGACGGAATCGGTGCGCTTGCGACGGGCGGGATCGCGTTCTTGCTTTCCAGTGCCTACTTCTGGCTGCTGGATCGTTTTGAGGAAAGCATTCTCTTCTGGGTCATCATGGTCATTGGATTAGTCATCGGCCTGGTATGAGCAACGTGAAGTCGGCTTGCTTCAGCTTCGCCAGCGCAAAGTCACCCGTCCGCTGAGAGGATGCTGAAATTCTCCGCCATTTCTCTTAACGTCGAGCATGGCCTGCTTCAACCCGAAGTACCACTTGGCAGGACGGTCCGCATCGTCGATCAGCATCAAGTGGGGATTGTGTTTCAGTCCCTCGGATTGCTCTTCCATCGTCTTGCGATCCTGCTCGACGAATTTTGCGAACACGAACTTCAGCAGTTCCGGCGCAAATGGCACCCAGCGAAAAATATTCCACGCCGCGACTACATCGATGCGGCAATGGTTGCGCGTGATCGGTGTCACGGTGGTCACGCTTGAGAACCAGTACTTGCCGACGCGAATAATTTCCGAACGCATGTTCGGCAGGACGAAGTCGATCGTCGTTGTGACCGAGTCGCCGTCCGCATACCACCGCAGAAGCTTGTAAGGAGCGCTGTTCGAGCTGGGCGTGTGCGCGCTCATGCGGAATCCGTAGGGAATCGGCTCAAAGTTCTTCTGTTTTTCGTGGATCGAACTCTGTGTGCGCCACCACCATGCCTGGTGGACAAACGGCCCGTGTGCCGGATCCATCAGTCCAATGATGCCGTGATCAACGGAGCAGGGAAGGTCTGCGGTGAGATAGGCAAGCTTGTAGTGCTCGCTGAATTTCGGAACTTCGGGCGCCGGTGCCGGGGCAGGTGCAGCCTTCGTGAATCCAGCGCCGGCAGGGCCGGTCTCGGGAATGAATACCCAAACGAAATCATCCCGCTCTTCGCACGGATAACTCCTCGCGTAAATGCGATCCACTTTCAGTTTCTGGTCCGCGACTAGTGAAGGGATCAACGTGCACTGGCCGCTGTGCGCGTCGAATCGCCAGCCGTGATAGGAGCACTCAATCTCTGTGCCCTCAAGGTGTCCGCAGGAAAGCGGCATGCCGCGGTGAGGACAGGCATCACGCAAGGCAAACGCGCGTCCCGAGCGATCGCGCCCCAACGCGAGCGGAATCTCAAGCAACATCGCTTTTGCTAGTTTGCCGCGGCTCAGTTGGTTCGAAGGCAGCGCGCGATACCAGAAGCCGAACAGCATGAGCGAGTCGGGCGTCTGTCGTTCGAGTGGGGAATCGTCCGGCATGCGATGTGAGGATATCGCACAGAGCGGAAAATCAAAACCTTTTCACCGCAGGCGCTGGTTTAGATTCGCGTAGGCCAGCTGGGCGGCGCCAGGGGCTTCAAGGTGTTCCAGGAACAGCCTCCGCAGCAAGGGAGCACTGATGGTTCCTTCCAGGTAAGCATCGTAGAGGTCGTTTCCCAGCAGGCATCCCAGTTGTTGCGTAACGTATTCCCGTTTGCGTCCGCTGAATGACAGGGCGCGTGACCAGTCGGGAGCGGCCGCACGATCGGGGCGTCCTGACTCGCGATGCCAGGCAACGAAATCGATAATTTCCACGGCATCCGAGTAAGGCAGGGAAGTCTGTTGCTCGAGATCTTCGCGAGTCAAATCATAGAGCGCCCGCAAGTCCGCGTCACGAAACGCCGGGCGTGCGGGATAGAGAATGCGCGATCCAAAACAAGCGAGAGCATTTTCCAGCGTTGCGGCAAAGAAGGCATCATGTGGCGCGCGCGGCTCGGGAACTTTTCCGTTGACGCGATCTGGCAGGCCGCGGCAGGCATGGTGCAGGAACCGTGCGGCATCTTCCGCACCGGTCATCATGTGGAACTTACGAATATAGAAGGCGTTGAGCGGCGCCAGGTATGCGCTGCCTCGATCGTGCACGCGCTGCAACATGGCCTTGCGCTCACTGGCCGAAAACCCTTTACGTGACAGAAGTCGTCGCAAAAGACTGTCCGAGTTGCGGGAATAGACTTCCGGCATCAAGTCGACCAGCAGGCGTGGCTGCGTTGTGTTGTGCGGCGAATATAGATTGATGCCGAGAAATCGCACCAGTCCGTCGATCAGGTTGTAAACGGTGGGTCCCAGATCAATCGCGCCTTGTTCATTTCGTCCCCAGCGATTGAGGTAAAGCCGGTAGTTCTCGTATTTTTCCAGCGGCGTCGCGTTGAAGACGCAGACCACGTCGTCGGCAACGCGCACCGCTTCCACGTGATCGGATGGCTCGCCCGCAGCCCGCCAGTAGAGCGCGTCCACGTTTTGCAGCGCCGTAATCACGCGTGCATTCGGAAGACGCTCCCTAACCTGCGCCGGCAGATGCCGCGGCGCCAGATGCGATTCCCCGAACAACACCAGCACAAGCGCATCGGGATGACGCGCGTGAATTTCAGCAATCTTGTCGGCGGCGTGACGGTCGCGCGCGTTGATCTTTCGCAGGTCTTCGCGTGGCATGCAGTCGAGTCCGTAAACGCCGATCGCATGGTCGCGGGCCGCGGAGAGCAATTCGTAAAACGGAACCCAGTCGTATCCCCAGTCGAAGTCGAAGCGGACGCGCTCGCGAAACTCCGCTTCCTCGATCTCGCCGCGCCACCATTCGTCGACAATGTGCTGGTCGCGGGAAAAAATCGTCTCCACTCCCAATACCAGTGGACGCCGGTTTACTTCCGGATCGCGCATCAACGAAGCGAGAAAGCGCTGCGAACTCGGTAATGCGTGATAGTCGGCAACCAGCGCAATCTCGGAGCCCGCGATCTCGTCGCGAACCTGCTCTGGCGTAAGGATCTCCTGGTAGGACTGGTAAGCGTCGCGGAAGTCGCGAAGATATTTGCGTCCGCCGGCATGATCGTAAGAGCGGATTTCGCGCTCCACCCCGACCAGCGCATGAAGCTGCGCCGCACTCCGCCGTGACCGCAATATCCCTTGCGTCGCCATATCAATTTTCTAGTAGAGATGCGGCTTGCCGCGTCTCCGTGTGCAGCGCCATCTCCGATTGCGGCGGAGACGGGGCAAGCCCCGTCTCTACTCCGCACTTTTTCCACTCGCGTCCTGCCTTGACTGAAAGCCCGGCCGGTCCCTATGCTCAACTTCGATGCAATCAGTGGCCTTCGCCACAGGGGGGAATCTTGTATCTTTCGCCGCCGGAAAACCTTACCGTTGCCACCACCGGCGCCAGTGGGGCGTTGTTCCTGAAGCACTTACTGCTGACTGTCGAACGCGATGACCGGGTCAAGACCGTTAATTTCATCGCTTCCGGCAGCGCCTTGCGCGTCATTGCCGAGGAACTTGGAATCGAAGGCCGTTCTGACCTGCTACGTCAGATCATCGGCACACCGTCGGAGAAGATTCACCATCAGTCCAATTCCGATATCGGCGCCAACGTCGCCAGCGGGTCGTATCCTTCGGACGCGATGGTCGTGATTCCTTGCAGCGTCGGTACTCTGGGCCGCATCGCCAACGGCATTGCTTTGCACCTGATCGAGCGCGCTGCCGATGTGTCCCTGAAAGAGCGCCGGCCGCTGGTGTTGTGCGTGCGCGAAACGCCGCTCAACAAGATCCACATCCGCAACATGTCCCTAGCAGCGGACGCAGGGGCGACGATCTTTCCGCTCATCCCGGCCTTCTATAACCGTCCGACTAGCGTCGAGACCATGGCGCACGAGTTCGCGAATCGCGTTCTAGCTCACATCGGACTCCCGCAGAAGGACGCGTTCCAGTGGAAAGGCTGAAGTGAGTTCTCAGTTCCCGGTTCTCAGTTCTCAGTGAAAGCGCATACCGCCAAGGTTTTCTGAGAACTGAGAACTGGGAACCGAGAACTGGTCTAAAGATCTATGACTTAGGGGGAAGCCGTCCCGCTCTTTGCAGGGTCTTATCAGTCTAGGGAGACGACAGCACCAAAGGTAGATGCCTGCTGTGCATGTACAGCGGATTCGATTTCGCTGTTCCTGACACCTAATCCCTGACACCTAACCCCTGTTTTTCTGTTGCCTTCCATGGAACCCCACCCTTGTGCCGTTGACTCGCAACGACGTTTTTTTGTAATCTGCGCTTACACCGGAAAGGAGGTGGTCGGATGCAAAGTTCAGATGCACATTGTTGTTCCAGACCAGGTGAGGTGGCTGAGACTTAGAGCGGTTGCTCTAATTCTATGGGGAGTTTCTGTAGACCCTTTGGTCGGGGAAAGCAGAGACCTCTCTCGCAAACAATCCGTGAGTATGGGCTGATCCACCCGGCGCAAGCTGCTCCGGGTACCGGAATGAGCGGGGGGCCACGAGAGTGACCGCCTCAGTCAATCCCAACCAGTCCACCGGACAGCCCGCAGGCTGCAAAGCTTGCGGGCTGTTCTTTTGAGAGCAGGTGTCAGGTGTTAGGTTCTTAGGTATCAGGAAGACCTTCGGACCGGTATCCTGAGACCTAAGAACCTGACACCTGACACCCGCTTTTTGAGTTAACATTACCGGCCAGGCGGTTGACTTCCTAAAACCTAACACCTGAGACCTGACACCTTGTTTCGAGACCTTCTCCTATGAGCGACAAGCATTTCCGGGCCCGCATCACGGCGCGAGCGGAGTTCGCGCACGACCTTTGGATGATCCGCATCGACCCAGGCGCAGCCTTTCCCTTTCAGCCCGGCCAATATGCCACGCTCGGCGTGGAAGGCTTCGACGTGGAAGGACGGCGCCTGGAGCGTCCGTACTCCATCGTGTCTTCCCCCCACGAGCGCGAAGTGGAGTTTTTCTTCGAACTCGTGCCCCATGGCGCGACCACGCCTCCGCTGCATTTGCTGCACCTCGGCGACGAAGTCATGATGCGCAAGGTTCCCAAGGGCCGTTTCACGATGGACACCTCGAATCCCGAACGCAACCATCACTTGTTGCTCTGTACCGTCACCGGCATCGCGCCTTTCGTGAGCTATGTGAGAACGCTCTTTAAAGACTGGAAAGACGGCAAGTTCAAAGGCGACCACAAATTATTCGTGGTCAATGGTGCCAGCCGCTCGTGGGAATTCGGGTACCGCAGCGAGTTGGCAAGCTTCGCGCAGGAAGTGCCTTGGCTGACGTACATCCCGACCGTGAGTCGTCCCTGGGAGGACGCCGACTGGAAAGGCGAAGTTGGACGTGTGGATGAACTGATCCGCAAATACACCGATCAATGGGGATGCACGGCGCAGAACAGCACGGCCTATCTGTGTGGGCACCCGGACATGGTTGAGAATGGCAAGGGAATCCTGAAACGCGCTGGCTTTCAAAAGGAACATCTCAAGGAAGAGATTTACTGGATTCCAGAAAAGGCCGCGACTTAATCACTTCACGTGGCTGGTTGTTTTTGGGTGGCGCAGCGGTTTACCGCTGCGATAACAGTCACTCCAGATGACGGGCTTCAGCCCGAGGTCCAGACTACTTAACGGGGATCGCAGCGGCGAACCGCTGCGCCGCCCAAAAGCAGGAACTGACTAGACGCTGTCACTCCTGCTCGGCCGGCGCGAAGAACACCAATACTTCCAATTCTTCCTGGATGTCGTAGAACTTGTGTTCCGCTTCCGCTTCCACGAAGATGACCGACCCTGCGCGCACCTCAGCATGCTCGACGCCAATCTGCATGCGCGCGCGTCCGCGAACCACGAAATACATTTCATCTTCGCGATGCGGTTTCTGAGGATCCCTACCGCCCTTGGGAAGCACGTACACCCCGGCGCTCATCGCCGGCACGCGCAGAAACTCCAGGTAGAGCTTTCCCTTTTCGGCACGCTCTGCGTTGAGTTCGTTGATGTGAAAGAAATGATTCATGGCTGGAGTCTTTCCAATGCCGGAGACGCGGCAAGCCGCGTCTCTACGGATTGGCTCTACTGAGAACCGGGAACTGAGAACTGTTTTCCTACGCCACTGCTCCGCGGAAAAATATATCCGTGAATTGACGGACGATCACATCTCCGGTGAGCGGGCCATCAGGCTTGTACCATTGGTAGATCCAGTTGACCATTCCCAGCAACGCGAAGGCGGCGGCGCGCGGCGTGACTTGCGAGGCTGAGCCGCGCTGCCGCTGCACGTCGGTAATCAAATTTTCGACGAAGTGGACGTAGTCTTTCTTGCGAGCGTTGATCTTGCGCCGAAACGGAGCCGGCAGCGGATGATTCTCGTGCAGCATCACCGTGATCTCGCGATCTTCTTCACTGATCACGACTTCAATATGCAAACGGATTAGCGTGCGCAGCCGCTCTTCCGCCCCTTCGACTCGCCGCGCCGTATTGATCACCCGTTCCTCGGTGATGTCCATGGCATGCGACATGATGTGGAACAGGATCTCGTCCTTGGACTGGAAGTGATGGTAAAGGCCGCCTTTAGAGAGCTTGAGCGCGGCCGCCACATCGTTCATCGACGTGGCATCGTACCCCTGCTGCTGAAATAATCGGGCGGCGGCGCGCAGAATTTCCTGACGGGGTTCGACGGTCGCTTCGCGGTGCATTCCTCAACATGGTATCGCGGAATGCGGAGCAGGCAAAGTCATCCAACTGGATGTTGCGGGCAGTGAAGCGTTGACCACGAAGGGCACCAAGGTTGCACGAAGGATCACGAAGGAAATCGCCAAGCCAGCCTTCGTGTAACCTTGGTGCCCTTCGTGGTTGGGCGTAGACCTTTACTCATTCGAAAAAACTGCAGCTCCGCTCTATCCCGCCATCGCGTACAAGAACTCGACGTAGGACCGTACCGCGCCATCCATCCCCTGCACCTTGGGATTGGACGACTCGATCAAGAAGTATTCATTTGGAGCATGGGCGCCGTTGCCATGGCCCAATCCGAAGCCGCCTGCCGGGAGGTTCAAGGGGGCGCCGGTGAAAACGTAGCCTGGCCATGATCCGGCGCTGCGCGGCATGACGATCGGATCGATTCCGGCGCGCCGATAGGTTTCCAGTTCTTTCTTGATGATCGGTGCGTCGGCCGACGTGCTGTTCGGATCGTATCCGCCTGTCATGTTGACTTCGATGTCGCCGAATCCCTGCTTCGCAAGATGGGCTTTCAACGAAGCCAGCGCTTCGAGGGCGGTCATGTCCGGCACCAGGCGCAGATCGATCTTCGCCACCGCTCGGTGCGGAAGAATCGTCTTGCCGCCCTGTCCGGTGTAACCGCCGACCAGCCCTTCGATGTTGATGGTGGGCCGCGACATCAGCATCTCAAGCGATTCGCGATAGCCGACGTCGCCGATCCAATGCTTCACTCCCATCTGCTTCATGTCGGTTTCTTCGTTCATGCGCTTGGCTGCAACTTCGATCATCGCTTTTTCGGCTGCGGAGAGCGGCCGCGCTTTGTCGGCGAATCCCGGAACCGCCGGCGTGTTGCCATCCGCCGACACCAGCGTATTGAGCGCCTTCACCAGGTGCCATGCAGGACTATCCACGCGAGCCTTTTCGCTGGAGTGTAGATCAGCCGCCGGCCCGCGTCCCCACTTCTCGCCGCTCGAGACCAGTTCCAGTTCCACGACGCCTTTTGCGCCCAGGTCCATGACGATGCTGCCATCGAGATCCTGCGCCGCGTCGGGGAGGAAGATTCCTTCTGATTTCTTGAGTGCTGCAATCACTTCCGGACGGCGTACGATTTGCGCAAAGTGCGGTGAACCGATTTCTTCTTCTCCCTCGGCAACCAGCACCAGGTTGACGGGCAGCTTTCGTCCCGCGCCGCGAATGGCATGCAAGGCCGCGAGGAATGTAGCTTCCGGCCCCTTCTGGTTGACCGCGCCGCGTCCGACAACAACTTTGCCCACCCCGGGCTTATCGACCAAGGCCGCATCCCACGGCGGTGACGACCATTCCGCGGGATTCACCTGCTTCACGTCATACATGAAATAAACGCCGAGCGTTTTGGGAGCGCCCGCGTCGAGCGTGGCAAAAATACCGGGTTGTCCGTCGGTAGGAACTTTGTTAACGGACTGGAATCCGGCATCGCGCAGCATCTGCATGGTCAGCTCGCAACCTTCGTTGACCTCGCGATTCTCCGCGGCAATCGATGGCTGGCGGATCCATGTCTGCAGGCGTTTCACGGATTCATCATGACGCTTCTCGACTTCCTTGAAGATCGGATCCAGGTCGGACGAGGCAGCAAAACTTAGTTGAGCGGAAGTCAACGCAGCGGCGGTAGCGGTTACACCCCATACAAAAGTTCGTCGGTCCATATTGCGTTCAGTCATGGCGAGGAGGGTATCGCGAAGAAAGACAGCTTGTCCACCGGGCGAGAAAAACGTAAAGTGCCCGAATGCGGCCCAACCGATCCGTGCCACCTTGTGTCGTAATTCCTGTGCTCATCTACCCCGATCCGTGCGCAGCGGCCGATTGGCTATCCAGGGCGTTTGGCTTCTCCATCCGCCTCCGCATCGCCAATCACCGCGTCCAGATGAAGGTGGGGAACGGTTGCGTCACTATCGCGGAAGGCAGCGCGATTCCCAACCACTCGCACGTGATTCAGGTTCGCATCGAAGATGCCAAGGGTCACCGCGAGCGCGCGCGACAGAACGGAGCGATCATACTGACCGAGCCCGTAGACCACTCCTATGGCGAGCGCCAATACAACGCGCAGGATTTTTATGGTCACCGCTGGGACTTTACGGAGACTGTCGCCGATGTCGCTCCCGAAGAATGGAGCGGGGGTGAATTTCATCTGGAGTGATTCGATTTCTCAGCTTCGAGTCTGAACCTGATAAAGCGTATAGGTCGCGATCTCTCCGGTGCTTTGGGAGACTCAGATCGGGGTTGACACCAAAGGCATCGAACACATAGCATTAAGCGATGCCGACCGACCGGTCGGTCTACCTTGTTCGCCCAGCACTTCTTTAAGGAGTCTTAACCGTGGCCACAGTTTTCTATCAGAACGACGCCAACCCTTCCGCCCTCAAAGGCAAAACCATTGCTGTCTTCGGCTACGGATCCCAGGGACATGCCCAGGCGCAGAACCTGCGCGACAGCGGATATGACGTCATCATCGGCCTCGATCCCGAGCGCGGTTCCGCCAAGCAGGCGCGTGCCGACGGCATGACCGTCCTCGCTCCCGCCGAGGCGGCTAAGCGCGCCGACTACATTCAGATTCTCACTCCCGACGAGACCCAGGCTGACTTCTACGAGTCCGCGATCAAGCCGCACCTCACCAAGGGAAAGATCCTCGGCTTCTCGCACGGCTTCAGTATTCATTTCAAGGCGATCGATCCTCCGAAAGACGTGGACGTCGTCATGATCGCGCCCAAGGGCCCCGGCCACCTCGTCCGCCGCGTCTATGCGCAGGGTGGAGGCGTGCCCGCGCTGCTAGCCATTCATCAGGACGCCAGCGGCCGCGCTCACGAATACGCGCTCTGCTACGGCCACGGCATCGGATCGACGCGCGCCGGCGTGCTGCAAACGACTTTCAAAGAAGAAACCGAAAGCGATCTGTTTGGCGAGCAATCGGTTCTCTGCGGCGGATTGACTTCGCTGATGCAAGCGGGCTTCGAGACGCTCGTAGAAGCCGGGTACGCTCCGGAGATCGCCTACTTCGAGTGCGTTCACGAAATGAAGCTCATTGTTGACCTGATTTACGAAGGCGGTTTCAGCCGCATGCGCTATTCGATCTCGAACACCGCCGAGTATGGCGATCTGACGCGCGGTGGAATCGTCGTCGACGATGCTGCGAAAATTCGAATGAAGGGAATCCTCGCCCGCATCCAGGACGGCACCTTCGCCGAAGAGTGGCTCGCCGAAAACAAAGCTGGCGGCAAGAAATTCGCCGCGCTCCGCGAGAAAGCAAAGCAGCACCCCATCGAAAAAGTGGGCGAGCAACTGCGCGCCATGATGTCATGGCTGCCCGCGGAAAAGAAGAAAGGTACGGAAGCGGAGAAAACTCCAGCGCCCGCGGCCGTCAACGCGTAAATCGATTCGGCACTTCACGTTTGCAACCGTGAAGTGCGCTACTTGCTACAATCTGGGACGGAATCGCGCTGCTGAATCCCTCCCATGGAAAGAGTCTCTGAGATAGACGGCCTGCGTGCCCTGGCGGCTCTTTCCGTCTTCGTGCATCACGTCTTCGGCTTTCCTGCCATTGTGAGAATTACCGGTGCAGGCTGGATCGGCGTAGACCTGTTTTTCGTGATCTCGGGCTATCTGATTACCACGATCCTGCTTGAAATGCGCGATGATCCCCACTACTTCAAGAATTTCTACATGCGGCGTACGCTGCGCATCTTTCCGCCCTACTACGCCTTTTTCTTGATTTGTATCTCTTGCGCGGCGTTGGCAGGCAGCTACCATTTTTCCTGGCGGCTGTGGGGAGCATTGGCATTTTATGGAACGAGTCTGGTCGCGACGCTACCTTGGTTCCCGGGAGCTTTTGCAAGGCTGCCTGATCCGGCGCGCGCCATCGAAGTCACTTGGTCGCTTTCCATCGAGGAGTTGTTTTATCTGCTGTGGGCGCCGGCTGTCCGTTTCATAAAGAGAGAGCATTTGGGTATTTTGCTATTCGCGATTATCCTGCTTGCCCCTGCCGTCAGATACTATGTGCATACCCCGGGTAACCGGACCGAATACTATTTTTTCCCCGCCAGAATGGACTCCCTTGCCTTCGGTGCTCTTTTCGCCGTGTACCGCGGCCGGTTCCGCATGCCTGCAAAGTTGGGATATTTATTTGGCATAGGGATGGTTTCATCTTCCCTGATGTTGCTTTTTGTCGCTGACCCACAACGCAACCCTTGGTTCTCCGTTTGCGGCTACACCGTGATCGCATTCACAATGACTCTGGCGCTTGCTTACGTGCTGGATCGCTCGGGCGGAAACACTTTTGTTTGCAGGATACTTCGGTCACGAGCACTGCTGAAGTTGGGAACCGTGAGCTATATGTTCTACCTGCTGCATTTGTTCGTGATTAAAGTTTTCCGGACCGTGTTTGCAGATATTCTAGTGAGTCACTGGGCGTTGAACCGGATTCTGCAGGTAACGGGAAGTTTCGCTGTGACCTATATTCTCGCCGCGCTTTCCTGGAGATATTTCGAGTCGCCCATCCTGCGCTTGAAATCGAAATTTGTTTCCGGGACAGCAAATCGAATCCAGCCTTTGCCGGTGACTGATCAACAGCGCGAGTCGCTCGAAACAGTCTGAAAGTTTTTTAAGAAGCAATTTCTAAATCTAGGACTAATCCATGGACCTCAAACATCGCAGTCGCAGTATCACCGATGGGCGCGACCAGGCTCCGGCTCGCGCCATGTATAAATCGATCGGCTTCACGGATGCCGACCTTGCAAAGCCGCTGATCGCCGTCGCCAACACTTGGATCGAGACCATGCCCTGCAACTTCCACCTGCGCCGTTTGTCGGCGAAGGTGAAGGAAGGCATTCGCGCGGCGGGAGGTACGCCGATGGAATTCAACACCATCGCCATCTCCGATGGCGAGACCATGGGCACGGAAGGCATGCGGGCCTCGCTCGTGAGTCGCGAAGTGATTGCCGACTCCATCGAACTGGTCTGCCGAGGACAGTTGTTCGACGCCGCCGTATGCGTGGTTGGTTGCGACAAGACGATACCAGCCGCGGCCATGGCACTGGCTCGCATGAATCTACCTGGCCTGGTTCTTTACGGCGGAACCATTGCTGCCGGGAAGTACAAGGGCAAAGACGTCACTATTCAGGATGTGTTCGAAGCGGTTGGTGCGAATGCGGCCGGCAAGATGAGTGATGCGGATCTGCTCGCCCTCGAAAATGTTGCCTGTCCCGGTGCGGGCGCATGCGGTGGTCAGTACACCGCCAACACCATGAGCACCGTCATGGAGTTGATCGGACTTTCTCCCATGGGCTTCAACGGCATTCCTGCGATGGATCCTCGGAAAGACGAAGTTTCGTTCCGCTGCGGTGAAGTGGTGATGAATTTATTGAAGCGAGGAATTCGGCCGAGCGACATCCTGACGCACGCAGCGTTTGAGAATGCGATTGCCGGCGTGGCGACGACCGGTGGCTCGACCAATGCTGTCCTTCACTTGCTCGCGATTTCCCGCGAGATCGGCCTTCCTCTCCAGATCGACGATTTCCAGCGCGTCAGTGAACGTACTCCGCTGCTGGCCGATCTGAAGCCGGCGGGAAAATATGTTGCTGCGGACGTGGATGCTGCGGGCGGCATTCCTGTCATCGCCAAGCGGTTGCTCGATGGCAAACATGCCGATGGCTCAACCATGACGGTAACGGGAAAGACATTTGCCGAAGAAGCGAACGCGGCGAAGGAAACTCCCGGCCAGGCGGTCATCGCTCCCTTGAGCAAGCCGTTGAAGGCGACCGGCGGCTTGGTCATTTTGAAAGGGAATCTCGCTCCGGGCGGCGGCGTGGTGAAGATGAGCGGCCACGAACGCGGATCGCATACGGGTCCAGCGCGCGTTTTTGAATCGGAAGAATCCGCCATGAAGGCAGTGACCAGCAAGCAGATCAAAGCGGGGGACGTTGTTGTCATCCGCTATGAAGGTCCGAAGGGCGGACCGGGCATGCGCGAAATGCTGAGTGTGACTGCGGCGATTGTCGGCGAAGGGCTCGGCGAAAGCGTCGCGCTCATCACCGATGGACGATTTAGCGGCGCCACGCGCGGACTGATGGTCGGACACGTTGCGCCAGAAGCGGCGCTGGGCGGCCCAATCGCGGCTATACGCGAAGGGGACCGCATCACCATTGATACCAAAGTCCGCAAGCTGGAACTGGAAATTTCCGACGCCGAAATTGCCCGGCGTATGGCGGAATGGAAAGCTCCTGAGCCGCGCTACAAAACCGGAGTATTCGCGAAGTACGCTGCGCTGGTTACGTCCGCCTCCGAAGGCGCGATTACGACCCCTGGACGCCACTGACACGGAATGTAGGTCGGGACAAGAGTGTCCGACCTACCCTCTCTCCGAGTTACACTCGTCTTCTACTGCATAAGGAGAAACCTATGTCCAAGGCAGTCGTCCGTTTTCTTGCCATCCTGGGAGCGTTGTGGCTGATCACAATGGTGATCATGATCGTGTTGGTTTTGGGGATGAAAGGTACTGTCCCCGAGAAAACCATTCTGGAAGCAAACTTCGAACAGGCCTTGCCCGAAGACGTTCCGGATAGTCCGACCGCCAAGTTGATGAACGGAGAGCGAACGACCCTGCGGGATGTCGTAGACGCGATCGATCGCGCGTCGACGGACGATCGTGTTGTCGGCATGGTCGCGAAAATCGGTGCTCCTCCACTCGGCATGGCGAAGGTGCAGGAGATTCGCGAAGCCGTCGGGCGCTTCCGTGCGCACAAGAAATTTGCCATTGCCTATGCCGAAACCTTCGGTGAGTTCGGTCCCGGCAACGGCGCGTACTACCTGGCTACTTCGTTCGATCAGATCTATCTGCAACCTTCTGGCGACATCGGATTGACCGGCATCATCATGGAGTCTCCGTTCGTCAAAGGGACGCTGGGCAAGTTGGGCATCACTTTCCATGGCGATCATCGCTACGAGTACAAGAACGCGCTCAATTTCTACACCCAGACCAAGTTCACGCCGGAGCATAAGGAGGCGATGACGGCGATCATGAATTCCTGGTTCAACCAGATGAAAGACGGCATCTGCCAGGCTCGCCAGATCGCGCCCGAGAAATTCCAGTCCATCGTGGATGCAGGACCCTATCTGGGAAAAGAAGCCGTATCGGCGAAGCTGGTGGATGGTGTTGCGTATCGCGACGAAGTTTACAGCCAGGCCCGCAGCAAAGCAGGCGCGCGCGCGCAGTTCCTTTATCTCGGGAAATATCTCGACCGCGCCGGACGCCCGCATGATAAAGGCAAGAAGATCGCGCTCGTTTTCGGCGTCGGTGGTGTGACCCGTGGCCGGAGCGATTACGATCCCGTGCAAGGCAGCCAGAATATGGGATCCGACACGGTTGCGGGCGCAATCCGTGCGGCGGTTGCTGACAATGATGTGAAAGCGATTCTGTTCCGCGTCGATAGTCCCGGCGGTTCGTACGTCGCTTCCGACACCATCTGGCGCGAAGTCGTCAACGCGCGCAAAGCCGGTAAGCCCGTAATTGTTTCGATGGGGGACCTCGCCGGATCCGGCGGATATTTCGTTGCCATGGCCGCGGACAAAATCGTCGCGCAGCCGGGAACGATCACTGCGTCGATCGGCGTGCTCGGCGGCAAGATGCTGACGTCCGGCTTGTGGGACAAAGTTGGCCTCAGCTGGGATGAGGTTCATCAGGGCAACAATGCCACCATGTTCACCGGTACGCAGGATTACACGCCTGCCGAATGGGCGCGGTTCGAAGCCTGGCTCGACCGTGTCTACGTGGACTTTACCGGCAAGGTTGCAGACGGGCGAAGGCTGTCCAAAGAAAGAGTTCTAGAGATTGCAAAGGGACGAATCTGGTCCGGGCAGGATGCCAAGAATCTAGGACTGGTGGATGAACTTGGCGGTTTCGATACGGCTCTCACCCTTGCCAAGAAAGCGGCCGGCATTGCCGAAGGCGACGACGTAAAAATCGTCGAGTACCCGAAGCCGAAGACATTCCTGCAGAGCTTGCTACAGCGGGGAGGTGCCGACAATAGCGACAAGGAAGCCGTCGGGCAGACCCTCGCGCGCATTCTGGAAACAGTCCAACCCGTCGCCCGCCAGCTCGATGCCGCGGGGATCACTCGCAAGAAAGAACAAGAGGATGTTCTAAGAATGCCCGATGTCGAGGCGGGAAAGTAGGAAGTCTCGGTTCTCAGCAAGGAAGGAAGTGCTGAGCAAAGCCGCATTCCGAATGAACTAGGATCTGAGGTAATAGACGGGAAACTGAAAACCGGAAACTGAGAACTGAGAACCGGGAACCGGTCTTAAACTCCCAGCTTCTTCACTTCCTCGTTGTAGTACTTGCGGTAGAGGATGCTCCACTCTTCGGAGCCCTCGATAATCGTGCGGCGCTGGCTTTCAATCTTGAAGCGCGCAGATTGATCGATGCGGGCTTCCTGCATTAGAAGATCGTCGAGAATCTTGCGTACTTCGAGTCGGACGGTATTGCGGTCCTCGATGAACTCTACTTCGTCCATGTCAGCGACAGCGTCGGTGACTACATGAGCGAGTTTATTGACTTTGTCGCGGCTCAATCGCACGGCAGAACCCCTCGATAACAGTTCTCAGTTCCCGGTTCTCAGTAAAACCGTTGCATCCGGCCACTGAGAATCGGGACCGCTACAGGATAGCTTTGTATTTCTTGGTCAGTTCCGTCTTCACCTTGCGGAACATTTCCTGATAGTTCGCGCCGGCCTTCTGCATTTCGTCAGAGTAGGCCTCGAGAATCACGCGTACTTCATCGTTGATACGGTCCTCGAGCGCCAGTTCATCAAGCAGGGCAGCATGCACCTTTTCGTTCAGGGCAGGCAGGGCCTTGGTCTCGATGAGACCGCTGGCAACCAGTTTCTTGGCGACTTCGCGGGCCAGATAGCCCACATATTCCTTGGAGAAGAGCATGTCAGAGTGTGAAGGAAAAGTTTAGCACAGGAGAGCGAGGGCGGAGGTTCGAGGTCGGATTGCAGAGGTGAAAGGATGTACTAATTCGCGCCGCGGACAGCGCGAGACTTTACTTCTGCAATCTGACTTCTAACCTCTGACTTGCCTTTGTGCAACCTGACACCTGTCCGTTCCCTGCCGTACAATGACGCTATCGATGTCTCCGCATCCTGACGACTTAACCGGCGTAAAAGACGACATGACGGCCTTCATCGAGGGTCTGGGCATGCGCCGTTTCTTTGGCTATGTCGAGGCGGAGGAAATTCCCTGCGTCGTATGGGACTCCGGTCCGAATCCCGATGGTTGGAAAGATTTCGCCGAGTTGGCGAAGGCTGCCGGCGCGGCTTTCCTCACCATGCATGCCTGGGTGCTCGAGCGTGACGAGCTTGACCGTTTGTCGAAGCGTCTCGGCGACGGCGAGTACAGCAACGAGGAAGATCTGGAAGAAGCACGCTGGCTGAAAACCTATGTCGGCAAGACCGGGTTTCTCCAGTTGGGATGGGCGTACCAGGGGTGCATGTTTGTCTACGAAGCCGGCACAGAATGGTACGAACACTACCAGCGATTGCGGGAACTCTCCGACGACGTCGGTGGCTTCATGATTGACGAACCAGATCAGGACGACGAACGATAGCTTCGGTTTTACTCTCTCTCATCGACTTATGCGGATTCGATCGTCTGAATTTCTTTGGCGATTTCGGCCGTCATTTCGTCCCTGGTGAGCATGTGCTTGCGGATACTCTCCGGAAAATCAATCAGGATCTGCTCAAAACTGCGAATGGAACAATGCTGCACGGCCGCGAAGCCGAGTGCATCCGCTAGAAGGCAACTAAGCCGGATTACTTCCGCCGGGTCGTCCTTACGGGACAGTGGTTCGTGGTGAGCGCAAGTAGTGTCGAGGAAAGTCTCGGGGAGCTTCCACGACTGGATCAGCATGCGCCCGGCCGAGCAATGATCGAGTCCGAAGACTTCCTGTTCGCGCTCCAGCGCGTTCCAGTTCGGATCACCCGCCGCTCGCTCGACCATCGCTGAATATTCCTCTGGCCGCAGCGACGCCAGTGCAACTCGGCCAATGTCGTGCAGGATGCCAGCCGTGTAAGCGAAGTCACTGTCAATCAGGTTCCATCGCGCAATCCGTTCCGCGACCATTGCGCTGGCCACGCAGTGACGCCAGCAGGATCGTAGCGCGGGCGTAAAGGACTTATCCATATAGGACCGCAGCCCGACCGTGATGACTACTCTGCGCAGGCGACGGAAGCCAAGCAACATCGAGGCCTGCAGAATGCTTGTCACTTCCTTGGAAAATGCGATCAACGGCGAATTGGCGATTCGCAGGATTTCACCTGTAAACACCGGATCGGCGCGCACCAGATCGCATAGTTCGCTGAGCGACGTATCCGTCCCCGACAAGACATTCATCGCCCGGAGTGCAACCGTTGGAAAGGGAGGAAGCTTTTCTAAAGCCAACAATATTTCCGGCGGTTTGGCGGATTGCGCACGGCTGGCAGCAAGGGTTCCCATATACATGACACGCAAATCTGACGAACTAGCCGAGAAGACCGCTGCTCGGTTCGATCAAATACTGCTAAAGATCGATTAAAGACAGCTCCGCTTGGTAGTTTTCCAACTTCATATCCTATCGACACTCAGCATTTCGACTGCGCATGACCGAAGTACGCGTCCTACTGTGCGGGACCGTTCTACAAAGACAACGCCATGCCGGTTTGTGAGATAACTAGGATTCGCTCCCAAACTCTATGCGTTGGATTTCGCAGCCGGTCGATTCGGTAAAGGCAAGAACTCTCGGTGCTGCGCTCGCCCAAAGCGGCCTGAAGATCGCGCCGGCAGCGCTTCCTGTCTTGTCGGAGCTGCTTGTCCGGCGAGGGCTGGACGATCCCGAAGTCGCGCAGCGCTTTCTGGTGCCCGAACTCACCCATCTGCATGACCCGCTCCAGATGAGCGGGATGAAGGTGGCACTCGATCGTCTGGAAGCTGCGGTCGAGCGCAAGGAGAAAGTACTGATTTACGGCGACTACGATGTCGACGGCACCACCGCAATCGTGATCCTCAAGACCGCGATCGAGCTTTGCGGGGGCACCGCCGATTTTCATGTCCCACACCGCATTCGCGAAGGCTACGGAATGCGCGATGAAGTGATCGAACGGGCCGCCGCCGATGGCGTTCGCCTCATCATCAGCGTAGACACCGGCATTCGCGCCTTTGCCGCCGCTGAAACTGCCCGCCGAACAGGCGTCGACCTGATCGTGACCGATCATCACCTGCCGGGAACCGATGGCGTTCCGCATGCGCTCGCCGTAGTCAATCCGAATCAGGACGGGTGCGCCTATCCCTGCAAATATCTTTGCGGCGCGGGCGTCGCTTTCAAACTTGCGCAAGGACTGATGCAGCGCC
The DNA here is from genome assembly GCA_016196065.1 of Acidobacteriota bacterium. Lineage (NCBI taxonomy): Bacteria > Pseudomonadati > Acidobacteriota > Acidobacteriota bacterium. Next base: position 586,541 of record JACPYL010000025.1, on the reverse strand, counting down.
GCCTGGATGCAAAGGATCAGGCGCGCCTGTTGATGTCATTTATGAAGGTGGTGGCCATCGCGACCATTGCCGATGCCGTCCCGCTCCTCGGCGAAAATCGCGTCTTCGCCAGCCTGGGACTTCGTGGTTTGCGCACGCCGGTCAATGTGGGTCTGAAGGCTCTGCTTGAAGTCGCGAAACTCGGTGACGGGCGAAATCTCACTTCGACCGAAGTTGCGTTCCGGATCGCCCCTCGCATCAACGCCGCTGGACGGATGGATGCTGCTCGCGACGTGGTCGAACTGTTCAGCGTGAAAGATATGGAACGCGCCCGCGAGATCGCCGGGCGGCTGGATCAGCTCAATGCCGAACGTCAGGACGAAGAGCGCCGCATCTTGGAAAGCATTGAGCACCTGCTCGAAGAAGAACCTGCGCTGCGCGAAGCGTATTGCATGGTCATTGAAGGTGACGGCTGGCATCGGGGCGTGATCGGCATCACGGCCACCCGCATCGTTGAAAAGTACGGCCGGCCGACTCTGATCTTGTCGCGCGACGGAGACGAGTCGCATGGGTCGGGGCGGTCGATTCCTGCCTTCCACATGCTGGATGCGCTCGAGTCTTGCCATGAACTGTTTTCTCGTTATGGCGGACATGCGCATGCGGTTGGTTTCGGGTTACCTGTTGCAAACGTCGCGAAACTTTCCGCTCATCTCGACGCCTACGCCCGAGCCCGTCTCACGCTCGCGGACTTCGAACCGCAACTCGACTATGATGCCAGCCTTCCACTCGAGAATGTGACTCCAGAATTACATCATGCGCTGCAGTTACTGGAACCGTTTGGCATGAACAATTCCGAGCCAGTGTTTATCGCTCGGAGTGTGCGGCTCGTAGCGCCTCCGCAAGCGGTGAAAGAAAAGCATGTTCGTCTGCGCGTTGCTCCCGCAGCACCGGGGAATGCTCACTCCGGCCAGAATGAAGGCGGAGACTCCCGGCCGCTTGAGCCGCGCTGTCATCCTGACTCGGCGGCAATTCCTAAACGAAATGGACAGGCTCCGGTGGTTGTCGAATCTGTTCCCGAGACAGCGTCGTCATGGCGCCGCAACATTACCTTCAAGGCGATGGGGTGGGGTTTGAAAAAATCCTGTGATCAGCTTCAATTGCTGGCCGGGGACAACCTCGATATCGCATACACGCTGGGGATGAACGATCATCCTGAGTTCGGTGGCCTGGAGTTGACGTTGCAGGATGTGGTCCGTGCCAAGCTGGACCGCTAGGTCGATCTCAACAAAAATTGATCTTTACAGAGGCAGTTCAGGTCTTTATAGTGCCCGTCCATGAGCGGAAATTTTTATTGCACGCAATGTGGCGCGGCCAACACCGAAGGCGCCCAGTTTTGTACGAATTGTGGTGCCGCGACGCAAGCAGCGCGCCCGGCCATGACGGCGCCCGCCGCGGCCCCGACACCGATGGCAGCAAATCCTTATCAGCCCTTGCAGGCCGCGCCCTTTGCGGGTATTGTGCCCGCGGGCGGTGTTCGCTATGGAGGTTTTTGGATCCGCTTTGTTGCCGCGATCATCGATGCCGTGATTGTCCAGGCCGTAGTGATGCCAATCAGCTTCGTCATCGGCGGCATCACCGGTGCCGCAGGAGCGATCGGTGGAGGGTCGAACGTCGGATTAGCAATCCTCGGCGGGCTCTTCGGCGCTGTCATCGGCATCGCCGGTACGTGGCTGTATGAGGGACTGATGACGAGTTCTGCCCGCCAGGCCACGCTTGGCAAAATGATCTTCGGGATGAGAGTCACCGATCTAAACGGCAACCGGATTTCATTCGGCCGCGCCACGGGCCGCTATTTCGCGAAATGGCTCTCAGCCTTCACGCTGCTCATCGGCTACATTGTTGCCGGCTTCACGGAGCGCAAGCAGGCACTCCATGACATGATCGCCGGAACGCTGGTGCGGATCGGCTAGCGGGCAAAGCACCGGCATGCGAATGTTCGCCGTAGAGACGAGGCTTGTCTCGTCTCCTTAACCACGTTGGTCCCCGCAGATTTGTCTTGCTTCTATCAGTGGCTCGCTGCGCCCGTTACGAATGCGTCCCAAGCCGGTTTTACTGCGTCGTCGTCAGCGCGCAAACCCAGAGAACAGAGGTATCCGATAAAAGCGGGATCATTGGGAATTCCGTAGTACTGCCCCAATGCGATGCAGGTTGCCGGATCGAAATCGTGTTCGATGAAATAGTTGAAGAACGGGATCCGAGTTCCACCCGCCCGCCACGATGTGAAAGCAGCAGTCACGAATTGAGCCTCGAGGTCAGGAGAACTCCCTGTGACTGCATCCGACGGATAACCCACTTCCTGCAGGATTAGCGGCTTTCCGCCGGTCCAGGACAGCATGAGAGGGAAGTCCGTGGTGGGGGCGTTTGGGGCGTCGACCTGAAAATCGCCGTGCAGAGGATAGTAGGTGAAGATGACCACGTCGCTCTTTGTATTCAATGCCTGCACGTTGGCCAGGTTGCCGGATTTCGCACCGATGAAAGTCGATGTCACCCCGACTAGCGTCTCGGGCCTTTTCCCATGGATGTAGGCCACCGCGTCTTCGAAGAAAGTGCGGTAGGTTGACCATTGATTGGTCGCAGCCAGGTAACCATCCACTTCATTTCCAATAGAAACATATTTTGCGTTGGAACCGAGCATCGGAAGCACGCGATCCAGAAGCGCATGAAAACGCGTCGCCATCTGCGGGGAATCGAATGCAACGTTGTTCAGGTCCGAAGGTACTTCGCGCTTCACGGTATTAATAACCTGAATGCCCAGATAGATCTGGAGATTCCTGGCATTGAAATAGGTCAGAGCACCCTGAAGTTGCGATAGATCGATATTGTTCGGCATCGGCTCCAGCGTGCTCCAGGTGTAGGTGAGCGCGACTCCTTTCACGCCAGCGCCGATTGCAAGATTCACCGCCTCATCAACGTCCTGCTGCGTCGGCGGTGGAATAGAGCGCGGGTTCATTGAAAGTGAGAGGATCTGGCTGGGAGGCGGAGGTGGCGGTGGTGGAGCAGTCACTCCGGAATTGCCTCCGCAGCTTACGGACGACAAAATAACGGACGCGGCCAGCACCCACAAAAAAGCCATGCCGAAAAAAACAGCCGTGGTACGGCGACCAAATCGCACTGACTCGTGAGGTTTCATCCGATTCGCACATGAACTGTGCGGTCTCAATTCTCCCTGATCTGAGGACCATGCACAATGCCGGATCGGAGTCAGCCGCCCATCGCAAGCCACTTTCGTCTCAAGCACGGCAGTGGTGCATGGAGTCCCACAACCTGCGCCTGTCCTTCCGCTACACTAGTGACGCATGCCTCTCCCTGTTTCCCGGCTGCGTCGTTGGTTTGCGGCGGGTGCGATTCTGGTGATCGCAGTCGTCGCGGGGATGTACGGGTACGCGCGCTGGCGGGTGCGGAATGCCTTGCATGACATTCCCAAGAAAATCGGCGTCGAAATCTCGCAGACCGCGGATGGATTCTCCATCTCCAAGTCCTCCGAGGGGAGGACTCTCTTCACGGTCAGTGCCTCGAAGGCTGTTCAATTCAAGAAGGGCGGCCACGCCGAACTGCACGACGTCAAGATCGTTGTGTTTGGTAAGGATTCCAGCCGGTTCGACCGCATCACGGGAGCTGACTTCGAATTTGATCCTGCATCCGGCGATGTCACTGCGAAAGGTTCCGTCGCAATCGATCTCGAGGCCAACCCCGAGGGGCTGAATGCCGCCGATCAAGCCATTCCCCGTGAGACCAGGAATCCCATTCACATCGAAGCCAGCGGGTTGATCTTCAATCGCAACACTGGCAATGCTTCGGTTAGCGGACGAGTAATCTTTCAGACGCCGCAGGCGTCGGGTTCGGCCGTCGGTATTCAATACGTCGCGAATACCGGCACGCTGAATCTGTTGGCTGACATCTCGGTCGACATTGCCAGTCCGCAACAAGCGCACCTGACCGCCACGCATGCCGAGATCACCAAGCAGCCGCGGCAACTGGTGTTGACTCGTCCGAAGATGTCGCGCCAGGAACAGCAACTTTCCGCGGATCGCGCCACGTTCTTCCTGCAACCGGACAACACCGTCGACCGCGTGCTCGCCCAGGGCAACGTTCAGTCGGAACTGCACGGCTCCTCCGAAGCCGGCGACGCTCACTCGCAAGCTGACCGGGCGGACCTGCTGCTGACCGGACCGCGCAATCTGTTGCGGACGGCAACTCTTAGCGGGAATGTCCAAATGGTGATGCAAGGATCCCAGCCTGGCGAAGTTTCCGCAGGAACCGTGACGATGCACTTTGCCGGACAACAGCTTCTCCAGACGGTGCACGCCGAGGGCGGCGTCCGGCTCGCGCAGCAGAAAAGTTCGAATGGCGATGCAGTTCTTACGGCTTCTTCAAAGGCGACGGCATCGAAGAGTGGTGCGTTCGACTCACAGGATATCGAACTCACCGCGCCAACCATGGACTTCACCCTCAAGAACGGCCGCCAACTGAAACTAGCGGAAACCAGTGGACCGCCGCAGATCGTGATTGCACAGCCCGGCGCTCATCAGCGGACCGTGGTCACGGCGCAGAAATTCACGGTCGCGTTCACGGAGAAGAGCCGGCTGGCGAGCCTGCACGGCGCGCCTGACGCCAGAATCGTTTCCAGTATCACCGGTCAGCCAGACCGCGTGTCCTCCAGTAATTCGCTCGATGTTGCCTTTCGCCCCACCGGTGGCATCAATTCCATTACGCAGGAGGGCAGCGTCGCCTATGTCGATGGCACCCGCAAGGCCTGGGGACAGCGCGCCACCTATACGACATCGGATCAGCTACTCGTGCTCAGCGGATCTCCCCGCGTTGCCGACAGTGGGATGGCGACAACGGCGCAGGTCATCCGTCTGGACCGGACAACCGGAGACGCCATCGCTGAGGGTGACGTGAAGAGTACCTACTCGGAACTGAAAGCGCAGCCCGACGGAGCGCTGCTGGCATCGGCCGACCCAATCCACGTCACCAGTCGGACGCTGACGGTTCGCCGTTCACCGGCGATCGCTACCTACGCCGGCAGTGCCCGTCTTTGGCAGAACGCGAACGTCGTGCAGTCTCCCAGCATCCAGTTTGATCGAGAGCATCGCTCGCTGGTCGCTCAGGGATCTGCTACCCAGCTGGTTTCGACCGTACTGGTGCAGATCGACAAGAGCGGGAGAGCAACTCCGGTCGCCGTAACCTCACCGCGTCTGTCTTACAACGATGCGGAACGAAAAATTGTGCTCGAGGGAGGCGTTACCGCCAAAGGATCCGCCGTTACGATGACGGCGAAACAAATGAACGTCCTTTTGCGGTCGAGAGCGCAGTCGTCTTCTGGAACTGAGGGTCCCGCCGCGGGACAGGTCGACCGAATCGTTGCGAACGGCAACATTTTGATCACGCAGCCATCGCGGTCGGCCACCGGAGAGCGGTTGGAGTACATTGCCGCGGACGACAAGTTCATTTTGACCGGTGGTCCCCCTAGCATTTTTGATGCCGAACATGGCAAGATTACCGGCGATTCGTTGACTTTCTTCAGGGGCGATGGTAGGGTGCTGGTTGAAGGTAGAGAAACGTCCCCGACAACAACCAGGACGCGAGTGGCACGATAAATGCATACGTTGGCCACCGACGAAATCGGCAAAAGTTACCGTGGCCGGCGGGTGGTGAATGGTGTCAGCATTCAGGTTCAGCAAGGTGAAGTGGTTGGCCTTCTGGGTCCGAATGGCGCCGGAAAAACTACCTCCTTCTACTCCATTGTTGGCCTGATTCCTCCCGACACAGGTAGGGTGCTGTACGACGACGAAGATATCACTAGCGTTCCCATGTACTTACGGGCGCGCCAGTACGGCATCAGCTATCTCCCGCAAGAAGCTTCGGTGTTTCGCAAGCTGACGGTTGAGGAGAACATTCTCGCCGTCCTGGAAGCCCAGCCTATTTCCTGGCATGAGCGCCGGGAGAAGGCGGAACAGCTGATTGACCAGCTTGGGCTGGAGCATATTCGTCAAAACCGCGGTTATGCGTTGTCGGGCGGAGAGCGCCGCCGGGTTGAGATTGCCCGGTCGCTATGCATCAACCCGAAATTCATCCTGCTGGATGAGCCGTTTTCGGGCATCGACCCGATCGCAGTGCTGGACCTGCAGAAGATCATTTCGGATCTGCGAGCCAGTGGAATCGGGATCTTGATCACCGACCATAACGTGCGCGAGACGCTGTCGGTGACGGATCGGGCTTACATCATCACCGAAGGCCGGATCTCATTTTCCGGCTCGCCGGAGCAGTTGGGAAGCAACCCGGAAGTGCGCCGGGTGTATCTGGGAGAAAGCTTTTCTTTGGTATGAGGCATTACCAAGGCGTTTCCGGATTGGCCTTTCGTGTCACTCGGATCGACCTTGGTGCATGAGAAGTTAGAAGAGAGGCTGCGAGCGGCGAGCTACGGGCTCCGAGCGAACCATTGAGGAATTGCTCGAAGCTCGTAGCCCGAAGCTCGCAGCGTATACAAAAACATGGTCGTCCTCCAACATCGTTTGAACGTGAAACTGTCGCAGCGGCAGATCCTGACTCCGGGTCTGGTGCAGATGGTTTCCGTGCTTGCGCTCAATAAACTTGAGCTCAAGGACATGATCAATGCCGAGATGGTCGAGAACCCTGTTCTCGAAGAGTTGGAAGACGCCATCCCGTTGCTTGATGATGTCGGACGCCAGGAAGAAGAACGCGACCGCCTGGCTGCTCAGGCCACCGCCGACGAGAAACCCGTCGCCGACGAGAAAAAAGACCCTTTTGAAGAAATCGATTTTGGCTCTTTCTTTCAGGACTACCTCGATCCCGGTTATCGCAGCCGCGGCGAGATGGAAGAAATCGAGAAGCCATCGTTCGAAAATTTCCTTTCCAAGCCCGGCAACCTGTCCGACCACCTGCTCTGGCAACTGGGAGCAATTTCGGTCAGCACTCCCGTACATGATGCCGCTGAAGTCATCATCGGCAATCTGAGCGAAGACGGCTACCTGATCGCCAGCGACGAAGAAATGCTGGGGATCGCGCCGCCCGCCGCTCCGGAAGTGGATGCGCAGACCCAGGCCAAGATTGTCGGAGAAGCTCAGGCAATCGGGATCGATGCCGACGTGCCCACGGAACTGGAATCTGGCGACGAAGGCCTGGACTACGGAGACCATCCCGATTTTCCGGACGTTACGCCATCAGTTCCACCCTCTGATTACAGTAGCGCCGTGGTCGAAGCCGTGAGTATCCCGGTTTCTAGCGGCGTGGCTGCGCAGGCGCAGATGGCACCGGAGCCGCAGATGTCCGCTCCTGCACCCGCTTCGTTGCAAATGCCTGCACCGGTCCCCGCAAGTTTCACGCGAGAGGATCTGCATCAGGCGCTGGAAATTGTGCGCCAGTTCGATCCACCGGGAATTGCGTGCCGTGATTTACGCGAGTGTCTGTTGTGCCAGTTGCAATACCACCTGGCGCAGTTACAGGCGCATCGCAACATGAACGGACACGCCGCCACTGAAGAAGTCTTGAAAGATGCGATGGCGGTGGTCGATCAGCATCTGCGCGCCGTCACGTTAAAGCAATTCAAGGAGATCGGTCGTGCGATTGGACGGCCCGTCGAAGCGGTGACGGCCGCCCTCGACTATGTCCGGACACTCGATCCTCGCCCCGGCCTGCAATACAACAAAGTTCCCGCGCGCCTGATCGAGCCGGATGTCGCCTTCATCAAGCATGGTGACGAGTGGCTGGTCATCATGAACGACGAAGACATGCCCACGTTGCGGCTGAACCCGGCCTACAAGCGTTTGCTGACCCGCGACGGCAATGATCGAGACACGCGCAACTACGTCAAAGAGCGTTACAAGTCGGCCATCCAGCTCATCAAGAACATCGAGCAGCGCAAGCAGACGATCATGAAAGTCTGCTACTCGATTGTCGCGCGCCAGCAGGATTTCCTGGAACTCGGGATTGATCAACTCAAGCCGATGATGATCAAGGAAGTGGCCGAGGAAATCGGCGTCCACCCTTCAACCGTCAGCCGCGCCGTAGCCAGCAAGTACGCGCATACGCCGCAGGGCGTTTTTGAACTACGCTACTTCTTCTCGGAAAGCGTGCAAGGCCCCGAAGGCGGCAACACCTCGCTGCTGATCTTGAAGCGGCGCGTGAAGAAATTGATCGAAGAAGAGGATCCGAGCCGTCCGTTGACCGATGAGCAGATTACTCGCATCCTGCAATCCCAAGGAATCCAGGTTACCCGCCGTACGGTGGCAAAATACCGGGAAGATATGAAGATTCCGAGTACGCACCAACGAAGAGTGAAAAAATGAAGCTGCGAGCCGCGAGCTACGGGCTTCGAGCATACAAAAACCTGGTTGCTCGAAGCTCGCGACTCGAAGCCCGCAGCCGTTCTTTATAGTTTTTACTTTTGTGGAGGCTGCTCCATGAACGTCGAATATACTGGCCGTCATTACGAAATCACTCCTATCATCCGCAAAGATGTTGAAACCGGACTCAGCAAGATTCGCAAAATTCTAGGCGATCGATTCGAAACCAAAGTGGTTCTCGCGGTGGAGAAGCGTCGCCACAAAGCCGAAATCACCATCAGCCTCCGCAACGGCCCGATTGTCGGCCTGGCGCAGACGACTGACATGCCTTCCGCCGTCGGCGAAGCGCTCGACCATCTTCACAAGCAAGCGTTGAAGTACAAAACGAAGTGGCTGAGCAAGAAACGCAAGGCCGGCAAGAAATTCAATGGCGAAGCCGAGCAGGACAGCGTCGAGGCTTCTGTCGGACTCACCGAGAGCGCTGCTGTTTCGGTGACGGTCCATAAATTCCCCGCCGTTGCAAAGACCACGGAAGTCCACCTTGTGCATTCGAAGGATTCCGTGGCGCTCCGCCCGATGACCCTCGAAGAAGCCATCAAAGAGGCGCATTTCCGCGATCGCGACGTATTTGTATTCCGCGATCCGAAGGGCAAATTGATGGTCCTGCACCGCACGCGGGAAGGGAAGATGGAGTTGATCGAAGCGCCGTAAGGCAGCACTCAGCACCCGGATTAGAAGAGCAATTTCTATGGAGGGAGGTCGGGTTGTTCACTCTGCAATCTGACCTCTCCCCTTTGACCCCGTTCTCACATCCCTCGCATTGCCTGTTCGGCCCACTGTAGAGCTCGCCACCATTCGTTGTTCGCTTCCTCGTCGGAAAGATGCAGCTGTTTAGCGAGAACGATCGCTTCACTCCACTCTGCCGATTCCAGGGCCAGCATGAGCTGGTAAATGGGTCGCAGCACACTTGGCTGTCCGAGCAGAGTCGCCTTGATCTCCTTGTCGACGGGAATCTGTGCCAGCACGACATCCATGTGGACTTCCAGGATCGCGTCCATCACCGAAAGAAGGCCCATCAGAAAGAGGTCACTCCCTGATTTCACTCGCGCGGCAAGCGACTCGCAGAATCGCGCTCTTGCCAGGGCGGTGAGGACCAGTTCGTTGCAGGAACGCTCGGCTGCGGCGATGGTTACGACCAGTCGAATCCAGCGCCGCAGTTCACGTTCGCCAAGAATCGCCATTGCGTGCCGGATCGACTTGATTTCCAGGGAGAATCCGAAAAGCGGCGAGTTGAGATAGCGCAGCAGTCGATAGCAGATGGCCGTTTCTTGTTTGATTCGTGTCTCCAGTTCGTTCAAGTCCAGTTCGACGCGGCAGACCATTTCCAGCAAGCGCATGTAGTGCAGCTTGTTGGCTGGTACTTCGCGCACCATCTTGACTTCGGGACGTCGAAAGAAATAACCCTGGAAGAGTTCGAATCCCATATCGCGCGCTTGTCGGAATTCGTGCGGTGTTTCCAGTTTTTCCGCCAGCATCCGGCACTTGGCCCCGAAACGGCGCATCAGTCCGGCTCGTTCCTCAACCCGCGTTGCCCGGACGTCGATCTTGAGGATGTCGGCAAATTCGCAGAGCGGCTCGCGAGGGTCGTGGGGAGCGAAGTCATCCAATGCGATCAGGTATCCGGCAGCCTTCAGACGCTTGCACGCTGCAATCACGCGATCCCCGGGCTCCACGGTCTCGAGGACTTCAACCACGGTTTGATCCGGAGGCAGCAGCGTGATCAGGTCTTTCAGCAAGGCGTCGCGGGTCAGATTCACGAACGCCAGGCGTCCGTCGCAGAGCGTGTTCAGGCCGAACAGCAACGTACTGTCCAGCGTACTGCGCGACGCGAATTCCGGCTCCGCTGAAAAACAGTTTGCCTGCCCATCTCGAAACAGGAGTTCGTACCCATAGACTTTTTGCGTCCGGTCAAAGATGGGCTGGCGTGCGACAAAGCGCTGCCCAACCAGAGGGAGTGACGTGGGCGCATGGCTGCCAGCGGCTACTGGTTTCACTCTTTTCCCATCGGCGGAAAGCACTCTGGACTTCAGCCGCCGAATGCCCGTACCCAAAGCTGCTTGAGTACCAACTTGAATCGAGCCCGCATCGACAAGAGTTGCTTTCCGGGCACGGGGTCGCATATCATCCGCGACTCGTACTTCCAATCCATGGCTGAACTGGTTCGTACTCTACGGTTGCGTGACTTGGCCCTGCTGATTGTCGGAGCGGTCATTGGCTCGGGGATTTTTCTGGTGCCGGCGCAGGTGTTGCGACAGGTTCACGGATCCACGGGACTGGCGACACTGGTATGGCTCGGCGGCGGCGTCCTCGCACTGCTCGGTGCGCTGACCTATGGAGAACTCGCCGCGATGAAGCCCTCCGCCGGCGGGGTCTACATCTATGTTCGCGACGGTTTCGGCCGCCTGCCCGCATTCCTTTATGGCTGGAGCCTGTTTCTCGCGATCTCGAGTGGAACGGTATCCGCACTCGGGGTGGCGTTTGCCACTTATCTGGGAGCAGTCATTCCGCTAAATCCCTTCGCATCGAAACTGGTTGCACTGGCCTCCATCGTCGCAGTGACCATCGTCAATGTACTGGGCACTCGCAAAAGCTCTGACATGCAAAATTGGACGACGCTGATCAAAGCCGTCCTGTTGCTGGGCATCACTGCCGTGCTTTTCAGTCTCGGACAACACAAGTCTGACGTGATCTCAACTCTGTGGCCACGCGAAGCAGGAGGAGCGGCCGCAGGATTTGGCCTGGCGATGATCACCGCGTTGTGGGCATACGAAGGATGGCAGTTCGTGACCTACAGTGCGGGCGAAGCTATCAACCCTCGGCGCGATTTTCCGCGAGCCCTTTTCTGGGCGACGCTATCTCTGACCGTTCTGTACGTCGTAGCAAACTCCGGATACCTTGTCGCACTCGGCCCGGACGCGGCTACCAGGTCCGATGTGATCGCCGCCGATGCCATGAAAGTGACCCTCGGTCCGTGGGCGGCCAAGCTGGTGGCGCTTACGATCTTGATTTCTGTCTTTAGTGGAATGAACAGCGTCGTACTAACCGCCCCGAGAGTGTTTTACGCCATGGCCCGCGACGGCGTCTTCTTCAAGAAACTCGCCGAAGTGCATCCTAGGTTTCGCACACCCGCGACCGCCATCATCGCCCTCGGTGTCTGGTCGGCAGCGTTAGCCATGATGGGAAGTTTTCAGAAACTGATCGGCTATACGATGTTCGTGGCATGGATTTTTTACGGACTAGGCGGAGCCAGCGTGTTCCCACTCCGCCGCCGTGAACCGGATGCCGAACGGCCGTTTCGCGTACCGGGATACCCCTGGACGCCGCTGGTCTTCGTGGGGTCGGCGTTTGCGTTAGTGGTAAACGTCATAGTCGCCACGCCCTGGGATGCATCCAAGGGGCTGGCAATCGTCGCGTTGGGCCTGCCCGTGTACTGGCTCCTGTTTCGGCGCAACGCAGGAACCGAGACCGCAGAGACGCCGCCTCCACAGTGACTCGGGAGAAGGCGCGCTTCATCGGTTCCGATTAAAATAGCCGACGACAGGTGGCGAGCTGGGCTGCGCGTTGCTGCCCGTAATCCATCATCGAAAGGAATCTCACCATGCGTTGGACACCCGGTGGTCGCAGCGAAGACCTCGAAGACCGTCGTGATGACAGTGGCGGTGGAGGTGGCGGCGGCGGCTTTAACTTAGGCGGCATGCACATCGGGATTGGCGGTTTCCTGGTCCTGCTGGTGTTGAGCCTGGTGTTCAAACGCGATTTCCTCTCGCTGGTGGGGGGCGGGGGCGTCGGTGCGCCGATTCAAAACAGCCAACCCGACACAGCGCGGGACCAGCGCGAAGAGCCGGAGGTGCAATTCGTTTCCTTCGTACTCGACGACGCCCAGAAGACGTGGACACAGATTCTCAGCAGCGAGGGTGTTTCGTACAGGCATGCGAAGCTCGTGCTGTTTCGTGACGGCATCGATTCCGCATGTGGAATGGCACAGTCCGCCACCGGCCCGTTCTATTGTCCTCAGGATGAAAAGGTTTACATCGATCTGGGTTTCTATGATGAGTTGAAGCAGCGCTTTGGAGCGCCTGGCGAGTTTGCGCAAGCCTACGTGCTCGCGCACGAAATCGGTCATCACATTCAGAAATTGATTGGCGTCGAGGAGAAAGTGCGCGCGGCGCAAGGACGCGACCCGCGTTCCGCGAATCAACTTTCTGTTCGCCTGGAATTGCAGGCAGATTGTTTCGCGGGCGTCTGGGGATACTCCACCAGCCAGCGCAACCTGCTGGCCGAGGGAGAGGTGCAGCAAGGATTGAACGCCGCGGCAGCGGTCGGCGACGATCGTTTGCAACGCATGTCGACCGGCCGGGTGAATCCCGAATCGTTTACCCACGGCTCCTCGCAACAGCGCATGGACTGGTTTCAAAAAGGATTTACCACCGGAGATTTGAAGGCCTGCAACACCTTTGCCCAGTGAGGAGCCAAGGGTCGGGGCATTACCAACGGTTGGTGGTTGTGCAAAACTTAGGGGCAATACCCCCTTGCGCAGGGGATGCTTTCATGAGTAACATCATGGAGTTCCCTGCGGTCGCGCTCCTAGCGTGGCCCTTCGCGCACAACTCCAAGGCGCCAAGACGGTTTGAACATCGTTCTCGAAGCAACCCAGTGTTTTGCGAGGTGCTGTGCTGGTAGTGCAGGCATAGCAGCCTATGCGAACAGCGTGCCTTTACAAGTGGGGAAGTAGAAACAACCAAGCCGGGCAACCAGGCTGGATGATTAACGACAAACAAGAGAAAAACATGAATGCTGGACCGCGAAATCCCTCCGGAGGCGGAGGGAAGAACAAACGGCGCCGGGGACGGCGTCCGCCTAAAAGAGGTCCCGGAGGCCCGATGGGCCGTGACCGCCAACAACAACAGGGCATCTACACCGCCCCCATGGATCACAACTATCGCACCAACATGGGCAGCGACAATGGCAGTCGCGGAGGAGGGCGCCGTGCCGGCTTTGGCCCTTCCTACACCCCGATGGATCCCGAGCCTCTTCCCGCCCAGCACGAAGACGCGGCATCCCGCATCTTCGCGTTTGTTGAGGACCTGTTCTTCCTCGCCAAGATTCAGGAGACCGGCCGCAAAATGAACGTGAAGGTCGAATTCGTGAAAAACGAAAAAGACCTCACCGAACGGCTCAGCAATAACGGCGACGGCAAGCCTTCCCTGATCATTTTCGATCTGAACAACGCCAACGCGAAGCCACTGACCTTGATCCCCAAGCTGAAAAGCAAGCTCAAGAAGGGCACGTCGATCATCGGATTCCTTTCCCACGTGCAGGGCGATCTGAAGCAGAAGGCCCACGAAGTGGGCTGCGACATGGTCCTGCCGCGTTCCGCGTTCTCGCAAAATCTTCCCCAGCTGTTGCGACGGCACGGCGCGATAGAAACGGAATCGGCGTAGTAACAGTTCTCGGTTCTCAGTTCTCAATCAACGCTGGTTTTTAGTGAAGTGCGGATTTCACTGAGAACTGAGAACTGAGAACGGGTTTCCTCCTGATACAATTTCGCCGTGTTCCCACGAATAATTCTGCTCCTGGTCATTCTGTCTGTTGCTGCCTTGGTCTGCGCGCAGCAGCCGCCGGTCAAAGTCAACGTGATCAACGTGTGCACTCCCTCTGCGGACGAACAAAAGGAACTGTCTTCGGCTCTCGCAAAGGTTCCGGCCAAACTCACGTTCGGCACGGACTACGAAGTCGCTCGCGGACACTCCACCCTCGATCAGAGCACCGCGATTCCAGGCATGCAGCCGTTGCCGCCGGGAACGACGTCCAGTGCCGACTGGGTCCGCATTCGGCGCGAATTTCCGGAGTCCACATTCTTCCTGAACGCCCAGTATTCCTTCAGCGTGGATTCGAAGAACATGATCGAGACCCTGGCTCTGCGGGTGCGCGATCCGAAAGATTTGATGCAGGTCTCCATCGAAGACAGTGCTTCCAACGTTGCCTCGCCGGCCGCCATGCTGTCGTCCAACACGCCCGTCTCTCGCATCAAGCTGGAGCGCTTTGGCAAGCCGTCGGTCGTGCTGGCGCGTTGTTCAGGCGCCGAAGGGCCTGCCACCGATCAGACGGTGTATGAACCGATTTTCAAGGCAGCCACCGCGCTCATGAGCCGCTACCGCGTCACGCTGGGCGTGAGCAGGATGGTGCCGCAGGAACTGGCCCGGTTAGGTTGGGGCACCGCCAGCAGGACGAGCAAAAAGACACCCCCGGCCGCGCGGAAAAGTCCTTAATTCTCAACGCACTGTTGTGCCGTTTGCAACCGAATCGCTTTTGCGGAATCTATCAGACTAACCATTATGGATATTCGTAACGTCGTCATCATCGGTTCGGGCTGTGCAGGCCACACGGCCGCTCTCTACGCCGCGCGTGCCAACCTCAAGCCGCTCGTGCTCGAAGGCCATCACCCGGGCGGGCAGCTTTCACTCACCACTCTGGTGGAAAATTTCCCTGGCTTTCCCGACGGCATCCAGGGACCGGAACTGATCGAGAACATGCGCAAGCAGGCCTCCCGCTTCGGTGCCGAATATCACATGGGACACGTCGTCAAAGCGGATCTGAGCAAGCATCCTTTCGAGTTGAGTCTCGGCAAGGAAACGATTCAGACGCGTACGCTGATTATCGCCAGCGGCGCCTCCGCACGCTGGCTGGGATTACCCAACGAGCAGGCCCTGATCGGGCACGGTGTCTCTTCCTGCGCCACCTGCGACGGATTCTTCTTCAATGGGAAGGAAATCGCTGTCATCGGCGGCGGAGACTCCGCCATGGAAGAAGCGACCTTCCTGACTCGTTTTGCCAGCAAGGTCACGCTCATTCATCGTCGCGAAGAATTTCGCGCATCCAAAATCATGCTGGACCGCGCGAAAGCGAATCCGAAGATCGCATTCATGACGGATACGGTTGTGGATGACGTCCTCGATGTCGGCAAGCACGAGGTAACTGCGCTTCGTTTGCGCAACCTCAAGACCGGGGAGAGTTGGGATTTCCCGACCAGCGCCATGTTCCTCGGCATCGGCCACGTTCCCAACGCCAAGATTTTCGAAGGTCAACTGGATGCCGATGCGGACGGTTATCTGATCACCACCAAGAACGTATTCACCAAAGTGCCCGGCGTCTTCGCCTGCGGCGACGTGCAGGACCGCCGCTATCGCCAGGCCATTACCGCCGCCGGCAGCGGCTGCATGGCAGCCCTCGAAGTCGAGAAGTATCTGGAGGAAGCAGGGCACTGAAGCCGGCCACATCTTCGGCAGATTCCTGTTTTTGAATCGTTCAACCGCGCGTCTGCGCCTAGTAGGAGATCGTGATGGCGACTGCATGTACTCACCTCGGCGAAATTCACAAAGTGAAACCCAGCGGCAAGGGCTGCAAAGAGTGTCTGGAGATGGGCGACACCTGGGTGCATCTGCGACTCTGCCTGTCGTGCGGACATGTCGGCTGTTGCGATTCGTCCAAGAACAAGCACGCCACCGCGCATTATCGACATGAGAAGCACCCGATTGTGAAGTCGTTTGAGCCGGGTGAAGACTGGCGATGGTGCTATGCCGATGAAGTTTTTCTGGATTGACGCCGCATTCCACTACTTCAACACTCGCCGCCGCTCGGCGGGAGTGAGCGTTTCGCAGGCCGTCCGTAGCACGAGCCGCGGAGCGCGGCTGCGAATCGTCATCAGGTAAGGTACAGTCCGCGTAGGATCGGCCTTGGCCATCTCGCGGAGAAGCCATCCCAATCCCTTCTGCACCATGTCGTCTTGATCCTGCAACAACTGCTCCGAGAGACGCACGATTTCGGCAAAAAACTTCTTTTGTTCCGGACGCAAGATCAACGCCACGCATGCCGCACGACGGCGCCAGCGGTTCTTTGATTTCGCCCAGCGAAAAACTTCCCGGCAACGCGCAGGTTTGGCATAGACCATGGGAGCGAGCAGATAGTGGGCCAGCGCATCGTGATCCGCCCAACTACTTACGCGGTCCAGCCACGAAGTAAAAAGCTTGAATTCTTCTTCTCCGAAAAGATGCGTCTGCTTCTCGAGTAGAAAAACCGCAAAAACTTTTTCTTCCAGATAGCTCCCGGAGAAGAGCTTGTCCGCGACACGTACGACGAATTCCAGGCCTCGTTCTCGAACCATAGCGCGCCGGAAGCGAACCGCGACTTTGCGGAGTTCGGCGGTATACCACCCGCGCGATTTCACTTCTTCTTTGAAAAACCACTGCACTTCTTCGGAGTGGGGAGCGGATCCGCCATCCTTCAATACTCTGCGGATGTGCGCAGCAATGTACTCGGGAGCGAGTTTGCGCTTGGCCATGATCGCACCGAAAGACGGGCCCAGCCCGTCAGGGCCGCTCATCATAAACCAATGCGAACGCGAAATGCTGTGATGTGAATTACTACGTTGCCGATACGGCGGGTGCGGCGGTCTTAACAATTTTGTCGTAAATCCATAGCGCTGCTGCCGTGACCAGGCCTACCGCCGTCACGCTCCACCAGATCATCTGCGGCTGATGTGCGACTTCTCCAAAGCGATGGACGACCGTTCCGCCAAACCACCCGCCGATGATCGATCCAATGCCGATGGGAAGGAAGGCGAATCCCATGTAGGTGCCCTGCTGTCCGGGCGGGGCAAGGCGGGAAATATATTCGTAGTAACGCGGCGCTTGAATGATTTCGCCGAGGGCCAACACGAAGAGTACGAGCACCGCGCCCCATACCGTTGGCCGCACCGCGAGAATCAGCCATGAAACCGATGTGATCACCGTGCCCAGGATCACCGCTGGAAACGCCGAGATCTTGCGCGTCAGGTAATTCAGCAGGAGTGTCAGGCAAATTACCGTGAGTCCATCGGTGACCAGCACCAGTTCAACCGGCGCCTTCGGATCGACGTAGTTCTGGATGTACCCCGGCAAACTGATGTACTGCTGCCAGAAGACAACCCAATAACCGGTGAAGAGCAGAAGGAACCAGAGGAACTTGCTGGCGCCCGCGAGCACGATCCCAAGCAGGGCGAGCCATACCCACCACGGAATTGCATAAGGCAGGAAGAACATCGAAACCCGTAGCAGTAGCAGGACTCCAAGTGCAGGGAGAACGAGCCAGGCATTCCCGACCACAACACAGAAATTCCGCGCCACGGTGACGATCGAAGGTGGAGGGGCGTCGCTGGCTTTGCGCGGTTCCCGGAAGAAAAGGATCACGACAAAAAACATGGCGAAAACACTGACCGCCGCCACGCGGTACACATTCTCAACTCCGAGATGCTGGTGCGCCCAGTTGGCATACAGCGGTCCGAGTGCGCCGCCGATGTTCACCATGGTGTAGTAGATGGAATAACCGATGGAGCGGACATTCTCCTTGGAGGCGCGTGCTGTGGTGCCGACCACGCACGGTTTGACCAGCGCGACGCCCAATGCCGGCAACACGAGAATGACTCCGACGAAGAGGCCCAGCGGGACAGCGTTGCGGATCGGCGCCAGCCATGGCGCAGCGATCGAGCCGATCAGAAAATACGCGACCGCCAACAACAGGTAAGCGAGCGAGAGCGCGCGGCGGAAACCGAGGCGGTCTGCCGCGGCTCCTCCGAACATGGCCATGAACCAGACCATGCCACCAAACAAGCCAGTCAGTGTCCCGGTTTGCTCGGTAGAGAAATTCAGTTTCCCCTGCAGGTACAACGCCAGTGACGCGAACGCGCCGTAGTAGGAAAGCCGTTCGAAGATCTCTGTGATATTCGCGATCCAGAAGGGACGCTCGAAGCCAGTCCGAATTTCCTCTAACCGTTCCGCAAAAGTCACGATGGGCTCCTGGGTGTTATGTGGCGCGGGCGCCCCCGCCCGCGTTTAAACGCCGATACACTCCCGCACTTGTTGCGCGGTCAGCCCCACCACCCGGATCACTTTATTCCGGCTGGTCTGGCCGGCAGCAATAGTAACGGACGAACGCGGTACCTTCAAAAGTTTTGCAAAGAAATCGATGCAGGCGTCATTGGCTTTGCCGTCGACGGGAGGAGCGGTAAGGGACACTTTGAGGGCCTCGCCGACTTGGCCCGTGATGGCGTTCTTCTTCGCGCGAGGATGAACTTTGACCGCGAACGTGACTCCATCGTGAGTGCTCGTGAACGCTGCCATCGAAAGACACTTCGGTTAAGCTTCTTCTCTGGTCCCGAAGATCGCCGTACCCACCCGCACGCAGGTTGATCCCTCTTCAATCGCAACCTCGAAATCGTGAGACATCCCCATGGACAGCGTATTCATTTCTACTGCCGGCAATCTGCGCGCAGCGATCTGGTCTCGAATCGCTCGCAATTGACGAAAGAACGGCCGAGCTGATTCCGGATCATCCGCATACGGAGGAACCGTCATCAACCCGCGAACGCGTAAGTACTGCCATCGCGGCGCTGCGAGTAATATCTGCTCGAACTCTGGCGAGGCAGGAGCGAGGCCAGTTTTCGCTTCCTCGCCGCCGACATTGACCTCAATCAGAATCGGCAGCGTCTTGCCCGCATTTTCCGCGAATGTGTTGAGCCGTTCGGCGAGTTTGATGGAGTCAACTGAATCTACTGCGCCAAAGAGTTCCACTGCCTTGGCCGCTTTGTTGCTCTGCAGATGTCCAATCAGGTGCCACTCCGCGTCCGTCAAATCGCGCAAAGCACCGACCTTGTCGGAAAATTCCTGTACGCGATTCTCACCGAACACCCGCAGCCCAGCCGCATAGGCCTCGCGGATTCGTTCTACAGGGAAGGTCTTGCTGACGCCCATCAACGTGATTTCGTCCGGATTGCGATTGGCCCGACGAGCCGCAGCGTCAATTCGTTCACGCACGAGTGCCACGTTTGCAGCGATGGACATTGGCACAATTAGATCACAGGGAAAAGCAGCGAAATACTTGTTGGAAACTGTCATCCCGAGCGAAGCGAGGGATCTGCAGTCGCCCACCCAATGCAGATCCCTCGCTTCGCTCGGGATGACAGTTCTGAAAGTAGTAAACGATTACATCATTCCGCTCGGCGGGGCGGGTTCGTTCGGATCGCCGGCGCTCGAAAGCGGAATCCTAATCATTAGCCCGGCGAGGCCAACCATGACGACGACGCCCGCCAGGTACGATGGTTGACTGAAGATCTGAGGTCGAGCCCACTCCGGGGCAAATTGCAGGCCGGCCCAAACCAATCCCAGAATTGCTTCGCCTGCAATTAAGCCGGAGGCGGTCAGCACACCTGCATTTTCTGCGCGTATTTTCTGCGCCGCATTGTGGCCCCGTCGTTCTCCCAGCCAGTCGCCGATGGCGCGAAACACTCCGCCGAGGAAGATGGCAAACGTTGTTTCAAAGGGGAGATACATTCCGACTGCAACCAGCATCGGACTCTTGACCTGCATCATGATCATGGCAAGTCCGAAGAAGATTCCGACCACCACCAGCGCCCACGGCATATCGCCGCCGACAATGCCTTGCGCAAGCGTGGCCATCAGGCCGGACTGCACCGCCGGTAACTGGCGGTCGCCAAAGCCGATTCCACCGGCCTGGATGTTGGCCGCGTTCAGAAGGTATAGCGGCCAGTACATTACCAGGCTGGCGACGACGACCGCGATCAATTCCGCGATTTGAATCTTGCGAGGGGTACCGCCAAGGATGTATCCAACCTTGAAATCCTGCAGCAACTCGCCTGCGACCGCCGAGGAAACGCAAACCACCGCAGCAACGCCGAGGACTACGGCTACGCCCTCTACTCCCGAGACTCCCAAGGAGACCATCAGGAGCGCGGCAATCAGCAAAGTAGAGAGTGTCAGTCCCGAGATCGGATTGTTCGACGATCCGATAAACCCAACCAGGTTTCCGGACACAGTAGCGAAGAAAAAGCCAACCACGATCATGACTCCGGCCGCCAAAACGGCCGGGCCGCGCAAATGCGAAATGTTGATATACAGAAGGCACATCAGCACGAACATGAGTGCAATCAATCCGAGGACGACCTTGGAACTCATGTACTGCTCGGTCCGCGACAACTTGGCTCGGTCGGCCGACGTCTGCTTCAAATCGGCAAACGCCTTGCCCAGTCCGGCGGTCAGGCTCTTCCGCATCTTGAAAAGCGTGTAGGCGGCTCCGACCAGCATTCCTCCGACGGCAATCGGCCGCACGATGAATCGCCACACGGCCAGCACCATTCCGGCCCAGTTCTCTGGAGTATCGGCTGGCAAATATCCTCGCAGTTGTGGCCCAAGGAAATAGACAAGCACGGGAACCATCAGGCCCCACGCCAGCACGCCACCCGCAAACTGGATCGAAGCCAGTCGCAGTCCGATGATGTATCCCACGCCCAAATATGCAGGGCTTACGCTCGCCGCGGGGAACATCGTGGTTGCGCCCGTGGCTACCAGGTTGGTACTACCTGCCGGTCCAAGTCGAAGTTGGGAGTGTCCCAGATTGCCAATCGGGAAATGAAAATCTTTGTCGGAGGCGAACAGGCCAAATTTGCCCAGCATGTAAACAACGCCGCCCACGCCAATGTTCCAGAAAAGATATTTCGCCGCTTCGGCGCCACGTTGTCCTGCTTTGTGAATTTCGGCCGCCGCCACCGATTCCGGGAAGGGAAGCTCCGGATCTTCGACCATCGTGCGGCGTACCAGTGAAATGAACAAGACGCCGAGAACGCTGCCCACCATGATCAGTGCGGTTGACTTCCAGTAGGCATCCTGCGGGCGAAATGACGGCCACGCCTTCGCGATCAGAAACGCAGGGATCGTGAAAATGGCTCCCGCCGCAATTCCCTCACCGATCGATCCCGCTGTTCGAGCAATGTTCTCTTCCAGCAGCGACCCTTTCCAGGCTCGCAACACTGCCATGGCGATCACGGCGGCTGGATACGTGGCGGCGATCGTGATGCCTGCCCGCAATCCCAGGTAGGCGTTTGCCGCTCCCAGAACCACGGTCAGGATCAAGCCGAGAAACACGGCGCGGAAGGTTAATTCCTTCATCTCCATGGTCTCGGGAACGTAGGGTCGGTGCTTGCGAGATGCTTGGGAGGCGGTATCCGGAGGAGTGCTCATTCATGTCCTCTATGCGGTAGCAGAGTTTAATTTCCGATTCACATTAACAGAACGGCGCACCTTAGCACGCCAAAAGGCCGCTTTACAAGTGCAGAGAACACCTTGAAACAGGATTATCAGCGACCTCCACCGCGACTCTGTGCGTTTCTCAGGGTTACAATGAAATACCCTGGCCGGGAGGTGATCGCCCTGTCTTTCATCGGATCCCCCTACTTACGCTTCCTGAGCGAATTCCGCTGCCCCGGTTGCGGAGGTCAGAAAGCCTATCGTTCGAGGTACCGGCGCTTCCTCGAACAATTCTTTCTTGTTCCTCTGATGCTGAAACCTGTGCGCTGCGAACGTTGTTTCCATCGCACCTATGTTTTTCGGAGAGTTCCAGCTTTGGAATCGCGTGCTGCCTCAGGTCGGGTGGACAGTCGTTCCTCCAGTGACTCTAGTGCTGGAAGCCGCGTTGCATAACGCTATGAGCCGCGTCTATACTGGGCACAGTTAGCCTGGCGAGAGCCCCCAAACTCCTCGCCCGGAAGCAGGAGGCCGTCTTCAGCAGTACTGGCTTTCGAATACCGGCTGGCCGGGGTCATGCAGCAGGTTCTCGCCATTGGGCAGAGCATGCTGCAGCGAGTCTATTTTTTACGTTTTTTCCCGCCGATTGCCGTATCTGCAACGCTCCCCTGGTTCGCATTGCAAGGCTTCCCGTTTGTGAAACTTGTCTGGAATCCCTCCGTCCGCTGGCCGGATGTTTGTGCGGTGTTTGTGGTGAAGCACTGCTCTCGCCCGCGTTCCTGGATCGAAGCGAACCGCTCTGTGGATTGTGCCAGCAATTGCATCCGCCGTTTGAGAAAGCAGCGGCCTACGGGAGCTATGACGGTGGGCTGCGTGACCTAATCCACTTGCTGAAGTTTCAGCAGGTTCGTCCGGCCGCGGCGGTGCTGGGACGGATGCTGGCCGAGACGATTACCGGCCTCGACCCCATTTTTCCAGCAGGGCAGATTCTGGTGGTGCCGGTTCCACTCCACGCGAGCAAGCACAGCCAACGTGGATTCAATCAGTCGGAGCTGATCGCCCGCGCAGCATTGAAACAGCTGCGCCGTCCTGAGCGTTTCCAGATTTCTGCTCGTGCGCTCGTGCGGCGCCGGGAAACCGCATCCCAGATCGGCCTGACAAGGCATCAAAGAAGAGAGAATTTGCGTGGCGCCTTTGGAGTCGTCGATCCCGAGCGAATCATGACACGCAATGTCTTATTAGTGGACGATGTGTACACGACCGGGACTACCGTTTCGGAATGTGCCCGGGTCTTGCGCAGGGCAGGAGCCAGTCGTGTCTATGTCGCGACCGTCGCACGCACGCTGAAGATCCATGAAATATTTGCAGTACCGGAAACGGAAGAAGGAACTGCTGTCAGCATGGCTGCTGCGGCGAATGGCTAGCAGTTGTGAAGCGTCATGTCTCTACGAAGCTATAACTCGGCGATGGGAGGGGGCCGCGGGCTTATCCCTGGAGCTCTGCTTGCTTCGGGAATGCATCAGCCCGACGATGGCCACGCCCTGCATCAACCGGTGCTGGTGTTGAACGCTTCCTACGAGCCCATCAACGTTTGTGCCGCCAGACGCGCCATTGTCCTGGTGTTGAAGGGCGTTGCCATGACCGAGGAAGAGAACGGGCACTTCCTGCATGCCGCGCGCCTGGCCGTGCGACTGCCGTCCGTGATTCGCCTGCTGGAGTATCGTCGGATTCCGCACCAGTCACGGGCGTTGTCGCGGAAGAACATTCTGTTGCGCGATCGCAATACCTGCCAGTATTGCAGCACGGCGCTGCCCTCCGGGGAACTCACCCTTGACCACGTGATTCCGCGTTCGCGCGGAGGCCTTTCTACCTGG
This sequence comes from Acidobacteriota bacterium, assembly GCA_016196065.1. Taxonomy (NCBI): domain Bacteria; kingdom Pseudomonadati; phylum Acidobacteriota; species Acidobacteriota bacterium. Next base: position 563,192 of record JACPYL010000025.1, on the reverse strand, counting down.
GAAAACCTGGTCGCTTGCTGCCACCCCTGCAATCGCCGCAAGGGGAATCAGCTTCCGCACGAAGCCAACATGCGGCCCACGCGCGAGCCTCGTTCTTTCAATCTCCACACCAGTCGCCACATCATGCGGCTCATGGGCCACTCCGACGACAAGTGGCGGAAGTATTTGTTCTACTAGGCACGGTCGGCCCTAGAGCGCCATTATCCCGCCTGCATTACAATAGAAAAGAAAGAACACTTAGGAGCGCAATGAAGAATCTCTACGTTGGAAATCTGCCGCACAGCACGACCGAATCTGACTTGCGCACAGTGTTCGAGGCGCACGGTGCCGTCGACAAGATCAGCATCGTGACCGACCGTGAAACCGGCCGTTCGCGGGGCTTCGCTTTTGTGGAAATGACGAACGCCGGGGAAGCCGATAAGGCGATCGCCGCGCTCGACGGTAAGGAACTCGGAGGCCGTGCCTTGAAGATCAACGAGGCGAAGCCGAAGACGGATCGGCCCAAGGGTGGCGGCGGTGGTGGTGGCCGGCATTTCGGTGGTGGCGGAGGCCGCGACGATTATCAAGGCCATGCGCGTCAGCCTCGCGAGCCGCGCTGGTAGCTTCAAAGGATTCGCCCGCAGCCCTCTCCCGGCACTGCCAGGGCAAGATCGACACTACAGAAATGGGGATTGTAAATGCCAAGAGGACGATCGACGTTTACAAAGCGTCAAAAAGAACAAGCGCGCCAGCAAAAAGCTCGCGACAAAGCCGAGCGTAAAACTCAAATCAAGCAAGACAGACCCGAAGGCACCGTGGTCGACGAGCTGCAAGAAGCTCGTGAAATGCGAGAAGCCGCGGAAGCACAGGCGGCGCTTTTCCGCATCGGCGCCGAAGACGAGGATTTTTCTTCACCCGAAGTCAGCGAGACGAAATAGCAGCAACTGAGAGCCATCGAAAAAAGCCGGGGCATAATGCCCCGGCTTTTCTTTTCCCTTATTTCTGGATGGAAAGGCTTCTAGACGAACACTTCGCCCGGCAACGCGGACAGCGTGCGGGAAGCCAAAGTGTTCTGCACGACGCGCTTGGGGAGATCTTTTCCAGCGGCATCTTTTTGCTTACGTTCGATGCGCAATCCCAATGTGCGTTCGATCTGACGCAGTTCCAATACTTCGACGCCGGTGACCAGCGAAGAAGCTCGGCCTTCTGATCCTGCGCGTCCAGTACGGCCCACGCGGTGGATGAAATCCTCTGCCATCTTCGGCAAATCGTAGTTCACCACATGAGCGACGTCGTCCACGTGCAGACCACGCGATGCAATGTCAGTTGCAACCAGGATCTGATAGCGCCCTTCCTGAAATCCGCTGAGCGCTCCATTTCGTTGAGATTGCGTGCGGTCGCCGTGAATCAGGGCGCACGAGAATCCATCGCGCTCCAATTCCTTGGCGAGGCGCTGTGCGCCGCGCTTGGTACGCGTGAAGACCAGGGTCTGTCCCTTTTCCGCATAGAGTAGCTGGCGGAGCAGGTCGAGTTTTTCTCCCGGCCGCACTTCAAAAGCCTGCAACTGTACGCTCTCTGCCGGTTTCAACACCGACCCGAGTGCGACTCGCACAGGGCTCCTCATGTAGTCATTGACCAGCGAGGCGACCGATGCTTCCAGCGTGGCTGAGAAACAAAGGGTCTGCCGCCGGATGGGGAGCACGGTCACGATGCGCCGGATCGCAGGCAGGAAGCCCATGTCCAGCATGCGGTCGGCTTCGTCCAGCACCAGCAACTTCACGTTGCGGAGATCGACGAGTTTGCGATTGATAAAGTCCTGCAGGCGTCCGGGAGTCGCGATGACTAGAGGAGATCCAGCGCGTAGCGCCTGGATCTGTGCCTTCTCGGATACGCCGCCAATCACGAGCGACGCTTTTGGCATCGCCTTGCTACGCAACTGTTCGTACTGCTCGTACACCTGCATGGCGAGTTCGCGGGTCGGCAACAGCACCAGCGACAGTGCCTGGCGAGTTGGTTCACGATCCAGCATCTCGATAATCGGAATCAGGAACGCCAGCGTCTTGCCGGTTCCCGTCTGGGCCGTGCCGATGACGTCTTTGCCTTCCAGTGCCGGCGGAATCGCCTTTTCCTGGATAGGGGTTAAGGTTACAAATTGACCTGCCGCCAGCTTCTGCTGCAATGCAGCCGAAAGGGGCAGTTCTGTAAATGCACTCATTCTTTTGTTTCTTTCTTTGAGGGGCCCGTTGTCACACACTCAGACACACGTCCAGCGTTTTCGCGCCGCTCACACTTTTAGATTTACGCTAGATTAACGGCGGGCAGGAAATGCGGAGATGAATCTGGTTCCACCAGGAACCACCGCGTGACGAGCAAACCGTGGAAATCGCGTCATCAGTAGTATAGCAGACTCGGCGATTCGCACTGGTTACCTTGGTCACATCCTGTTGGCTCGGATGGTGCGAGTCCATCGGGGAGCGCCGCTCCATTCAGCCGTTAGAAAGTGTCGTATGATGGGGTATGGACCTCGTCGACGTCTCTCAGCGGTTGGTTGGCCTACGCCAGGAAATCCGGGATCTGCAGGACATGAGCTCCCAGTATCAAGATCGTGAATCCCACAGCCATACCGACAACTCCGCCCAGGAGCAGCGCCGATTACGACTCGTCCAGATCAAAGACGAACTCGCCGACATGAAGCGCCGCCAAGCCAGACATTGGAAGGGCTAGAGTCTACTGCGGTTTCTGCTGTGGTTTGTCCTGTGGCGTATCCGGCTGTTTTGCGGGATCCGCTTTCTTCACTTCTTCACCCTGATAGGTGATCGTCACCTTCGCTCCAAATCTCTGGTAGTTCATGTACTTGACGATCTCGCGGATCTTCACGTCGTTGGTCGAAAATTTCAGGGTGTCTTCGGCCCGCGTATAGGTGGGAAACCAGTATTTGCCGTCAATCTGTTCACGCCAGGTCGTGAACTTGGGAAACAGGTTTTCCTGTCCCTTCTTTTTCTTGATGTCAGGCACGGTCTTGCCGTAGGTCTTTACGATCTGATAATCCTCTGCGTCGACCCAGATGCGTCCCTGAAAATAGCGTTTCTTGCCCACAATCTCTTTCGGCGCAATATCGAACACGTAGGTATTCAGTTCGTCCTGTTTCTGCTGGCCGACGTACAGGATGTCGTATTCCCCGATTTCGTCGGATGTGAGCACGAACGGAAGCCTGTTTTCGATGTCTTCAAAGTCTTCTGTCGTCATCTGAACACGCTGCAGCGTGGGCTGCGGCGACAGGACAACCGTTCTCACCTTGTGCCCCTTGTCGTCGAAGCTCACGTCGAACACCTGCCGGTACTCGCCGTCGGGTGTGTCGCCCTCGAGCGTCTGGACCTTCACGTCCTGCCGGAACGTGTACTGGTCGCGCGCGGTCTGGAATTCTTTTTCCTTGGCGGCAAAGCGCTTGATGACTTCGTCAGTCGTAATCCCTTTTGGATCGGACTTGTCGAGCGTGCCTTCCTGCGCGCGCAGGGGGGATACTGCGACCAGGGCCAGAGCGAATCCCAATGCCAGACGAACATAACGGAAGGAAGCTGTCATATGTAGTAGTGTAGCGAAAACAGAACTTTGAGGAGTCAACAGCAGCCTCCACCTCCAAGGGCCGCCGTGCAAACAGCCCCAAGGAGGAGGTGGAAGACTGCAGTTCTGCCTGAAAAGTTAGATGCGCGACTTGCCCAAACGGTAGCTGGATTTACGCTTCTTTAAGCGGGACGGCAAAACCACACTCTATCCAGCTACTTAGCGTTCAAATTCAGTTTCGCCGTGCTTTCCGCGAGCGCTGGCGCATCCGTCTCCGACCGATTGCAGAGCACGACTACCGTCAAGCGATCATCGGGGTAGCGCTGAATCGCCGTCCGGAACCCGACCGTCTCGCCATAGTGCGTATAGCGGCGATGTCCCTCGTACGGGTCCAGAAACCACCCGAAGCCGTACAGTGGAGCAGCCCCGCCGTTGGTCATGGGCAACGGGCCACCACTCGCGGTCTTTGGGGGAGCCAGCGCGGGTGCCATTTCTTTTTCCGTCAGCAGGGTGTGCCGGGTCAGCGCGCGATCCCACTTTTCGAGGTCGTTGAGCGAGGTGTAGATACCGCCGTCCCCAAGCGTGGCCGACGTCGAACTCTGGTCCGTCTCACGCCATTTGCCGTCCGTTCGCGTGTGGCCGTATGCCCGATTTGTTACTTCGTTGATGTCTCTCTCATAGGCCACAGTGTGGCTCATGTCGAGCGGATCGAAAATTCGAGAGCGAAGAAAATCGCCAAAGCTCATTCCCGACTTCTTCTCCACCACGATCCCCAGCAAGACGTACCCGGAGTTGCTGTAGTCCCAATGCGTGCCCGGAGGAAATTTGGTGGCGGTTTGACTTTTCAACAGGTCGTATACACCTGCGTCTTTCATCTGCAGAGTGTTGCCCTCGGCGCCATCAAAAAGCTTTCCCATCAGGTCTTCGTAATCTTTGAGCCCCGAAGTGTGGTTCAGCATTTCCCGAATCGTGATCGACTTGCCATAGGCAGGGAAGTCGGGAAACACATCCGTGAGATGGTCCTCGTATTTCAATTTGCCATCGTGAACGAGCAACATGATGGCCATCGCAGTGAACTGCTTGGTCAATGACGCCAACCTGAAATTAGTCTCCGAGCCAATCGCATGCATGGTTCGAAGATCAGTGACGCCGTAACCCTTGCGGAATACCGGCTTCCCATCCTTGATCACCAGCACCGCGCAGCCGGGCTCACGTTGGTGGGAAAACTGCGAGAAAAGCGCATCGATTTTTTCAGGATAGACTTGAGCAGATGTGGTCACGGAAATCCCGATGACGATAGCAATTACAATCCGACGCAAGGTGCAGAGCGATCTGTGGCCGACGTAACGAGTCATTCGTTCTGGTAGAACACTCGGACCCAGCTATGCTTTGACCAGTTGTCCGCTGACCTCAGGTAGCCCTGCGGCGTGCCATGCGTCATAGCCGCCGACTACATTGAGGACATTGTGATGCCCGGCGCGCTCCAGCAGACTGCACGCAATCATGCTCCGGTAGCCCCCCTTGCAGTGAACCGCGAGCGGTTGGCTGTCCTGCACCTCGGGTAGCCCGTGCGGAAAATCGTCGAGAGCGAGATTTGCCGCCTGCTCGATGTGGCCTGCTTGCCACTCGTTGGCGCGGCGAACATCCAGCACTTGAACTTCTTTCGCGCGCAACTTCTTATCCAAATCCTCGGCCGAGATCTGCGCTGTCACGGCCAGCGGAAGGCCAGCCTTCTGCCATGCGGAAATCTCTCCTGACAGATAGCCGTGTACATCTTCAATGCCGACACGGGACATCCGCAGGGCGGCTTCCTCAATCTGGGCATCGGTTTCCGCAACCAGCACTGGTTTCGATCCAAGGCCGAGAATCGTGCCCGCCCAGGTAGCGAACTGACCGGACAGAGCGATGTTGATGGAGCCAGCGATGTGCCCGGCGGCGAACTGTTCAGGCGGGCGCACATCGACGATGTTCGCCTTGTCGATCAGCAGAGTCTGCAATTCCGCCGGGGTAAATTCCGGGAGGGGCGGGCGGTTTGTGAGCGCCTCCGCTCCCGAGCGATTGATCTCGGCATCTTGGAGGAAGTATCCGGGACGAACCGGAAGATTCGAGGTGAGTTGCTGAACAAATTCCTCGCGGCTTCCAATCTGCAGCGCGTAGTTCGTCAGGCGCTCGGTGCCAATCGTGGAGGAACGTTCCGCGCGCATGCTGCGTCCGCACAGCGACCCGGCCCCGTGAGCGGGGTATACCAGGGTTGCATCCGGCAGTCGCAGCACTTTCTGATGCAGGCTGTCATAGAGCAATCCCGCAAGTTCTTGGGGCGAGTGTTGCGGCGATAAATCGGGACGGCCAACATCTCCGATGAAGAGCGTGTCACCGGTCAGAACTCCCCACGGTTCAGCAGAATTCTCTGTGTCCGTAACGACCAGGCAAATACTCTCGGAGGTGTGGCCGGGTGTTTCCAGAGTGCGAATCCGGATTGCTCCCATCTTTACTTCGGAACCATCGCGAAGAGGAGTGTGCGGGAACCCAGCATTGGCCTGCACTCCGATGTAGATTTTTGCGCCGGTTCGCGCCGCCAGTTCTTTGTGGCCGGATACGAAATCGGCGTGCAGATGGGTTTCGAAAATGTGGCGGATCTTGAGTCCTTGCTCCTCCGCGGCTTCCAGATAAATATCGACATCGCGCTGCGGATCGATCACCGCCGCCTCGCCTTGCGACCCGATCATGTACGAAGCATGGGCCAGGCAAGTGAGATAGAACTGTTCGAAATACATAGCCATCCTCCCGGGGCACCGGCTGATTGCGAGCCTATTTCAGCGACTTCGGTTCCGACTTGTTCCTGGGCGAGTGTGTGTTGAGCACCGAGAGCAGTTCCTTCGCTGAAGCGGGAACACCGACTTTACCGAGCCTCACAATCTCACGGGCGCTGGCTTTCTTGCCATATAGCTTTTCGTTCGCACGGTTGTCAGGACGCAGCGTGGAACCTTCCAGCGAAACGCCCGCGAACAAACCGCGCGAACGGGAATAGGAGAGAATTTCCGCCCGCATCACGACATCGGTTGCACCAGTGGCTGCTCGGCCCTTCGGTCCAGCTGCTGCTGCTGCGTCTGCTCCCAGCTTCACTTTGCTCCCCATCAGGCTGGACGCGCCCCGTGGATTCATGACCAGCAAAACAAAATCAGTCGCCTGCCCTCCCAGCTGAAATCCGATGTTGCCGCCTTCGAGCGCATACAGTGCGGGTGCGCTCCACGAGCCCGTGAAGTGCTGTCCCGTGCGGCAGGTCATTACTCCGCGGCCGTAGCTGCCGCCGATTCCGATGGCAAGTTTTTTTACAGACGGCAAAACGATGACGCACTCGGCACGGTCGAGCAGATCTTTGGGAATGTTGTCGGGGATATCGACAATCTCTTTCATTACCTGTCCGGACTCTTCGACCCTGTCCGTTTCCTTTTCGCTGTCGGCAGCCAGCGGCAAAACCACAACAAAAATCGAGAGAAGAGCAGTCAGCACTTTTTTCATGGAATCTCCCAAACCAGGAAAAATATCCTGGGAATATATGGAACCTTACGCCACGTTCGGGTGCTGCGCACCGGTCTTCGAGGGCCCACCTCTGTGGAAAAACCTCGCAGGGGATTTTACCGTGAATTGGCGGTTCCCAACTCATTGAATGGGCTATGTTTAAAGTCCACACCGGGCGCGTACTCCTTTTGTAACTTGGACTCGCGCCCCTATACAGCCTAGAGTCGGTCCAACGCTGTTTTGAGGGTCTTCGGCCCCTGGCGTGCATCGAACGATATGAAGCGTGTCCCACACGCTTCAGGAAGCAGGGCAGTACCCAGAATGAAGAAGTTCGAACAGTTCGGGCTGGTCATTACCGCGGCGCTGATCACTTGCGCGTCCGCCATGGGGCAAAGTAGCGTTCCTGCGGTTCCCGCACTTGCGGCTGCGTCCACTTATACCGCTTATACCGCAGCGATGACCACCGACGGCGGAGTCGATGGCGCCGACGAACCAATCCTGACCATTAAGAAGCGTGTGGATGAAGTCAACGTCCTGTTTATCGCGACCGACCGCCACGGCAAATTCGTACGCAATTTGAACCAGGCTGATTTTGCGATTCTCGATGATCACAAGCCGGTGCAGTCCATCTCGAACTTTCGGCGTGAGACTGATCTTCCCCTGCGCATGGGGCTCCTGGTAGATATGAGCGCGTCCGTTCACGGACGATTTGATTTTGAGAAAGAAGCCGCTACCGGTTTTCTGAGACACGTCCTTCGCAAAGGCTACGATCAGGCGTTCGTCGTAGGGTTCAACAAGAACAGCCACATGACTCAGGATTTCACCGACGATGTGGCCCTGCTATCCACCGGTGTTCAAGAACTCCGGGGCAGCGGCGGGACTGCTCTTTATGACGCCATCTACAAAGCCTGCCAGGAAAAGCTGCACGAGCGTGCGGACCATCCGATTCGCAAGGCGATCATCGTCGTCAGCGATGGCGAGGACAATCAGAGTGAAGTGACGCGAGCCCAGGCGATCGAAATGGCGCAGCGCTCTGAAGTATTGATTTACGCGATTTCTACCGACGACAGCGGCTTGATCCTGCGGGGAGACAAAGTGCTGGAAGACATCGCGTCAGCGACCGGCGGACGCGCCTTCTTCCCGTTCAAGATGAAGGACATCACCCACTCCTTTGCAGCGATCGAAGACGAACTCCGCAGCCAGTACGCAGTCTCCTACAAGCCGTCCGATTTCGACGCGGATGGCCGCTACCGCTCGATTGAAATTACTGCAGTCAACAAGAAAGACCTGCAAGTCCGCGCCCGTCGCGGATACTACGCTCCACGCCAGTAATCCGGTTCGCAATCGCGCTCTTGTCAATCTACAAAAGGCCGAACACGCTCAGCAGTTTCTGCGCTGGGACGTAGACCTTGCCGTTGGCAACGGTCGGCACCACGAACTTTACGGAAGTCCCGGGATTGTCTCGCGTCTGATTTTGGCTCGAGTTATAGAGTTCCGTACTCAGGTTCGTGGCATCGTACGCATGCAGCACTTCCGGAGCGTGATCGGTCTGCAGGGCCCACACGATTCCGTTCGTTGTGCCATTCGCTGAGATCGAAGGCGTTGTCCCCGGATAGTTGAAGAACGTGCCCGTATTGGAAGTCGGCGTTGTCGAAAGCAATCCGGCTACCGGATCGAAACTGAACGCTTTCAAGTTATCGCCCACTCCGCCAAAATAGACATTGTTGTTCCAGAATGCCGGCATACCCCACATTCCACCCACCGCGCCCGGTAGATTCTGGATGATCTGGCTATCGTCGTTGGGATTGAATTTTCCCATGCGATTGCGGTTGGTCACGTAGACCGTTCCCTCTTTTCCGACCTGCACAAGCAAAGGTTTCTTCTTCGGGCGATCCGGGATCAGGAGCACGCCTCCGGAACCGAGGTCGGTGTCAGTGTCTTGCAGGAATTTCTGATCATGCGGAGTGAAATAGTCTTTGGCGATCAGCTTACCCGCCTTGTTAAACCCAAGCTTGACGATGGTGTCGCCGTAGTTGCTGCCGCCAAAATTCTTGTCAAAGTCTCCATTGCCGCTGGAAAGGTAGAGCAAGTCGCGTGAATCTGCTGCAATCCCGGCGCCCGCCTGCCAGAATCCGCCTAGTCCGCCCGTCGGAGTGGAGTTCCAGACGCTTTTTTGCTGGAGCGTTTGCGCGTCATAGGCCATCACCCATCCATGGTAAGGGCCGATGTCGCAATGCGACGCCCACGCAATGTACACGACGCCGTTCTGTACCAGGAGTGCGGCGCGTTGCGCTTCGCGGTGCGGTTCAAACGCAACACCTTTTAATGTCGCCTGCACCGCAACGGGCCCGCCGAATTTCTCCGCGCCAGTGGTGATGTCGATCGCGTGCACTTTGTGGACGAACTGTCCGTTGTCCTTGGTCTTCGTCACGAGGTACAAGGTTTGCGTGGAGAGATCGATTGCGGGAGTGCCGGTAATCCCGATTTCAGGGACCAAGTCATTGCAGCCGACATCACCGCTGGTGACGACGCCAATTCCTGCCCCCGGGTTGAGAAAGCTCACCTGCCACAAAGGGGACGCATTGCCGCCTGTCTTGTTGTCGGCATCGAATGCGTACAGGGTGTCGTGCTCGGTGGCGACATAAACCACATTGTGAGTGCCCTTGCCCGGGATATTCACGTTCGGCACGACCAACGGCTGCGCGTAGACGTAACCATCCACTGTTTGCGAGAACAGTTTTCCGAACTTCGCAGTTGTCACGTTCGCGGGCGTGAGTATGGTCTCGCCCGTGTTCTGGCCAGTGCGATAGTTGTCGTTATGCTGAGTTAGTACAGCCACCTGCGCAAAGGCACAGCACGACAGGCAAAGAGCAACGAGCAGGGAGAAAGCAGTCGATCGCAAAGTCATCAGGATTCCTTCGTCTACGGCCTGAATTGGGAGAGTCCAAGACGGGTGGAGGGAACTCTCAAATATGGCATCGAGTGTCGTTGATGCTCCCGCCGGATGTCAAGAAAAACGGCGCGGAGAGCCATGTTTCTGGGAAATAGGAAGTGCGCAACTTCTTGCGGCTGCCGCGGGAAATTCTTGAAACGATGTCGTTCGCGCGCCCTTGGTCCGACTGTGCGAAAAATGCCTGGCTTCGAACGTCCGCCGAAGTACCAGCATCAAGGCCTCCATTGCGTCCGCCCGGCCCATATGCTACCGTCCCCTTGAATCCGCATCGAGGTGAAATTTCCATGGTCTGGATCGTTCTCGGCGTCCTAGTTCTCTTCGGCTTTTTTCTCATCGGGATGTACAACAGTCTGGTCCAGTTGCGCGTGCGCTCGGACTCCGCCTGGTCTGACATTGATGTGCAACTGAAGCGGCGCCATGACCTGATTCCCAATCTGGTCGAAACCGTAAAGGGATATGCAACGCACGAAAAAGGGACCTTCGAAAACATCGCGAAATACCGCTCCATGGCGATGCAGGCCACCGGGCCAGCCGACAAAGCGGCGGCGGAGAATCAGCTTACCGGCGCTCTGAAGAGCCTTTTCGCGGTGGCGGAAAACTATCCGCAGTTGCAGGCGGCACAGGAATTCACGCAACTCCAGAACTCGCTCAGCGAGATCGAAGACGCGATTCAGAATTCGCGGCGCTACTACAACGCGGTCGTGCGCGACCTGAACACGAAAATCCAGTCCTTCCCCACCAATATTCTGGCGGGAATGTTTGGATTCCAGCAGAAACAATTCTTCGAAACAGCGGCCGCGGACCGGGAGCCAGTCGCGGTGAAATTCTAAAATGTCACAAAGAAGACACAGCTCTAGGACTTTCTTTGCGTCCGCCGTGTCCTCTGTGGTGAAGATTTTGTGCGTGCTGATGCTCGGCAGTGTCCCGAGTATCAGTGCAGCACAGTCCCGCAACTGGCGCATCGCCGATTTCAAAGACACGATCTCGATCAGCGCGGATGGCAGCGCCCTGATCAGCGAAAAAATCACTCTGGTCTTTGTGGGCCAGTGGCACGGCATCCATCGCACCATTCCCGTCGAATACCCCGGTCCGCACGGAACGAACTACACGCTTTTTCTCGACGTCAAAAGTGTGACCAGCGAAGATGGCTCCAAGCTGAAATATGACTCGAGTAAATCGGGCGACTTCCGCGACTTAAAGATCTTTATTCCCGGCGCGGAAGACGCGACCCGAGTGGTCAACATCGACTACCTCGTCCGCAACGGCATCCGCGCGTTTGATGATCACGATGAGTTTTACTGGAACGTAACCGGCAACGATTGGCCGGTTCCGATTGACCACGCGTCCGCATTTGTTACGTTTCCGGATGGCGCCGCGAACGGGCTACGGGCGCAAGCCTTTACAGGGTTGTACGGATCCGCGGAGCGGGGTGCGACCTCTGAAGTAAGAGGCGCCGACGCGACTTTTGAAACAAACAACCCTCTCTCCATGCGGGAGGGAATGACCATCGATATCTTCATTCCGAAAGGAATTCTCAAAGAAACCAGCGCCTTGACGAAGTTTTTCTGGTTTCTCGGAAGCAACCCGATCGTCTTCTTACCGTTTCTCACTTTCGCCGTGATGTTTGGGCTGTGGCACACGGTGGGGAAAGATCCAGATCCGGGCGTCTCCGTCGCTCCACTCTACGAGCCGCCGAAAGGATTCACGCCTGCTGAAGTAGGAACGCTGATTGACGACTCCACCGATCCACGCGACATTACATCGACGATCGTGGATCTTGCCGTGCGCGGATATATCAAGATCGAGGAGAAAGTCGATACCTTCCTGGTTTTCAAGAAGAAGGACTATCTGTTTCACCTCTTGAAGCCGCGCGAACAGTGGGGCAGCGATGTGTGTCCGCACGAGCGCGTGATGCTGGAGAATGTTTTCGCCGGCGGCAGCGAGACGCGACTCTCGGAATTGAAGAACCGTTTCTACACCGCCATTCCGATCATCCAGCAGGACATCATGGCGGCGCTGAAGACCAAGGGCATGTACATGCTCGATCCAGGTTCCGCTAACGGATACAGTATCGTCGCCGTGGTCGTGATCGGTCTTCTCATCGCCGGCCTGCAATATCTGGGATGGATGAATCTCTTCAATTCCGTCCCGCTCTTGATTGGAGTTGGACTGATTTCAGCTGGGGTATGGTGGTTGTTTGCGCGCGAGATGACTGCGAAGACGGTGCTAGGAGCGCGCACGGTAGTCGCGGTTCTCGGCTTCCAGGAATTCATGAATCGCGTCGACGCCGATCGCATTAAACGCTTGCCTCCTGACACGTTCGAAAAATATCTGGCGTACGCGATGGCCCTGGGAGTCGAACAGCACTGGGCGCAAGCCTTTGCCGGAATCATCAAGGACCCGCCCAACTGGTACGTTGGATCGACGCCCTATTCCGGATTCAATCCAATCTTCTTCTCGAGTTCCATGCACAGCATGGCGTCCGATATGCACCAGGTCTTCGTGTCTGCTCCGCGATCGAGTTCTTCAGGTTCAGGATTCAGCGGTGGCGGGGGTGGGGGATTCTCCGGCGGCGGCTTCGGCGGCGGTGGCGGCAGCGCATTCTAGCGTCTCACCGAAACTAGTATCTATTTCTTCGTGGGCACTTCCGGTGCCATATCCTGCGGAAAGCTTTTCAATCCAACTTCACGTGAATGCGAAGTAGTCTTTTTGGCTTCATCCGTCAGGTTCTCGGTGAGCGTGCCCTTGAGGACGTAGTAGGCTTCGTCGCCAGCGTTCTTCCCGTCGCCTCGCTCCACGGTTCCGCGAAACTCGAACCAGACTCCGTGCACTGGTTTCGTGGAGAAGGTGAGCTTTTGTCCATCGAGTTTGCCCTGCTTGAAGAAGTGGTCGAGAATCGCACCGCGATCGGTGTCGCTGTCGCCAATCCGCGATACGAAGCCCGTGACATTGCCCTCGTCTTCGACCGTGATTTGCACAAACTCTCCGTCCCGCAGGAAGTAGTACATGCCGGAATATTCCGCTCCTGGCTGGACCGGAGCCGGCTTGCTATTCTGCGCGGCACTCGTGAGAATGGCAAAGATAACAAAACAAATCAGTTGTGATGAATGACGAAGCATCTTGTCACCAAACTCCTGCTCACTAAGATGCCGATTCGCTGTCCAACCTAGTCGATTGGGGCAGGTCGCGTCGGCTATAATCTTGCTACAGAATAGCCGTCCGGAGCGATTGCGGAAAGCCGCTTCGGATCCCGCCTTTCGGGACTGCCACCCGAAGGAGTTCGCTGAGTAGCGGATTTTGGAACGGGCCTGGGACCTCGAAAGGAATTCCTTGAACCTACTGCTGGAACTGGAACCTCGTCGGCGCGCATTTTGGAGCAGCGTGGCAGCCGCTCTCCGGCCCGTGCGTCCCGTTCGTGAAAGCGAACTCGGCTTGTGGCGCGACGTATTTGTACGCCAAGGCATGCCCTGGGGACGCTTCGTACAGTCGGTGATCCTGCATTCCGGCGCGCTCGCATTGATTTGGATCGTCAGTTTGTCCTGGCTCCGTCAGCAACAAATTGTGGCTACGCCCGAATTTGATCACTCGGAAGTCATCACCTACACGCCGGAAGAATATCTGCCGCCGCTCGACACCGGCGTTACTGATCCGGCCCCGCCCGCAAAGGGCGATCCCGTATTCGCAAAGCAGCCGATCTTATCGGTGCCGAAGGAAGCCGACAATCGCAGGCAGACCATCGTCGCGCCGCCGGATGTGCGGCTCAATCACGATGTGCCTTTGCCGAACATGATTGCCATGTCAACGCCCGCGCCGGTTGTTCCGATCGATGCGACCAAGGCTCCACTCCGGCGGTTGGCAACTCCAGACACCCAGATCGTCGCTCCTGCTCCACAACTCGATAGCGCGCAAAATCGCGTGGTTCGTAGTGCTTTGACCACTTCGATTATCGATCCGCCGCCCGAGGTGAAGACAACCAGAACGCGGGGCATGTCCGGCCCCGACACTTCGGTTGTCGAGCCTCCGCCGGACGTAGCGCGATCGACCATGGGACGCGTGGGTGCTGTGAACATCGGGCCAAGCCAGGTCGTTGCACCGGCTCCGCAGCTGAATATCCCCGCGCAACATACTGTTTCTGGACGCGGCACCGGCGGCTTGCCCGGTGGCGGCATCCAAGCCGTCGCGCCCCCACCGAGCATGGGTGGCGGCGGAGCAGCGGGATCTTCGGGTCGATTGATCGCGTTGGGGATTCATCCTGTCGCGCCATCCGGGCCAGTTGCTACGCCGGGCGGAAATCGCCGGGGAGCATTTGCGGCCAATCCTTCCGGCAAGGCGGGTGCAGCGGGAACTCCCGGTTCGGCGAATGGGTCGAGCACAGGAGCATCCGGCAACGGAACGAATGGCAGCACGGCGGGTCTGCGTGGACGCGAAAATGGGTCCTTGCCCAGCGGGTTACATGTGGGAGCAGCCGATTCAGCTTCCGGCGTGGCGTCGAACGGGAATGCCCGCGAGATGGCGAGCGCCACTCCGCCTCGTGTTGGCGGCAAGGCTGCACCTGTATCGGAAGATAAAGCCACTGATGTTGACCGGCAGGTATTCGGCGCGAAGCGATTTTATTCCATGACCTCGAATACGCCGAACCTCAATTCCTCGACCGGCAGTTGGGTGATTCGTTTCGCGGAACTCAAGGCCAACCAGCGCCCCGGAGAACTGAGCGCGCCCGATGCGATCCAGAAATCCGATCCGGGATATCCGATCGAACTGATGCGTGCAAACGTGCAGGGCACCGTCACGCTCTACGCGATCATCCATTCGGACGGCACGGTTGGAGAAATTCGCGTTCTTACCAGCCCCGACGACCGGCTCGACGCGCTTGCCAAAAGCGCGTTGGCTCGTTGGAAGTTTCGCCCCGCCACCAAGGACGGACAGCCTGTCGCGCTCGAAGCCGTGGTGGTGATCCCATTTCGAGCGAAGCGTACGAATTTCTGAAGGTCAGAGTGAGAAGGCGAATGCGCTACGAGCTTCGAGCCGCGAGCTTGGAGCAAATCTGTTCGCTACCGGCCCGCGCAGGAGTTTCACCTCTGCAATCTGACCTCTTACCTCTGACCTGAACTCAGTTCCAGCGTGCTTTCGATGCTCGCCGAATGCTGGGCAGAATGGCTTCCAGGTAAGAGATCACCGCTTCCAAACGTTTCGGTTCCGACAACGTGGTCAGCAGATTCTGTTTAAAGTCGAGATCCAGCGGGAGTGATCCCGCGAGCAGGAAGGAAAGGTGCTCGCCATTGTCCTTCGGGGCGGTGCTGTCGGATCCCGCAAGCTTTGCAATTTCCGAATGCAGGCGCATGGCCTGCTGCACGAGTTGCGAAGAGGGCGTCCCCGGCTCGTCTTCGATCACGGTAAACTCCGCCTCGAGGAACGTCCGTTCTTCATGGACCTGCAACACTTCGAAACGCTCGACTCCGCGCGTCAGGATATCCATGCGGCCATCGTCATAGCGATTGGTCACTTCAACGATTTCCGCCGTGCAACCGATCTCAGCGACACCGTCGGAAGAAGCTCGCACCACTCCGAAGGGCTTCTTCTCGTCCAGACACTCCGCAATCATTTCCTTGTAGCGCGGTTCGAAGACGTGCAAAGGCAGAGGAGCGCCCGGCAACAGCACAAGATCCAGCGGAAATAGAGGCAGCAACAAACTCACGGAGGCTCCTGCGGTGATTTTACGCCAGTGGTTGACTGGGCTGTGCTCCGCGGGATACAAGGGTCAACCATGGAGATGCAAGGAAAAGTTGTCGTCGTAACCGGCGCTTCGATGGGAATTGGGGAAGCGATCGCCAAGGTGTTTGCGGAACAGGGAGCGAGTGTCGTATTGCTGGCGCGCGACGCCAGTCGCGCCGAAGCGGCTCGCAGCCGGATCGGAAACCTCGACCGGACCATCGCACTGGCCTGCGACGTGCGGCATCGGGAAGAAATCGATCGCGCGCTTGGCCTGACGTTACATCACTTCCAACGTATCGATGTCTGGATCAACAACGCCGGCGTCGGCATGCGCGATACCGTCGCAGACATGGACATGGCAGCGTGCCGCGAACTCTTCGATACGAATTTCTTCGGTACCATCGCGAGCATGCAGGCCGTGGTTCCAGCGATGCGAGCGAGCGGTGGTGGAGCCATCATCAACATTTCCAGCGTCGCGGGCCACATCCCATTGGCGTCGAGCGCGATCTATTCGGCCAGCAAATTCGCCATGAATGCAATTGGCAAGGCCGCGCGGTTAGAACTGCAGCGCGACAACATCCACGTGCTGACCGTGTGCCCAGGATATGTCGCGACCGGTTTCAGCCAGAACATGATTGCGCGCCGGCAAGGCAATACGCGTCCCCAGGGTGTAACCGGGATCTCGTCAGAACGAGTGGCACGCGCGGTCTACAACGGATATCGCAAGCAGAAACGTGAAGTCATCGTCCCCTGGACCATGCATCCGGCGGTGAAGCTCTATCAAATATTTCCCGGCGTAGTCGAGTGGGGAATGATGAAGATGCTGAAACGGGCACAATCTGAAAAATCAGACTGAACATGTCGCGGGAGTGGTTGGCCCTCCATCAGACAAGCTTCCAGTCCAACTCACGGCCGCAGCGAAGAAACATCCCAAAACAGCAAGGGCGCGTTGCGCCGGCTGGTCGGCCGGCGAACGCGCCTCTTGTCCTTCCACTCAAGGAAATTAAATGCTTGCCCCCGCCGATGCGGTCCTGGCCATCGGAGAAGCGACTGCTTCCAGCGCCCGGGCGAAGTACGCCCGATACGACCGGTAGATCGCAACCATGACCGGCAATGCCAGTAAGGCTGCTATCCAACCGATATGCTGACTCGCTGAGCTCAGCATCGACGTCACGCCCGCGCTGACCACGTAGTATGGGAATGACATCTGCGCGATGTTGGCCCAGATCCGGCGCACCGCTCCACCATCGGTTAAGGCTACGATGACGGAAACGGGCAACGTCTGGCCCAGGAAGAAGGTGGCGGTGGTGGCGGCCATCAGCAGCGGTGCTGATACCCACCTCATTCCATTCAGCGCTTGCAGATGGAACAGTAACCCGGCGGCGCCGCTCGAGAACGTCATCAGGCTGACGTTAAAGAGCACGCGAACCGGTTTCACCCTGGTGCCATCCTTCGGCAGAGTTTGCATGATTGCGCATGCGCAAGCGATCAGGATCGACTCGGTCGCGCTGAGTGCGATCACCGACAGCAGTAAGAAGGGCAGGTTCACCGACATATTCCCAGTGACACCTGGGATCGTCATCTTCAGCCGCGAGGTACCTACTGCGGCGAGCAGTAGAGTCATCGCCAGCAACGGATGCCAACCCTGTCCCTGGATCATTGCGTTGCCACTTATCGCGGCTGCCGCAAGAGCCATAAATCCGATGAATATCTTCGCAAGTCGTGTGTAAGTCATTTTTCTCTCCTTTCCTTCCGGTTGCACACGACTCGTTACTCTTCACCCTCAATATCGATCGAGCTTGCGTCGACGGCGTCCACGGCAGAACTGCCCCAGACTACGCTGGTGGCGCTGTCAACCGAGCTGCCCCAAACCACGCTGAAGCCGCTCATGATGTTGCTGCCCCACACCACCGACGTGCCCCAGACCACAGAGCTGCCGCTGACGTTGGTGCCCCAAACCACTGAGTTGCCCCAGACCACAGAACTGCCCCACACCACCGACGTACCCCAAACTACGGAGTTGCCGTTGACGATGGATACGGTTCCGGTCGTCGGGTTATAGACCGCGCTCGGAGAAAGTGCCGATGCCGTGGCTGCGGGCGCCATGTCCGTGCTCGCCAGGGCGGCCGCAACGTCCATGTATCCGGCTCCCACGGTGAACACGTCATAGTAAGAAGTGAAAGTCTCACCCGTAGTGAGATCCAGCGAGATAGAAGAAGTCGGGAAAGTCTTGTACGCGGTCTTCATCAGGCGCGCCTTGACTTGATCCGGCTTCATATTCGGGTTCTGCTGCAGCAGAAGCGCAACGGCACCGGCAACAGCGGGCGTCGCCATGCTGGTTCCGCTCAGCACAAAGTAGGGACGTGAGTTACCCCACGAGGCACCGCTCGAATTCTTCTTGTTCTGCGGATACTTGGCTTCGAGCGTGCTGCCATGGTCAATGGTTGAGACGATCGAGTTGCCCGGTGCGACGAGATCCGGCTTTACCACGTGGTCAAACGTGGTCGGCCCTTTCGAGCTGTAGCTGGCGATGGTATCGTCCAGGCGCGAACCAGTATTCATGGTTTTCATCGCGCCCACCGTCAGTACCAGCGGATCGTTGCCCGGAGCCGTCACGGTTCCGTAGCCATTGCTGCCGTTGAGACTGAGGCGGCCGTAGTTGCCGGACGCCACCACGACCACGATTCCTGCGCGCCACGCCGATTCCACGGCCTGGCACAGAGGATCATTGACATAGCTAGTCGAGATACCGCGTCCGAGTGACAGGTTGATCACGCGGATGTTGTAGGTGGTCTTCAATTGGATCGCGCGTTGAATGGCCGCGATCACCATGCTGTCCGATCCAGATCCATTGCCGTCGAGCACGCGAAGATCGATGATATTAACGTTCGGCGCCATTCCGTCGAACCGTCCGCCGGATTGCGCACCATTCGATCCGACGATGCCCGCCACGTGTGTGCCGTGGCCATAGAGGTCCCACTTGGCACCGTTACCATTGGTGTTCACGGTTCCGGTGAAGTCCTGGTGATAGACCACCCGCGACACCGTGCCGGTGGAGTCCATCAGGTCCTGGTGATTGTCGTTGACACCGCTATCGATGACAGCAACGCCGATCCCGGAGCCATCCAGGCTCAGGTTGCGTGCGCTGCTAACCCCAACGGCCGCGTCGGTGAGATCATCCATTGCCTTCAACGGACGATCCGGAGAGATGAAGGCCACGTCGCTGTCGTTGGCCAGAGCGCGAATCGCGGCCGGCGACATCGTGAACACGCCTGCTTTCACGAACGACAGAGTCCGGTTCAGCTTTGCACCCCGTCCCTGTGCCCGCGAGAACTGCGCTGTAGTCGGAGCATTCTTGTATTGGACGATGACGCGCATCGCTCCGCCCTTGCCCAGCATCGCGGAAAGGTCGGCCGACATCTTGGCATGGAAGTTAGGACCACCGTCGCCATCCAGCACCGGGCGGGCGGCCTGCGCGAACGCCAGATTCGCGATCAACAGGAAGGACATCAGCAACAAGGAACGCCCGCCGCCCCACGCGGCGCCGTGACGCTCGTTTCGCTTGTTTGACTTCTTCTTTCGTTGTGCAGTCATGTTTCCTTTCGTCCTTTGCGGCGAACAAAGCCCGCTACAACTCAGCCCTACTAGTGCACGGGCGTCGCCAACTAGCCAGCTCTAAGTTGTTGATTATGCAGATAGATGGATGGTGGGTGCCAAGGCCAATCAGGCCACTTTGTCCCCTCGCAAGGGCGTTGCGCCATTTTGTCCCATGGCTCATGGGCGCGCCGGTTACCAGAGTTACCTCAAACGGAGTTACCAGGTTAGCGCGGTAAGCAGGGAGATGTGGATCGCGCAATCGAGACTCCGGCAGCAGCGGCGTAGGCCTTTGCCAGTGAGTCTTCGATTCGTGCCGGAACGCGGGGCAATGACGCCATCAGGCGGCGCGTGTAGGCGTGGGACGGTTCCGTGAATATCTGTGCGGTTGGTCCGCACTCCACGATCTGGCCTTCGTTTAGGATCGCAATCCTCTGGCAGATCCCAGCCACCGACGGCAGGTCGTGCGAAATGTACAAAATCGACATGCCAATCTCGCGATTCAATTGGACGAACAATTCCAATATTTCCGACTGAGTGATCACGTCGAGAGCGCTGGTTGCTTCATCCGCCACCAGAAGGGCCGGGCGGTGCATCACGGCCATGGCGATCAGCACCCGCTGTGCCTGGCCCACACTCAGTTGTGCCGAATACTTGCGCAGGAAGTCGGGGTCGGCGGGCAAACTGACGCTCGTCATCGCCGACTTGATCGCCGAATCGCAATCTGTGCCGGCAACAGCATGAGCGCGCCACGCTTCCCTGAGCTGCGTTCGAATCCGAAGCGCCGGGTTGAGCGAGGACAGCGGACTCTGCAATACCAGGCTGAGGGATCGTCCACGCATTCCACGCAGGTCCCGTTCCCGCATCGCCAGCAGATCCGTACCTTGAAACACGATGCTGCCTTCCACCGTCGCCCGCTTGCGGCTCAGCAGACCAAGAATAGCCATGGCCAACGTGCTTTTGCCCGAGCCGCTCTGTCCGACCAGACCCAGGATTTCGCCGGGAGCAATGTCCAACGCAACATTGTTCAGCACCGGCGCCTTCCCAGGGTAACGGACCGTAACCCGCGCGGAGAGCAGAGTTTGGGGTGTTTCGATCATCGACTCGCCTGAGCATTCGAACGTAGGGTGAGGCGTTCGGCGTTCCAGTAAGTCTGCGGACTCAGAATAACCGGCGTCGCACCCTCCACCGAGGTGGACACCGCAGAGAGCGCATCCTTGTTGACGAGATAGAGGAATGGCGCCTGTTCGACCACGATTTCCTGCACACGATCGAATGCCGCCTTGCGTTTCTTCGGATCCATTCCGGAAGCCTGCGCGCGCATCAGACGGTCAATCTCCGCTTCCCACGCGGTCTCGGGAGATTTCTGCTGCGGATTCCAGGCGTGATCCTCCGCCGAGCTCAGCCAGATGTTCATCTGCCCATTCGGATCGAGGTCCACATTCTGAAATCCCAACACGGCGGCCTCGTAGTTGAACTTCTGCGCGATACGTTCCAGGAGCGACGGAAAATCCAGCGTGACTACGTTCACCTTGATGCCGATCTTGCCGAGATCCTCCTGAATCATGACGGCCATGCGCTCGCGGGATTTGTTGCCCGCATTGGTCACGATAGAAAACTCAACGGCGTTTCCGCCTTTGTCGCGCAAAGAGCCGTTCTGACGAGTGAATCCATCCGCCTGCAACCGCTGGAGAGCCGCATCGGGAGCGTACGATTGCGCCCTAAGCTTGCTGTTGAACCAGAACTTGTTCGCTGGAGAAACCGGACCCACTCCGGGTTGCGCGTGTCCATTGAACACGACACGGCTCAGGTCCGCGCGATTGATGGCTTCTGAGACGGCCCGCCGAAAATTCGTCGAGCGAAACCAGTTCCGCTTGTACTCCGGAATTGGAGCGTTCGCGACCTGATTGAACCACAGGAATTCGGAATCAAGCGATGCACCTGCGTCATGCACCGCCGAGGGAGAACTCGCCGCCAGCCGGTCATAGTATTCCGTGTCGATGGAGTTGATGAGGTCAAGCTCCCCGCGCCGGAAACGGAGCGCCTCGACGTCGCGATTGGGCTGAATGTCCAGCCGGATCGAATCCAGATAGGGCAACGGCCGGCCCTGTGCGTCCTTTTTCCAGTAGTTCGGGTTGCGTTTCAGGAGCACGCTGGATCCCGGTTTGTATTCCGAGACCATGAATGGCCCCAGCACCGCCGCTTCCTTTTTCGGAGAAAGCGACGACATGATGCCTACCTGATCGAAGAGCGCTGCGATGCCAATCACGGGAGCTGAGAACGTAACCGAGATATGGTTCGGACCAAGGATCCTGGTCGCGACCGTGCCGTTGCCCGAACGGAAAGCGTCTCCGGTCGAAGAGTGCAATGCTGGATCCATCAACCGGCTGACCGTGTAAGCAACATCCACCGCGGAGAACGCAGTACCGTCGGAAAACCGGACACCGGAACGCAGCTTGAACGTAATCTCCCGGCCATCTTTCGAAGCCTTCCAGGACTCTGCCAGTCCCGGCTCCAGAGCCTGCGTCTGGCGGTTGACGCGTACTAATACCCCACCGGTCAAGTAGCGGATCGCGAGCGACGCGTCGTCGTCAACCTTGGCTGGATCGAATGTTTTCGGCTCGGCTCGCAGACAGAAGCGCAGTTCATTGGCATTCTGGGCGGAAGCGATGGCAGCCAGGAGAGACAGGGTAATAAGAATCCTTAAAAAAATGCGGCGGCAGATCATACGGCCACCTCCTCTTTCGACAAAAGCATTTGGAACGATGTCATGACGACGATCAGCAGCAGCAAAGGCACCAGTCGCCACGGTTCCTCGCGGAAGGAGACAAGTCCTTCCAATTCGCGCAACAAACTTCCCCACGAAGGCAACGGCTCCGCTACGCCGAGGCCGAGAATCCCCAGGTTGGCCTCACTCAAGATGAAAACTGGGATAGAAATCCAGAACTGCGCGTACAAAACGGGTTTGAGGTTGGGAAGCACATGAACGAAGAAAAGCCGCGATCCATGCAAGCCCGACGCACGGGCCTGCACGACAAAATCGGAACTCCGCAGCGATTGCGCGCTGGTACAAAGCACGCGTGCCGATGCGGCCCATCCCAGCAGCCCAAGGATGAGAAACGTAATCATCACGGAAAATACCGGCGAAACATTCAGAGGCAGAATGGCGCGGACCGTAATCAGCAGGAAAAGCCAGGGCAGAGACAGGAACAAATCTGTCAGCCCCGTCGCCAGCCGTAGCCAGGCGCCACCTAGATATCCCGCCAGACCACCCACCAATGCTGCCAACAGAGTTGAAATCAAGGCCGCGGCCGGTGCTAAGAGAAGTGAAATGCGAGTGCCGTAGAGCACTCGCGCAAAGCGGTCGCGGCCGATTTCGTCCGTGCCTAACAGATGCTGTCGCGAAGGTGGAGAACCGGGCGCTTCCCGAAACTGTTTGGCGTATCCCGCAGACGCAAGCCATGGCGCAGCCAGCGACGCCGCGCACACGATCAGCATCACGGCACACGCCAGCGTGCGGGCAGCGTTCATGCCTCCCGAGACCTCACCATGTAAACAATTACATCCGCGCTGGAATTTGCCAGCAAGGTAACCAGCGTAACGAGCGCCGTCAGATTGACCAGCAATGGCAGATCGCGTGCCAAAGCTGCCTGCCAGGCGAGTTGTCCGATGCCCGGGAGACCGCACAGCGACTCGACGGGAATACTTGCTCCCAGAGCAATGCTTACCGTGATGCCAGCGAGCGCGATCATCTGCGGGCCCGCCACGGGCAGCACATGCCAGAACAAGATGCGCAGTTCCCCTAAGCCTCTAGCCCGTGCCGCCGTGATGTGGGGCATGCCATATGCTTTCGCCAGCAGGTTTCGGGTGTAGCGATAAATTTTGGGAAACACGATGAAGGCGATCGCCAGGTATCCCGGTGCATTGAAGATTACGGACAGTAGCGCCAGCACCGCGGCGGGGATACACAGGAATGCCCCGCTGACCGTGGTCCCGAGAATTTCGTAGGCTGCGAATCGCGTTAGAGATACCGCGAAGGCCAAGGCCGTCGCCAGAAGCCATCCCATCAACAATCCAATCCCCGCTACCTTCAACGTGACCGGCCAGCGATCGCGGAGCAGCGTCCGCACCGGCTGTCCCAGGGCGTGCGAGACGCCCAAGTCGCCATGCAACGCTCCCTGCAAATACGAGGTGTAGTAGCGCAGCACGTTGTGCTCGCCGGATCGAGATTCCTGCAGGGCGCGCACGCTTTCTGCGCTGAGATGAGGATCAAACTGATGTTCGTCGGTATCGAAGCCTGGGGCGAAGCGAACCAGCGTCGCGGAGATCAGTCCTCCGAGCAGGACGATCCCTGCGATGGACAAAAGGTGACGGCCGATTCTCCACAGCAGCATGGCAGGTTCCTAGTTCACCGTTGCGCTGCGAGCATTGGAATCCGGTGGCTGGGTTTCGCGCTCCAGTTCTTCGTGGTGAATCTGCTTGACGGAATACATGCGACGGTCGGCCGCTCCCAGCAACTGTTCCAGGTCGAAGCCGTCTTCTGGGCAAAATGAAGTACCGACGCTCAGGCCAATCATGTTCCGGCCTGCGATTTTCTTTCCGGCAGAGACTGCGAGTTGGTTCAGGCGATGCGCTTTTTCTTCCGCTGCTGCTGGTTTCATGCCGGGTGCGACAATGACGAATTCGTCGCCGCCCATGCGGGCTACGTAGTCGTAGCCACGGCACAAATCCTGCAACTGCCCGGCAAAGTCGCGCAACAGGTTGTCGCCTTCGAGATGGCCGTAAAGATCGTTGATCTGCTTGAAGTTGTCCAAGTCGCAGACCATGACCGCGAGCGCTGTGCCGGTGCGGCGGCATCGCGCCAACTCACGCGCCAGATGCACGAACAGGGAACGCGCGTTCGGCAATCCCGTCAGGTAATCGGTGGTCGCGGAGTTTTCCGCCTGCGCATACTTCAGCGCATTTTCCACGGACAGTGCAATTTTCGGAGTCACGCCCAAAAGGATTCGCAAATGGTCGGGCGTGAACGCGTCCTGATCCGCGCGGTACATCGCCAGCACGCCGACGACTCCATTCATTCCTTCCAGCGGTACCGCCAGTGCCGATCGCAAGGTCGTGTATTTTCCGTGTTCCTGCACGTATCCAGTTTCCATTTGCGGATTGCCATTCAGGATCGGCTTGCGTTGCTCAGCCACCCATCCGCATAGGCCTTCGCCCACGCGAAGGTTCAGGGAAGAAAGAATTCGGAAGTTATCGCCGCTGACCAGTTCCGGCACCAGCACGCCGCTCTTGTTCAGGAATACGACCATCGAATCGTAGGGAATAAGGCGTCGCAGCCGCATCGACAGCACAGAAAGTGTTTCTCCCAGGCTCAGCGAGTTGCCCAGATCCTGGCTGAGTTCGAACATGGTCTGCGCTTCCTGACGGGCCGCCGCAATCGAAGCCAGAAAATTGCTGTCGCCTCCGATCCCACCAGAGGTCTCTTCAAATCCGGTTGCCGGCGCAGATTGGTTGCCTGTCTGAATCTTGCACGACGCGCCGCGGGCGGTATTTTGCGGCAGTGCCTGCACCATCTTTTCGAGGTCGACGTAATGCCGCTTCAGAACCTCGATCACCTTTGGGTCGAACGACGTCCCAGAACGCGCGGAGATTCTTTCCATGGCATGGGCCAGCGGCAGGGCGTTGCGCTGTTGGCCATCGGATACCAGCGCGTCGAGCGAGTCGACTGCCGCCAGAATACGCGCGCCCATCGGAATTTGTTCGCCTTTCAATCCGTCGGGATACCCGCTGCCATCCCACTTTTCGTGGTGTGCACGGACAATCGGCGCCACCGGATATGGGAACGCCACCCGTTCCAGAATGTCTGCGCCCACAATTGGGTGGATCTTTACTTTCTCGAATTCTTCCGGCGTCAGCTTTCCCGGCTTGTTAATGATGTGCTCGGGAACAGCCAGCTTTCCGATATCGTGCAGCAACGCCGCCGCCCGTAGCGCCTCAATCTCCGGCTCCGGCAGACCCAGTTCTTGCGCAATCGACACCGTAAATAAGCGCAGGCGCTGCAAATGTTCTTGTGCGGTGTGATCCTTGGCCTCAATGGCGAGCGCGAGCGCTTCGATGGTGCGTAAGTGCAGGGATGCGACATCTTCCACTTGCTGCTTCTGGACTTGAACCAGGTTTTTCTCTGCTTCGAGCTTGCCGAGATACAACCGGTAGGAGCGATAGACCCAGTAGATCGGCAGCAGGACGAGCAGCGCCGTCTGCCATCCCGCGTAGCGGTTGACGAATCCCACTGTAAATACGACTGCGGCCCCCACCAGGTAGTAGGGAAACGACCAGAAATGACAGTCCGACCAGACTTTTCGCGCCGACTTGCCCTCTGTCAGCGAGATGATTATTGCCACCGGTAGGGTATTGGCGAGGAAGAATACCAGCGCCGTGATCGCCAGCAGCACGGGCGTTCTCTCTCCGACGAATCCGGCAAGTTGATGGTAGGTGAAGAAGGAAAGCGCAATCGCATTCGCCATCATGAAGACGTTGAACACGACCTTGGTCGCAACAATTTTTTGCCGCGCTTGCCAAAAAGACTGGACGAGCGCAGCCGTGCAGCCGATGAGAAGCGTTTCCGGCAGGCTAAGTTCGAGTACTCCCAACAAGATGAAGAGGAAATTGACGGACATCGTGCCGTCGAGGCCAGGGATTTGAATTTTCAGACTGGACGCCAGCACCGCGATGATCAGGTAGCAAACGAAACGCTCCAGCTCAGTGTTCTGCCAATGCGCGAGCGCATAGGCAAACACCGACGCCCCGGCCGCCGCCGTCATTCCGATGAACAATGTCGCCCGCTTAGACATGCTTTCGGATACCGAACACCGCTCAGACATGAGCTACCGCGCTGTCATCGGCATGAGCCGGCGACCGCGGCGCCCCAGTCCACTCCGGCAGATTTCCCCCGCGCTTTAAGCGGGTAAATGGCTGCCATCGTTGCAGAAAGTTTAGAGCAGTGGAGGAGGCTTACCTATTTACCAAAGTAACCGCCGGCCGCGCAGTTTTCGCAGCGGTAAAGAACGGTGGGACAATTTTGCAGAGGAGGAACTTAATCCCCAAGTCACGTTACTTCGGTGTTCCAGCCGGAGGCTAAGGCATACGAGAAACGGAGGACAATATGTCAGCATCGACTGCAAGGAACGCCGCGGGAGTTCTCCGTCGCGACCCTGAAGTCAGCGGAATTGGTCCGGCCCGAAGCTGTCGGCGAGTCCGGCGCAGGCCAGGACCACAAGTTTTGCTATGGTTCAACCAGTCGAGAAGACCCCACATCCCGTCGCCGAGGAACGACGCGGACGTGCGCCTTCTGCGGCGTGTAACCGCCCTCTTTCAGCCGACATCTTCGATCAACTGCAGGACGCGTTTCTTACTACTGACCTGCAAGGCAACATTACTGCGTGCAACAAAGGCGTAAGCCTGTATGGCTATGCTCCCGAGGAACTTCTCGGCAAGAACATCGCAGGTCTTTATCGGCCCGAAGAGCAAGTGTTCTTAGCCCGTCAGGTAATTCCCACCGTACTTGAGAAGGGCAGGTTCGAGGGCGAACTGCGTTCTCGTGCTAAGTCCGGCGAAGATGTTTTTGCGCATCTCTCGATCACGCTGCTGCGGGATTCGGATTCCATCCCCCTTGGCATGGCGGTTCTGGCGATCGACATTACCGACAAAAAGTTGCTGGAACGCGCTTTTGAATCAGGCCCGGCAAGGTCAGCTCCAGCGGCTGCCATCCCGTCTGAGATCATCCGCAGGGAAATCGATGGAACCCAGTTCCTCATGGCCAGTCCCCTGATGCACAAATTCATGGGCATGGTGGATCGGGTTGCGGGACACACGGAAACCGTGCTCGTGGTCGGCGAAACCGGAACCGGCAAGGAATTGGTCGCGCGGACCATCCATGAATCTTCGCATCGCCGCAACCGGCCCCTGATTGATATCAACTGTGCCGCCCTTCCCGAGCACCTCGTTGAAAGCGAACTCTTCGGCTATGAAAAGGGCGCCTTCAGCGGCGCCGACGCCTCCAAGGCGGGCCTGTTCGAGCTCGCCGACAAAGGCACAATATTCCTCGACGAAATCGGAGAACTGCAGACTCAGATCCAGGTCAAGCTTTTGCGTGTTCTCGACGGGGCGCCCTATTACCGGTTGGGCGGCCATCGCAAGATTACAGTCGACGTGCGGGTGGTCGCGGCCACCAACCAGGATCTCGAACTTGCGGTGAAAGAGGGAAAGTTCCGCAAGGATCTCTATCACCGCTTGAGCCAGTTTCAGTTGCGCGTTCCACCTCTTCGCGAGCGCCCCGAAGACATCGTTGCGCTCGCCCAGCATTTTCTCCAACTGAAGGTGCCGGGGAAGACCTTCACCGAGGAAGCTCTGGCCGCGCTGGTGTCCTGCGACTGGCCGGGCAACATTCGCGAACTAAGGAATCTAGTCGCACAGTTGGCGATGGCGGGCACGGGCAAGCAGATCGGTCTCGCCGAGGTGCAAGAAGAGTTGTCCGGGGAAAGACCTGCCGCAGTTTCTGCGGGCCAGGCAATGCCCCTCGGCAATCTGGAAAACATGGAAGAGCAGATGATCATCAGCGCTCTTGAGCGCACCGGTGGACATCGTGCCCAGGCCGCCGAACAACTGGGGATATCGCGCCGTACCTTGAGCCGCAAACTGCGCGAATACGATATCGACGTGGCGGCCGGAGATCGGCCGGCCACTCTGGGAAAGATCAGTCTTGAACAGCAGAAGTTCTTCCGCGCCAAAGTGAACTTGTCCGTTACGCTTCAAAATTTGCATGGCAAGGAGTGCCAGGCACAGGCCGTGAACCTGAGTACCGGCGGCATGGGCCTGGATAGTATTCCTGACCCGGTTGCGTTCACCGGATTGCTCGGAGTCAGCTTTGTTTTGCCGGACAGCGAAACCGTAATCCAGGCGAAAGGCCGTCTGGTTTGGGCCGACGTAGGAGGGAAAGCCGGTCTGCGCTTTGTCGTGATTGAGCCGACGCTTTTTGAACACCTGCAGCACTGGACGAACCGCAAAATGAAAGACGAAGGCTGGGAATTTACGTCGTAAGGCCGAGTAACTCGCTTTTCTGTTCGCAGGCGATAGGCGCAGCCACGAGATACGCAAAGAATGGCTTGCGAAGATAACAAACAATACGTTGATAAAAAGGCCCTGTAAGAATGCCGACTGAATCAAATCTGCGACCGGGCGTGAATCGAATCGTTCCGCGGTATCCCTTTGAAGCGCGCTTCAAGATTGAGATTGAACGTCCGCAAGGACCGCTCGCGGCCGAAGGCTGGGCTCGCGACATCAGCGAGAGTGGCATCGGTGCCTTCGTCGCATTGCCGCTCGAAATGGGTGAGACCGCCACCCTCCGCATCCCGTTAGAGAAGGGCGTCGAACTAGTTGTCCCCGCCCAAATCACCAGGATTCTCGGCACCCAATATGGTTTTCAATTTCTGGCACTGAGTGCGCGGCAGCGAGACCAGATTCTGCATGCAGTCGTGGGCAAGAAAGCGGTCGCGTACCAGACCGCCGTTGTCTAAGGCGCGAGGAGTGGTTCGCAATAAACCGGTCTATGGCCGGAACTTCCGAAGGTTGCAAACCCCGCAAGGCTGAATTAACCTACTGATTCCTTCCGTTTATTCACCTCAGCCGGGATGGCGGAACTGGCAGACGCAGCGGACTCAAAATCCGCCGACCTTCGGGTCTTGGGGGTTCGACTCCCCCTCCCGGCACCACAATCAATCCCTCCGGTTTTCGCGCCGCTGGTCATTCCACCTTGATCTCAAACATCGAGCGTGATCCATGTTGGCGCGTGGTCGCTCGCGTTCTCCTGCCCGCGCGCCCATCGGTCAACACCGCCGTCCACGAGCCGGTCTGACAAATTCGGCGAGAGCAGAAAGTGATCGAGTCGCATGCCTTTGTCCTTCTGCCACCGTTCAAATTTGTAATCCCAGAATGTCCAGAGCGGCCCGTCCGGATGTAGCTTCCGCATAGCGTCGGTCCAGCCTTGGGCCAGCAAACGCGCAAAAGCCTGTCGGCTCTCGGGTTGGATCAGAGCGTTGTTATCCAACGACCGGGTCGGATAAATATCCTGCGGAGTCGGCACGACGTTGTAGTCACCGGCCAGCACCACGGGTGCGCCGCTCGCGATGAGTTCGGCGGCGTGAGCAATCAGGCGCTCAAACCAGGCCAACTTGTAATTGAATTTCGGGCCAGGCTGCGGATTCCCATTGGGAAGGTAGAGGGAAGTGATCAGGACTCCCTGAACCGCCGCTTCAATGTAGCGAG
Organism: Acidobacteriota bacterium; assembly: GCA_016196065.1. Classification (NCBI taxonomy): domain Bacteria; kingdom Pseudomonadati; phylum Acidobacteriota; species Acidobacteriota bacterium. The sequence goes on along the minus strand of JACPYL010000025.1, from coordinate 533,554 downwards.
CTTGATGATCCTCATCTGGACGATCTTTAGCTTGACGATCAGAATTTGCCGGCAAACTTGTGCGAGTGACTACGGGAACGCAGTTTCGCGCGAGAATGGCCACGCCGTTCCAGGAGCGCTCCCCTTGCCAGACCGCTTCGTACCCGAGAGTCCGAAGGGCATTCACGGGAAAGGCTTCCTGCTCTGCCTTGAGCTCTTGGAGACTCACCACGTCCGGTTCAGCTTTCGCTAACCAAGCCAGGAGGTTGTCGAGCCGCTTATTGATGTTGTTAATGTTGAAGGTGGCGACTTTCAGCGGGTCCCTTTCTGTCCCTAGGGGGCGCACCCTTTCTGGGGGAGTATAAACCGAAAAAATGTGGCTGCCTCCACCCTTCGTTTTTGGAAGGGTGGGCTCGATGGTGGACTAATAATGTACTGTATTGAAACATCTAGTCCAATTGTGAGATAAGTAATTGTTCTGATTACGGTTCTTCGTGGACTATATGACGGATATAGACTCAGATTTCGTCCACTTGGCTCGGTTGGCTCTGGAAGGCAAGTCCGCCGATGTCGCTACCCTTGTGCGTCGCACCCTTCGAGGTCTCATGCGTCGGAGACCCGACCTCAGTGATTCTGCGAAGCGAGTTTTGGCCTTTGCCGATTCCAATATAGTCCGTGGGTTCCAGGAACAGACGATCCCCGTCGACGTCGACAGCCGTCAAGAACTACTTCGACGGGACGAGGAAACAACGCTTCCGGTTGAACCGATCTGGCCTTCGCAAGTGGGGATCGAACTCGCTGGCGTTATCCGTGAGCGCGAACGATCCGAGCAGCTCGCGGCCGCTGGACTTCTTCCGACGCGATCGATGTTATTCACCGGACCGCCGGGGGTCGGGAAAACTCTTGCTGCGCGCTGGCTGTCCAGGGAACTACGGCTTCCGCTTTTGACGCTGAATCTCTCAGCAGTGATGAGCAGCTTTCTCGGGCGTACGGGAAATAACATTCGCGTCGTGCTGGACTACGCCGCGAAATCTCCAGCCCTCCTGCTACTCGATGAATTTGACGCCGTCGCAAAGCGTCGCGACGACAGCGCAGAAATCGGAGAGCTAAAACGGCTCGTGACGGTTCTCGTGCAGGCGATCGACGAGTGGCCTTCCAACAGTCTGCTCGTCGCTGCAACGAATCATCCCGAACTCTTGGATCCCGCCGTGTGGCGTCGTTTCGATCAAACGATCGAGTTTCCCCTTCCTACGCAGCCAGAGATAGCAAAGAACATCGAGGCTCTGATTGGCTCCGGCCAGAGTGACCTTCAGAGCGCCGTCGACGTTCTTTCGCAATTGCTCGTCGGCGCTTCGTTCTCCGACGTGTCGCAACACATCACACGCGCGCGAAGAGACTCCCTCATGAGCGAAACCCCACTGGGAGATGAGCTGATGCAATTGGCGGGGAGAATCGCACAAAACGCCCCGCTACCCATGAAAGTCGGCATCGCCGCGGAGCTCCAGCGACAAGGCTACTCTCAGAGAAAAGTTTCGGAGGTTACGGGCCTTTCACGCGACACGATTCGTAAACACACAGTGGAAGGAGGCGCTGCTTAGATGCCTCGACAAAATAATTTTCTTTTGGGTCATGGAGAGCGACTCACTCAACGAGTGGATGTGCCGTCCGGCGGTGGCGAAAAGAATCCGCCCTACAATTTCGAAGCCGCTCGCGCCCGCATCGCGACTCGCATGGCCGCGGTTGCTAGTGCTCTTCGACAACTTCCAGACGATGCTTCCCCAGGTGGACAAGTCGTCGCCGTCATGACGATGCATCCGCGCTACGTCTCAAAGAGCGACTTTCCGACAGATCTGCTGAACACTCTCGGGCTTAGAGCTGTCGGCAGTCGGACCAGGACCGTGCGGCCGGAAGCTTGGGGTGTTCAAAAACATCCTGAAGCGGCCGTGACCGAAGACATTTTCGTCACCGGATCTAGGGACAGGATCGCAGGTTGGGCTAGAGATGTTTCGACGTGGGCTCCAACGCATCGAGGAGCGCAGCATTTGTCGCACGTTGAAGATGTTGCCGAGTTTTCCGCGAGAGAAAAACTTCGGATGGTCCCTACTGATCGGACCGAGGGCGTTTTGGAAGTAGTTTTGCACAATGCGGGCGACCAAGCAGTCGTTGATGCCTTCATCGAATACGCTCGAAGACATGGAGCCCAGCCCATCGCTGATCGCCGTCGAAACGTGAAGGGCCTAACCTTCGTTCCTGTTCGCACAGAGTTCGCATTGGCTGAGCAGTTGGCACGCTTCTCGTTCGTCCGTGTTGCGCGTCCAATCCCGACTCTGCGCCCCCTGCGGCCGGGAATCACCCGAACGGTCCGCAACAACGCAGTTACGTTGCCGACGGATGGCCCGCATGACACTTCGTTTCGAGCCCTCGTCTTCGATGGCGGATTGCCGAACGTTGCGGTCACAGCTCTTTCGCCGTGGGTGACGTACATCGAGCCTGCGGGCATCGGTCCTGCTGTACCTGAACTTCAGGATCACGGCTTGGCTGTGACCGCGGCTCTACTCTTCGGACCGATCAATGGAACTCTCCGACGGCCGATTGCGCCGGTCGATCACGTTCGCGTGCTCGACGACGCGACCGGGACCGGAGCGGACCTCGAATACCTGGATGTTCTCGATCGGATCACGACGTTTCTCGACACGAATCCCGGTCGTTATCAGCATGTCAATTTGAGTATCGGTCCGAACATTCCGATTACCGACGACGAAGTGACGGCGTGGACAGCCTCGCTCGATCAGCGGTTCGCGGGAGGAAACTCGGTCGTCACAGTTGCGGCCGGGAATGATGGCGATCGCGATGCCGCGAGCGGGCTGAACCGAGTGCAACCGCCCGCCGATGCGGTCAACGTGCTCGGCGTCGGGGCCTCTGATGGCAATGGAACAACGGGTTGGCGACGTGCTGGGTACAGTTGCGTCGGTCCGGGCAGCAGTCCCGGCATCGTTAAGCCGGACGGGATTGCGTTCGGGGGATCTGATCGCGAACCATTCATCGTGCTTGCTGCGCGGCCGGGTCTCGTGACTGAGGGGATTCAGGGAACAAGCTTCGCATCTCCCTTTACGCTCGGATCGAGCATCGGCGTCCGGGCACAGCTCGGTACTGAGTTGTCTCCTCTCACGATTCGCGCGCTGATGGTGCATCGAGCTGATCCAGCCGAGCATGGAAGACCTGAGATCGGTTGGGGACGATTTGAATCTGACGCCGTGCGGCTCATCACTTGCGAGGATGACGAAGCACTCGTTGTCTACCAAGGAATCCTCCCGGTAGGAGAACACCTGCGAGCGCGAGTTCCTGTGCCGCGCGAACCTTTGCTCGGTAATGTTCAACTCTCAGCGAGTTTGGTGATCGCTCCGGAAGTGGATCCAGAGTATCCGGGGGCCTACACGCGCAGCGGACTCGAAGTCGCGTTCCGACCTGATTCGACAAAGTTCACTGAGTACGAAGACGGTCGCCGCTCTGCTCATCCGCAATCGAAGTCGTTTTTCTCGTCGTCCAACATGTATGGTGCCGCCGAGTTCGTGATGCGCGACGACGGTCATAAGTGGGAACCATGCTTGCGGCACACGAAGACGCTTAGAGCTACGAGCCTCAACAATCCCTGTTTTGATATTTACTACCATCACAGGGAGGCGGGAATGGCCGCCGATGCGCCCCAACCGATCCCGTACGCCTTCATCATCAGCCTTCGCGCGCCGAGGATCCCTGATCTCTATAACCGTGTCGTGAGAGCCTACGCAAATGTGCTCGTTCCACTCCGACCGCGACTCCGGATTCAGGTTCAGAGTTAAGCAAGAGGGACACGATCGAGATGCAAGACCTACGAATAGATCCCTGGCGCCTCGTGTCCAAGCTTCTGCACGTACTCAACGTACGAGCCGGGATATACCGTGGGATTGCGGTCCGTACCGCTCTCGCCGCCCAGTTCCAGCACACGTGAGCCGAGTCCGCGAAGGAACATGCGGTCATGCGATACGAAGATCATGGTGCCTTCGAAATCTTTGAGGGCGTCCACCAGCATTTCTTTGGTTGCGAGATCCAAGTGATTGGTCGGTTCGTCGAGCACCAGGAAGTTCGGCGGGTTGTAGAGCATGCGTGCGATTGCCAGGCGCGACTTTTCTCCGCCGGAGAGGGCGCGGATCTTCTTATCTGTGTCTTCGCCGGAGAACTGGAATGCTCCCGCCAGGTTCCGCAGCGAGCCGATACTGTCCTGGGGGAAATCTTGTTGTAGTTGTTCGGCGACGGTGAGATCGGAACTGAGCACGTCGAGCGATTGTTGCGCGAAGTAGCCCATATACAGGCTGGCGCCGAGCTTTACACTTCCAGCATCTGGGGTAGTAGCGCCGGCAATCATCTTGAGCAGTGTGGTTTTGCCCGCGCCGTTTCTTCCCATGACGGCCCAGCGTTCGCCGCGGCGGATGGTGAGATTGAATCCTTCATAAATCACGCGCGGCCCGTAGCTCTTATGCAGATTCTCAAGGACGGCCACCTGTTCGCCGGATCGCGGTGGAACGCGAAAATCAAATTTCACGACCTGCCGTTTCTTGGGCAGTTCGATCTTCTCGATCTTGTCCAGGGCCTTGATCCGGCTCTGCACCTGGGCGGCTTTGGCGGCGTGCGTCCGGAAGCGATCAATGAAGCGCTGCTCCTTGGCTAGCATGGACTGCTGCCGGGCGAACGCCGCCTGCTGATTGCTCTCTCGGATCGCCCGCTCGCGCTCGTAGAAATCGTAGTTGCCGGAGTAGGTGATGATCTCGCCGCCATCAATGTCGGCAATCTTTGAGACCAGGCGATTCATGAACTCGCGGTCGTGCGAAGTCATCAGCAGCGCGCCGGGGAATGACTTGAGAAACTGTTCCAGCCAGATGATGGATTCAATGTCGAGATGGTTCGTCGGTTCGTCCATCAGCAATACGTCCGGCATTCCGAGCAGGACGCGCGCCAGCGCAACGCGCATCTTCCATCCGCCGGAGAGGGCGCCCACGTCGCCGTCAATCTGATCGTCTTTGAATCCCAGACCGTGGAGCACTTCACGCGCTTGCGATTCGAGCGCGTAACCGCCCAGGTGCTCGTACTCCTCCTGCACGTGACCGAAGCGATCAAGGATGCGGTCCATTTCATCCGCCTTGTCAGGGTCGGACATTTCCCGCTGCAAAGCTTCGAGTTCGTGGTGCAGATCGCCGACGCGTCCGCTGCCTGCGATCGCTTCATCCAGGACCGAACGACCCTGCATTTCCTCGACGTCCTGGCGAAAGTAGCCGATCGTCAACTTCTTGGGGACAGAGACATTGCCGTCGTCGGGACTCTCCTCGCCGACCACCATCCGGAAGAGCGTTGTCTTGCCCGCCCCATTGGGGCCGACCAGTCCGACTTTTTCGCCGGGATTCAACTGAAACGAAGCGTCCACGAAGAGCAACTGCTTGCCATACTGCTTATTGATGTTTGAGAAAGAGATCATTTTGGAGGAGCGACTCGCGGCACGGGGCCTCTTCCAGTGTAGCGTGACCTGAAAATTGTCGGCGAATGCTGGCGTTGGATTATTGGTAAGTTGATATAGACTTTGGATTGTTTTTCTGGCTCAACACAGGAGATCCCGCATGAGAAAAATTGTTCAAAGGAGTCAGATCACGAGACGCGGGTTCTTGGAAGTTAGTTCAGCGGCCTTGGCGACCGCAGGACTTCTCGGAGATGCCAACGCAGCAAATGCGACGCCCGTAGCCGGGAATGCTGTGGACGCGGCTAAACCTGACTCGGCGCCAATCACAGGCAAAATTGCGCTGGAAGAACACTTTGTGCTTCCCGAAACCGCCGACACAAGTTACGCGATAAGAGATCTTCCAACGCCCGAACTTCGGCAGAAGGTCCTCGACGTGGGCAGCGGACGCATCGCAGAGATGGACCGCGGTGGTGTCGAAATCGCTATCCTCTCGCACGTTGCGGCTGGGATTCAGGCGATTCCCAACGTTTCGCAGGCTATCGATCTAGCACGGCGAATCAATGACTATTTGGCCGATCACATCGCAAAGTATCCCAAACGACTGAAAGGCTTTGCGGCTTTGCCATTGCAGGATCCTCAGGCGGCCGCTCGTGAATTGACACGTTGCGTGCATGAACTGGGATTCTGCGGGGCGTTGGTCAACGGATTCTCACAGATCGGCGAAGCCGATTCGGCCGTTCCTTATGATTTGCCGCAATACCGTGCGTTCTGGGCAACGGTCCAGGAGCTCGATGTGCCGTTCTATCTACATCCTCGTCCTCCCCTGAGCACCCGCCAGCAGGCCTACGAAGGGTACCCGTGGCTCGCCGGTTCGCCGTGGGGCTTTGCGGTCGAAACTTCGATTCACGCTCTTCGCCTGATGGCCAGCGGGCTGTTCGATGAGTATCCCAAACTCAGAATTATTCTTGGCCACCTTGGCGAAGGACTGACGTTCGGCATCTGGCGCGTGGACCATCGCATATCTAGGGGTAGCGGTACTCCGAAAGCGAAGCTGCCGATGAGCCACTATCTGCGTGAGAATTTCTACATCACTACCAGCGGCAATTTCCGCACGCAGGCGCTGACCAATGTGATTCTCGAAGTTGGAGCAGACCGCGTGCTGTACTCGGTGGACTACCCTTTTGAGGACATGGTCGAGGCGAAGGACTGGTTCGACCAGGCCAGCATCAGCGAGCCAGACCGCATGAAAATTGCCCACGGTAATGCCCAGAAATTGTTCCACCTCTAGAACGAAGCGAACGTCACCGGAAATGCCGACGTCACCACATTCTCGTCTGTCACCACATTCTTGAACGGCCCTGCATTTCCTCGACGTCCTGGCGAAAGTAGCCGATCGTCAACTTCCTGGGGACAGAGACCGCGCCCTCGTCGGGAGTTTCCTCGCCGACCATCATCCGGAAGAGCGTTGTCTTGCCCGCCCCATTGAGGAGATGCGGACAGCAACAGTTAAATAGTCCCTGGGCTTATTACCGAGGCTTCGTGTTTCTGCAATTGTCCGTTTCACCACGGAGGGCACGGAGACACCGAGGAAGGAACATGGCAACACTTGCGCCATACCCTGTTTGTGTTTCCGAATTGGCACTAATCCCGAATGTTTTCGACGTGTTTCTCTATGTTCATGTATCAGCCGCATACAATCCAGGGTTTGCTCTCAGCTCCCGGCACGTCCGGCCATTCCAAACCAATCGCTGAAACTCTGGAAGGCTTTGTTGGCGGCAAGCGGTGTCAGAATCGCGTGCATCAGGAGATAGTAGGCGAGCAGGGCCGGTATCGGCCAACGCACGCGGCCCGAACGCCATTCCACGAGGACGATGGCGGCGCAGGCGACTTCCAGAAAAATCAGCGACGCATAGAGAGCTACGTTGAAGTCGGGCACGAGCGAGGGCAACACGATCTGGAACAGTCTCTCGAGGGCCGCTTCCAGAGGAATGAACGCGCTGGCGACCAGAGCGGTGACGTGCAACCGGATGTCGCGCCGGCGTGCCGCCGAGATGGCAACGGCGACTAATACACAGAAGAAGACGATCCCGGTCAGGTCGAGGACGACGAACTTCACACTCACCAGTTCGAAACTGGTCATGTTCTTGTAGGCCATCATTCGGACCACATAGACCCCGGTCGCCGCCACGATGGCAGCAAGCAGGACAGAGGAATAGCCCACGAGGCGATGCAGGCTGCGCCGTCCGCTCCGTATCAGAGCGTACTGGAGCAAGGGGAGGACCATCCAGGCGGTCGCGGACCACGCGTGCAGGTGATGCGGCAGCGGCGCCTCCGGCAGTCTCGCGAAAAAGCTGGGCCAGAAACCCGCCACCGTCAGAGTCAGGGCAGTCGCAAAGACGGGCCAAGGATGCCGTATCGCCTGATGAAACTGGGTCGTTGACATGGCGGGGCCACTATACCACCGAGCGGCGGCCCGAGCAGAAACTTGCCGGCCAGCGCTGGCAAATTGGGGATCAGTGAACAGAAATCGGGACTGCAAAATCCACACTTGACATCGCCAGATAATCCACTACCATGCGGTTGTGGATAAATTAGGTACAACGTTTGCGGCTTTGTCTGATCCAACCCGGCGGGCAATGATCCAACGACTCTCCCATGGGCCTGCCTCGGTGCATGGATTGACGGAACCGTTTGCACTCTCGCAGCAGATGATTTCAAAACATATTGCCTACCTGGTGCGGGCGCGGATTGTGATCAAGACGAAGCGTGGACGAGAGAGTGTGTGCACGCTTAGGCCAGCGGCGATCAAGACGGTCAGCGACTGGGCGATTAGCTATCGCCGATTCTGGGAAGAGAGCTTCGACAAGCTGGAAGTGGTCGTGAAGGAAATGAAAAGAACGGAGGTCCAGAGATGACGAAAAGCACGATGAACGAACCAGAGCGGATGGTGATCACAAGAGTTTTTGATGCCCCACGCGAGTTGGTTTGGAAGGCGTGGACAGACCCGCAGTACGTGATGCAGTGGTGGGGGCCGAAGGGCTTTACTGCGCCCGTTTGCCAGATGGATTTTCGCGTTGGGGGAAAATCTCTCCTCTGCATGAAGATGCCGGATGGGCAGGAGTGCTGGAATCTGGTTGAATACCACGAGATTGTTCTGCACGAGAAGATCGTTTCCTCCATGTACTTTTCGGACTCAAAGGGAAACAAGGTTGACGCCGCCCAATTAGGAATAGAACATGAGGCCATCGACGGTGCGTACGACGTGACCATCTTTGAGGATCTCGGAAACGGCCAGACGAAACTCACCTTCATTGGAAATGAACCCATGGAGAGCGCGAAAGAGAGCGGTCAAATGGAGGGATGGAACCAGATACTCGATAAAATTGCCGCAGTCGTTACCAAGCTAGCGCAGGCGAAGTAAGAAGTTGGAGTTTTGATGATTGTCATGCGCGAGATCTGAACGTAACGCAACGCTGGTCCGTGCCGGAAAACCAAAGGGTGGGCGGGGCGCGTGGTCCGGCTTTCAAACTGCAGAAGCCACCACAGAGTTGTGCCGGCAGCATCGCCGCCCACCCCTTCGACAAGCTCAGGGCAGGCTCTTGCAAAAAACGCAAGGATGGCCCCCTTGCGTGGGAATTTGCTATACAAAGCAGAAACCGTCCCGTCTGCCCTCCCCAAACTTCTCGTCACGACTTGGAGTTGACACTTGGGCGCTCTAGGGATAATATCCAAGTATGACAACCAAGCCGGAGACCCCCGCCGTACATTTCGCCGATCTTAAAGCGCTTGAAACAATCATCAAGACCCTCGAGCCTCTCTCTGAAAGCGAACGTGAAAGAGTGCTCCGGTGGACCGGCGAGAAGCTAGGCATCCAGCCGGCCCTCCTCGGGCGGACAAAGATAGGGCCGAAAAAGCCAGCGATTGACGCGGCATTTGAAAATCACCCTGACGGTTTCCAGAGCGTTGGTGAGTTCTTGGCTGCTGCATCCCCCCAAACTGATGCGGACCGCGTTCTCTGCGTCGCCATATATCTCCAAGATTTCAGCGATTCCCCTGATGCCACGCTTTCGGGTAAGCAGATCAATGACGTTCTAAAGGACCTCGGACACGGCGTCAAAAACATTACTGACTCAATCAATACGCTCAAGTCGCGAAAGCCACAACACATGATTCAGACCAAAAAAGCAGGCAAGTCAAAGCAGGCATGGAAGGAATATCGAGTAACACGAGCAGGACTGGAATACGGTTATCGTCTTATTAGCGAAGGGACGGACAGGAATGAGGAATGAAAACAATGACAAAGACGAGACGTACCTTAAGTGTCGAACGAATGGAGATGATTGAACGTCTCGTAAGCCCCGCTTCTGGCAATTTGCATCCGCTGTTACGGCGGAATTCTTGAGTTATGGAGTCGAGCATGGCTGATGCCAAAATTGAAATCAAAATGGGTGGGTTCGCGTTCACGGGAGAAGGCACCGAGAAATGGCTGTCGGGGGAACTAGAGAAAGTATTGGCGAAACTCTCTGAACTGGCAGACGTCACACAATTGGAAACAACTGCGGCCGAAAACAGCGAAGGTGGAATCACAAAAAAGAAAAATGGCAAGTTGGGCACTCTTGCTGCCTTCTTGAAAGAAAAAAATACAACCAGCAATCAGGTCAAAAAGTTCCTCGCGACTTCAGTTTACCTGCACGATACGACTGGAAAAAACAGGCTCACTACTACCGAAGTTAAGAACACTTTGAAGAACGCGAATCAACCGAAATTGAACAATCCATCGGATTGCCTTAACAGCAATGTAACGAAGGGGCACTGCGAGAAGGACGGCGATAAAGGATTTTTCGTGACTGATCCAGGTCGGGCGTCTCTCGGCATGTGACATGATTGCCGCCTCCTCAGCACTATCCGCAATTCCGCCCGGGCTACGCGATCCGCTGCTCAAAGAATACGGCACCATTGTGCAAAACTTTCTTGAGCAGCGTTGGCTTCCTTCCGAATTGCACGGGGGGCGATTCAGCGAGACTGTATACACAATTCTCGACGGCCATGCGAAGAAAGGCTATGCCCCTGCTCCTGCAAAGCCATCTGACTTCGTGGGCGCTTGTCGCTCACTAGAGAAGAACAAACTGTCGCACGTCCCTCACAGCTTTCAGATTTTAATCCCTCGTATGCTTCCTGTGCTCTACGACGTGCGGAATAACCGCAACGTGGGGCATGTCGGAGGCGATGTTGATCCAAACCACATGGATGCGGTCGTTGTGCTCTCGATGTCAAACTGGATTATGGGCGAACTCGTCCGTGTGTTTCACAACCTTACGACGACACATGCTCAACAATTAGTGGACGCGCTAGTTGAGGTGAGGCTTCCCGCGGTGTGGACGGGGGATGACGGAATTAAGCGCGTCCTTGAGACAACTCTAAAACTACACGAAAAGATTCTGCTTCTTGCCGCCGTGTCAATGCCGGATGTTACTTCAGCGCAGTTGGTCGAGTGGATCGAATATGGCGATAAGAAATACGTAATGCGAACAATCCGCGGCCTGCATAAGAAGCGGCTGATCGAATTCACGGAACAAACCGACAGAATTCGCATCCTTCCTCCCGGCACGAAAGCGGTCCAGGAAGTCATCCGTGAGAAGAATCTGTCTGGCATTGTTTAGAAGGTCTGATAAGGGACAGGCGGAACTGACCCCATTTCTTTTGTCCGCCTGGTGCCCCAGGTTCCGCGTAGCCGAAGGCGAGCTAACCTGGGATTGCCGAATCATTCAAGATATTCGGATGGTCTAAGGAGTTGCCCCGCCCAGGTTAGCGCCCCAAAACCAGAGAAGTGAAAACCGCAGACGTTATATGACGCGGCGCGAACCTGGGGCACCAGGCAAAAAACACAAGGATGGGGCACCCTCCGTGGCAATCGTGCAATGCAGAGATGGGCCACCCGCCTTTCACAATAAATTAGGAAGTCAAATTTTTGGCGTGCCCCGCAGCTCGCGGTTTCGAGATGTGGGACCGTCATTACTGCACGAAGTCCACGTAACCGTGCCGCTGCAGGAATTTAAAATAACCCACCCAGTCAAAATTATTTTGCGGGCCCAGTTCCATCTCCGTGTTTTGGATGACCTCGGCTAGATTGCGTTTGCCATCGCACCAGTAAAGTGCTGCCATGGTTGGCGACCAGAAGCCGCTGTCAGGAAATCCTTCCCGCTGACTCTCTGGAATCTCATCCAGTGGGAGAGCGCCCATTCGCTTGCGGCGAACGATGATCTTTTCGGCTTCGGGACCGAAGTTGGGGGGCATCGGCTGTATCGTTGCCAAATGAAGTTGCGTTGCACGGTCTTTCACGGCGCCTTCGATCCGCACTTTCTGCGCGCCGGCAAAGAAGGCTAGTGCAGCCAGTTCCTGCGGGAGATTGACGGCTTGTTTGACCGCCTTGGTTTCGCGCGCCAGGTTGTAGTCAACGCGAGCCTTCTCCCAATAGAGAAGATGTCCCAGGCTGTCGGCGTCTCTTGCCGCAGCCACCAGGTCCAGGCTGTTTGCCGTCCCCGAATTGATCTGATCGTATCCGCGCTCCACTGCTAACTCAGCCATCCAGTGCATCTGCTCCGGTCCCGCCGATGCCAGAAAATATGCGTAAGCCGCGTTCATGACGGCGAGGTCGCGCAGGGATTTGGGGTCGACCTGCGCGGGGGTATCGAAGCTGGTGTGGTGGGCAGGGATTCCGTGGCCGCTATTCACCGAGGTCGTGGGAATGCCGATCATCGACTCGCCGAGGTCATCGTCGGTTCCGCCGTAGTATGCGCCCCGGTTGTACTCACTCCATAAATGAGGACGGCGCACCATGGGGAAATATTCCGCGGCAAGGCGCACAGTGAATGCATCCACAAAAGAACTGGCCGATTGCGGATTCATGGACCAGATGAATTGCGTTCCTGCCATGTACTGCCATCCGGCGGGTGTGTCGATGCACATCGCGGCGATGGTTCGCTTGGTTCGATCCTTGTGGGCATCGAGATACGCGAGCGTGCCATAGCGCTCGCCCATGGCCAACATGCGGATGGTCCGCTTTGGCCTGGGTAATTTGCCTTCCTTAATCAGCCGGTTGAGGGTGGTTATGGCTTCAAGAATGGATGCGACGCCTGCGGAGTTATCGTTGGCGCCCTCTTCATATAAATGTCCGAGTGAGAGCACTTCCTCTGCGTCCGCGCCGTCGGTGCCTTGAATGACGCCGCTTACATACGGATACGTCCCGCTGTAGTAACGTGTGTCAACGTTGGCGCGGAGCTTCACTTGTCCTTTTTTTAGCAACTCAGTAAGGTATTGCTCCTGTCGCGGTGTAATGGAGAGGCACACCGTAGGCGTGTCGTTTTTATTGAAGGCCCAGCCGTTATCGCCGAAATCGTTCTCCCAGTCGCGCTCGTCCAACAGCGTGCGGTTCACCCCGCTCTCGCGAACCATACCCAGCGCACCGGCCTGCTTCAAATCGGTCTTGGACATGCGGTGGCCAAGCACCCACTTGCCTTTCAGATCCGCATTGCGAATGTCCTTGGGACGCAGCACGAGCTCACCCTCGACGCCTCCGGGTGGAGTGGGACCGCTCCACTGGCACAGCGAGGTAGGAATTTTCTGATAGTCGGCAAGAACGCGCATGTCCTCTGGAACCTGAGGCGACACGATTTCCAACGTGGCAGAATGCGCGTCCCACGCCATCGGCTGCGTCCAAAAACCGTTCTGCGTCACACCGTCGGCGGGCCCCTGGCCTATCTGGACGTCGTCCAGTCCTGCCTGCCGCATCATCTCCGCGACATTCTTTGCGGTCTGCTGAAATCTGGCGAAGTCAAAATAGCGGTCGGTTGCCCACATTGCCTCCATGTTCGTAAAGGCTTCCGTCGAGTTGACGCTGGCCAGCAGAAGCTTCAGCAGGTCAGTGACAGGACTCGGGCCTGAGGGTCCCGGGTCGTGTCCTGAGATCGCGTGCTCGGCGGTGGCTAGGGCGGCTGGAGTGGGCGAGGGATAAGAAGTTGGAGGCGCGGGGGAATCGGCGGCGGTCTGTCCCCAAACCAGGCTGACACTTAGCAGCAGGAGCAGAGCTAGTCGTTTTGATGGGTGGATTTTCATGAGCCCGTATTATCGGGATCATGCCGCCTTCAACGCAACTCAGCTTTGAATTCCATTCAAAATCAGGATCGATGCTAAGGGGGCCGCCCCGATCCCTAAATCGAGAACTTCGCATCCCCTTCTATCACCTTCTGCTCAAGCTCCGGACGTTCGTGCTTGTGCCAGAGCTTTGCAGCGTGTCGAACCCGATAGAGAATCGGTCCGCCATCCGGCTGGTCCGCGCGAACGATGGGACGCGAAATGCAGGGAAATGCAGGGACAGACGGGACGTTCCCCCGTTTTTTCGACCGTCACAGGTTTGTCTGGTTTCCGGGTAAACTGGGGAACGTCTCGTCTGTCCCCGAGTTATCATTTCTTCCCTCTTACCGCGCTAATTGAAGCGCATGCACCGGCGCCATGTTTGTGACCGGTGGTGCCGTGCCGGCCGGTTTGAGCATGGTCCAGAGAATTCGATTAAATAACGCATCATCAATGCGATCAGGGGCACTAAAATCCAGACCTTCTGACATCCTCGCAGCTGCGCCCTGCGCCGGGTTCACCTCATTCAAATCCACTTTCGGGACAACGGGGCTGTAGGTTGTGAGGTCTGGCGTCACGGCAAACGTGTCTGCCAGAGAGCGGCTGAAGTAGTCGAATTTGGACATACGTCCCAGCCCTAAAATGTCTTCGAGAGCCGCGATCACGTCCGTTGTGTTGGCGAATCTGTGCACCGTGCCCGGACGGTTATAAGCCGAGATGGCGAGAAAAGGTGAGCGGTGTGAGTCCACGTGGTCAGGACCGGCCTGCGAATCGTCCTCCACTACAAACACCACCGTGTCCCGCCAAAATGGAGTCTGCGAGAGCGCTTCCACGATTCGTCCCAGTGCAAGATCATTGTCGGCCATGCAGGCCCGAGGCGACGAATGGCCCGCGGAGCCGCCAAGCGTGTGATCTCTCGGCAAATACATGAGGGACAGCGCCGGCATGTCGCCTTTACGAACAAAGTCGTGCAGCTCTTCGATCCAGGCGTCGGCCCGTTTTTGATCGGGAATCTCCAGGTTGGTTTCAGGATAACTGGAGCTTACGTCAGCCGGCAGATCGTGCTGCGTATCGGGCCCGACCACGATATCGCCGTAGTCGCGGAACCAGATTCCTTTCCTGGCGGCCAGGTTCCACAGATACCCACCCAGCGGGTTGTCGGCTTCGTCGCCGGCAGTGTCCGCCCGCCGGTCGGAATACATGGAAGGAACTACCTTTTCGCCGTAATCGGTAACATAGGCCGCGGTGGACCAGACGTGTCCTTGGCCACTTACTTCAGCATTGGTGAAAAAGCGGTCAAACAACCCGAAGCGAAGGGCCAGCGCGTGATGGTTCGGCGAGACGTCCTGGCCGAAGAACACCAGGCTGGGGTCACCGTCTCCTTCTTTCATATCACCAAGAACTTGATCGTAGGTACGGTTCTCCTTAACGATGTAAACTACATGCTTGAAAGGCGGATATCGCTTGGTGGATCGCTTCTGTCCCCAGCCATTCGCTTCCGCTACCCTGCGGGAATCCTGAGCCAATCGCGCGGGACTAAGATCAGCAGAAACCAGCCGTAGTGTTCCGTTGAGCTGCCCAAGGCCATAGCCTAACGGGCGTTGGATCCCCTTTCCGGGAGTTGGCCCGTCTGGGTTCGCGTGGCTACCGTGCCCCTTTCCATTCAGGATGAGCAGCCCCTTATCTGTTTCCAGAACGGCGGTCGGATACCAGTCTGTAGGAATGCGGCCAGCCGGATGCAACCCAGCTTGCGCGGCTCCTTCCAAAGTATGAAAGACGGCGACGGCATTGTTGTCGGCTTCGGCCACAAACAGCTTGGAGCCGTCCCGGGAAAGGCTGAGCGCATTGGGGGTACTTCCCTGTGAAGGAGCGCCGGGGGCTTCGTCTTTGAGATAGCGCAGAACTTTTTTCGCATGTGTATCTACCACTGCAATCCGGTCTGTGCCCGCTAAGGCAACGAACAACCGCGATCCGGATGGATTCGACTTAAGCGCCGACGGCCGCTGCCCAACCTCGAGCCGGCCGGTATAGACCAATGTTCCGTCCGGGTTTGTCCGGAACATTGAAAGAGTGTGACCGCCCCACGCGGAGACATACACGTTGCCATTCGCAGCCACTTCGACTGCGTAAGGATAATGGTCGGTCGAAAATCGCTGCACGACCTTCCCCAAAGATGGGTCCACCACGGCAAGGCTGTCGCCGACATTCTCCACAACGTAAAGAAAATCGCCCCGCTTTGAGGCCGCAAGGCCCGCCGGATATCGTGATCCTGTTTTGTCCTCTTTCTTTTGTCCCAGGACAATTTTTTTGTCCAGGGCCGCAACCCCGTCGCGCCACGAATAGCAGTAGATCAAATCTTCATTGCCGCCGGAAACGTACAGCTTGTTGCCATCGGGAGAAAATGCCGCACCATAAAACGCCGCTTCCTGAGGAAGAGTCTGGGTCACGCGCCGGGTGGCAAGATCCACAACCTGGACTCCCTGCTCGCGCCAGCCGCTCAGGACTACAACCAGTTTCTTACCATTTGGCGCCAGCGCCATTCCCAGAGGCATGCTGCTCAAATCAACGAATTCGCCTTCGGGATCAAGGCGCACTCCGGTTGCCAGAGGAGTGGTGTAGGTTGGGGCCGAAGCCAGTTTTTGCTCCTGCGACAACAGCAACGCTGGCATGAAAAAGAAGAAGCCGACGTTCAACAGAAACCGCACCGTGCGGGTAACTCGTGGTGCGTACTTGTTTCCACCATGAACCATAGTTTGCGCAACTCCTAAAGCGGAATGCTGGGCATGCCCGTGCAATTGCATAGACGTTCCAGTACGGTATGGGTGAGCCTTCTCTGTGGGTCCACGCGCACACATGGGAATAGTGCCCGGGCCGGTTTACACAAGTTGGTTCGGGAACTCATATCTATAGTTCATAAATCAGTCCCTCTGAGGTTCTTAACGATGCAGACGAAAATCTACTGTTCGTCCTTTTTAATCTTCTTGCTTTCATGGGCAAGCCAGCCAAGTTTCGCCCAGAATCGCGTGCATCAGATGGCTCAAGATGTTTACTACTGGTCTGGTGACCTCAGCAGGCACGAACAGACCAACGTGGGCTTTGTTGTATTTCGCGACTACGTATTGGTGATCGACGCGAATTTTCCCTGGGCGGCTGGAAAGATCATTGGGGACATAAAAGCCATCACTCCCAAACCGGTCCGTTTTGTATTCAATACTCACTACCATGCCGATCACACGTTGGGAAACAGCGTATTCACTGCCCACGGCGCCACCATCGTAAGCACGGACGATCTTGCGCTGGAGCTGGGCGCCAAAGGGATGGAAGATGTCAGGGATCAGACCAAGATCAATTTGAAACATGTGGAATTACCATCGATTCGATTTCAAGATCGTCTCGTATTTGACGACGGCCAACATCGGGTCGAGCTAATCAAGTACGGACAGGCCCACACCAAAGGCGATGGAGTGGCCTATCTGCCCGCAGAAGGCATCGTTTTTGTGGGAGACTTGGCGGTCAATTGGACCCACGGAAACAATCTTTCTGATCAGGATGTCAGCTACGTGGGTTGGATTCGCGCACTCGACAACATTGCCAAGCTCCCCATCAAGACCGTGGTTCCGGCGCACGGAGATCTTGGTGATGTTGATCTGCTGCATCGCCAGCGGGACTTTATCGCCGACATGTGGAAACAAGTCAAGCAGGGTCTCAAAGCCGGAAAATCTTCCGCCGAATTAAAGAAGACAGTGCAATTGACCCAGCATGGGATCTTCGCAGCCGATCGGCAAGAAACGGAAGATACGATCGAGTCGATGTGCGACCGCGCCGCAACTCAGCCAGATTGGAATTCTGGCAATGGAAACCCTGAATAGGTCCTGATGATCTGTTCACATCGTCTGTCCCTGAATTTCTGTCCCCCGTGGACCTACTGCTGCAGTGAGAATCCAGGCGGCAAAGCTGCTTCAAGATTGATTTGTTCGCCGGTGATGGGGTGGTGGAATTTTAGAAATCGGGCGTGCAGGAAATATCCTCCATCGCCCGGGAGGCCGGGGAGATTTTCCAGAGGCTGGCCGGATGAACCGTACAGAGGATCGCCCACCAGGGGATGGCCGATGGATGCCAGATGGATCCTGATTTGATGTGGGCGTCCCGAATTTAGGCTTACCTCAAATGTTGTGGTGCCTTGTGTGCTGCTTGACGCCGTGCTGCTTGGCGCCCGTGAGATCACCTTCGCCAACGACTTTGACGGCTTGCCACTCGGGCTGGCGGCCCACACCGATCCGATACGCGGGTGCGGCACAAGTCCGATGGGTGTGAGGATCTCGTAGGCGTCGTGCTGTGCAATGCCTTGAGCCAGCGCCCAATAGATTTTTTCAATTCTGGGAGTGTTCCAGTCCGCGCCTAGTTTAGTGGCGGCCTGCGCTGTTTTGGCGAAGAGAACGATGCCGGTCGTGGCTCGGCCCAACCGGTGGACAGGGTTTGCGTTGGGGATTTGCTTTTGCACCAGGCGCAGAAGGGTGTTTTCCATGAAGCCGCCGCCGGGAAGAGTCGGCAGCCCGCCAGGTTTGTTGACCGCCAACAGATGAGGATCATCAAACAGTACTTCGAAGTGCTGAGGAGTGTCTGGTTCGATCCAGGGTGGACGGTTCCAGACAAGGGTTTGGCCTGCAATGAGTGATTCGCTTCCGGTCGCAGTGACGCCGTTGATGGTGACTTCGCAATTGTTCAGTTTTTGTTGCCAGGCTTGTGGAGTTGAGTGTGGGTAAAGGCTTGCCAAGTAGGAGAGCAGGGTTCGTCCATGATATTTGTCGCTGATGATTGTGGTGTAGGCGTAGCCCCGGTTCAGCATGTGGTTTGAGTGTAAGGTATGGCGAGTGGCGGCAGGCCGGCGTTCAAGTGATCGAGTCAAGTTTCGGGATTCCGCAATCGCAGCCCGAGTTCCATGTAAAGTCAAGTCTCATGCCGTTTGTGCAATTGGAAGAATCGCCTCACGCGCGCGGGATCGTGCCCGTGCCGATCTACTGCCGCGACGCCGGCAACGGTAGGCCTATTGTCTTTCTGCACGGTGGTTGGGGCTATGGAGTCTACTCCATCGGGCGACAGATCGAAGCACTGCAAGGTCAGGCCCGCTTCATCGTTCCAGATCGCTCCGGCCATGGGCGTTCGGCAAGATTCCCCGGATCATTGCCGACAGATTTTCATCGTCGCGCGGCGGATGAGACGCTGCTGGTGCTGGAGGCACTGGGGATTGCGCGTGCTGTTTTGTGGGGCCATAGCGACGGAGCGGTCATTGCTGCGATGATTGGCCTCACCGCTCCACAGCGATGTGAACACCTTGTTCTTGAGGCCTTCCATTTCTTCCGCAGGAAACCTGCATCGCAGAGCATCTTCTTTGAAAAGTTTGCCGATCCTCAAAATCACGTGAGCGGAAAAATGGCCGAGTTGTTGAAATCGGACCACGGTCCTGAGAATTGGGAGAACGTAGTGCGAAGAAATTGCCGAGCGTGGCTGGAACTTGCGGCACAGAGCACACGACCGGAGGAAGACCTTTATGACGGGCAACTCAGAGGACTGCGTGTCCCGGTTACGTTCATCCACGGCCGAGGCGATCCGAGAACCGAACCTGATGAGATGAAGCAGGTGCAAGAATCGATTCCGGAAGCGGAGATGCACTTCATCGCCAATGGCCGGCACAGTCCGCACAGCGAAGAAGCGTCTTCGCAGGAATGCACCGAGATTCTCCGCAGCGTGATAGCAGGGAATGACAGGGCGCGATAGCTCGATCCCCAAGCGAGACCAGTCAATCTCGAACCAACAAGTCGCCGAAGGCGCACGGCGTCACGTCGCCACAGAGGGATTTTGTGCAGCTCCCGCCGCCGGCTCGGGTAGTAGTTGCTGTCCGCAATAGGCGCAATTCGCCCAACTGGGCTCAACGGGCTTGTCACATTTCGGACACGTTGCATGCAGCAAAGTGCCGCAGCGGGGACAGAATGGAAATTTTGCCTTTTCGACATGCCCGCAGCCCGGGCACGGCTTCGGCAGAGGATCGCGGAGAATGAAGTACAAGATGATCCCAATCGCATTAGGAATGAAGATCGCCAGCAGCGTCCACATTACATACCGCATCTGCCGCCGCTTCGCGTCGCCGTAGATGTATCCGATCAGCGCAACCAGAGCCACCACGAGCAGGAAAACTCCGTAAACGAGCAGCGCTTGTCCCCAGCGTGGCCATTTGCCTACTTCCCGATCCGTTGGTGCGACCAAGAAGAACACCGGCAGCGTGAGGCACAGATAGGTGAACCATGCAACGATCCACGCTGCTCCTGGAATCACGCGCAATTCCTTTGTGAGGGCGCTCATACCAGCCTCCTTTCGCCGCGCTGCCGGATTGCCAGCATCACTGCGGCCACCCCTCCCGCGAGCCACCCGAGCGCGGTGAACGCGGCAAAACTGATCCATGTTTGACTGAGTAGCGTAGGGCTGAACCCCGGCTCCATCAAGCTGCCGAAACGCCCGCTCACAAAGCGGAAAACTGGCCAGCTCGCAATCGTCAGCAGCCACGCGAAAGCCACGACGAAAATCATGACGCGGCGGTTCCAATCATGCTCGGCCTGTTCGGTGAGCTTCGTCGCCGCGCGCGCCAGCGTGGCCTGCACCAGCCACGAAGAAGGCTGAGGCGTCGGCAATCGGCGGAGTTCGCTCGCAATCGGACGCCAAAACCCCAATTCGTTCGAGCAGGCGATGCAAGACCGCACATGCTCCGCAACTCGTTTTTCTTCGGCGCTGGTCAGCGCGTCGGCTGCGGCCAGCGCCAGAAGTTCTCGAATCTTGTTGTGCTCGCTCATTCTCATTGCCATGTACCTCCGGGATGCCGCGCTTCGAGCGCGTAACGCAATTGTTCCAGCGAACGTCGCAGCCGCGACTTCGCCGTTGATACCGGGACCGCTGTAACGTGCGCGATTTCCTCAATCTTCATCTCATCCTCAAACCGCAGCGTGAGGACTTCGCGATAGATCACGGGCAGTTCCGCCATCGCTTCGCTGATCTCCGTTCGGCGCTCGGCCGCCAACACGTGATCGAGCGCCGTGTGGTCTTTACCCGGAATCCGTTCTGCCACGGTTTCGCTATGCCAACTGTTTGCGAGCGGCTCGGCGATCGGTTCGTCCAGGCTCTGCGGACGAATCCGGCGCAAATGATCGATCGCCAGGTTGTGCGCCAGCGCGAACAGCCAGGCGTCAAAATTACGGCTTGCGTCAAAGGACCGAATCTTCTCGACCACTCTCAACCAGGTTTGCTGGAACAGGTCTTCTGCCTCGGCGGGCTGCCGCACGATGCGCAGCAGGTACCGATACAGCCGATTCTGGTACCGGGTAATCAGTTCCGAGAGAGCGTTCAGGTCGCCTCGGCGAAGCCGGATCACATCGGCATCCACGGCCACAAGCCCCTCCAGCGATAGTGCGGTCGCCCCCACCATACTCGTAATACGGATGAGTGCCCAAAAAAGACGCAAGAGATGCAGTTGCTTCGGATACTCCTCATACCGTGCATCCTTTTGATGTTCTCGCCCGTATTCCCGAAATGCTCAATGCACAGTGCAGAGCGCAGGAGAGCAACTGAGATCCTGCAAAGCTCTTTTATGGGAGGTTGGCATGCATAACACAAAGGAGCGGTTGTCTCTATTCTGGATCTTCGCGTTATTGAACTACCTGTATGCGGACGTTATTGCCCTGTTTGCCATTGTTGGCTCGCCGAATCTAGCCGACGCCCCACATCTCGCACCATGGGCTCTGCTGGGTTCCGCGGTCTTGATGGAAATACCCATCGCCATGATTCTGGCGTCTCGACTGCTTCCGTTTCGAGCGAACCGGCTGGCGAATATCATCGCGGGTGCGATTGAGACTTTCGCCGTCATTTCGATGCAATTCGTTTACCCTTTGGCCAGCGGTGCCTGGCACGAGCACATGTTTGCATCGTACATTTTCTTCGGGACGATCGAAACAGTATGCACCTCGGTCATCGTCTGGAACGCTTGGACTTGGTCAGCGGTTGAGACTGTCCGCATGTCCTAGCTGGCCGCTTAAATAATGAGGCCAACATGAAAAGAGCACGCCTGACACAGATCGTCCTGGTGATCGTGGGGCTGATCAATCTGGCCCTGATTTATTTCTTATATACGGATCTGCGGCATTCCAGCTGGCTTTTGGTTCAGAAGAACGAGTGCGAGCCGATGTTTCTGAGCTTCTTTATTCCGGCCGGGGTCTTCCTACTCATGGCCGTAAGGAGACCATCTGAACATCGCTCGATGATTGCGCTGGCAGCCTGGTGGAACATCTCCCATGGCACGGTGATGGCGATTCAAACCGTGCAAGCCTGGAATCACGGCGTCCACAGGAACTTTGCTGATGTGATCATATTTCTTGTGATCGGAGTCGTCCTGTTAATGCTTCTGCCAGCAAAACGGGAGGCAGTCGCGCCAGGAGTTGCGTGAACGAGCGGGCGTCTCTTCGTAGAATTTGACTTTCTCTATTCGTATAACCAAACTAGGGTGACCGATCGAAATGTTGGCTTCGCTTGATAAGCGAATAGGTTCTCAGGTAGTAGAGATTCGAGACATGTCGAGAATACGACTATTGCTTTTGCTAGCGCTGTTTGTGACGTCTTTCGATGTTTGTCAGGCGCAGACGGTCGTACCTGACTCTCTTCCGGAACTGAAATATCCTCAACTGGCGAGGGCCGCTAACATTCAGGGTGATGTTGTAGTGAGCTTCCGAAAGAGAGCGGACGGTCAAACTGTCGATGTAACTCCCATCTCTGGTCATCCGATGTTGCAAGGAATCGCAGTCGAAAACGTGAAGGCCTGGCTTTTTCAGCCGAAAACGGAGGTTGCGGGGCAGGCCTACAAGGTCACCTTTCATTTCCAACTCAATCCACCTGATGATGGATACAACGATGGCCAGCCAGCGACGAAGGTGATGATAGATGGAGGAGGACAAGTTCAGGTCATTTCGGGCGCTACGACGGGATTGAATCGCTCAGAATGTCCAACCCCCAATGATCGCGTGCCTCCGGCAACCGTCATGGACGGAGATTTCGTCGAACTGCGACGTTGGAACGAAGAAGTTAGGGTTGATGCAGACGGCTCGGTTCTTTGGAAGCAGGGCGATCTTTCCCAGAAAGGACAGATCACACTGGCCGAGGCAAACTCCCTGTTGGAGCGCTTTCGCACTCCAGAGATTTGGAGGCTGTGCGGCCACTACGAACAGGCGGGGCTGATGGATGGTGGCAGTAGTTCGTTTAAGGTGCGCATCGGTGGGCGGGAGAAGAGTGTCGGCGAATATGGCGATGCCGCGCCGGCGATCTTCGGAGACGTGGAACTAGCCGTTGACGAATCCGCCAATACACATCAGTGGCGGCATGGTGATCCGGCGACTGAAAGTATCGCGGAAATTACCTTCGAGTATCTACCCAAACCTGGCAGGACAAATCTCATGGATGCGACGCATCGCGGAGACAAAAAAGCCTTTTACGCCGCGTTAGCGGCGGGCGATAAGCTGTCTGACGTCGACGACAGCGGATGGACGCCTCTGATGTATGCCGCTAGTTCCTATGGCGATTCGCAGTTGAGTGAAATCATCAAAGCAGGAGTAGATGTGAATGCCCGCTCCAACAGAGGCGAAACGGCGCTGATGGCATCTGCTGTCACGGGTATGGCGGATGAGGACCTTCTGAATGCGGGCGCCGAAGTAAATGCAGTCAACGATGACGGCATGACCGCGCTTATGCTTCTGGTTCAGCGCGGGGATCCAGGTGAGGTCGACACATTGTTGAAAGCTGGGGCGGATGCTCGCATGAAAGACTCAAAGGGACGCACAGCTCTCGACTATCTCAACGCAGCGAACTGCGGATCGCCAATCATCCACGAGAAAGATCCTCGATGGATGACCGTGGGATATTCGAGATGCAATGCGCTTGACCATGACGATTATGAGAAGTCGAAAAGCCACTTAATTAACGCAGGTGCTCGAGAAACACGTACAGCAGTACCAGCTCCATTGCCAACGCAAAACCGCTGATCGGCTCGACCTTCATCCTCTTTCATTAGGTCACCTGCTGTATTCGCACCGGAAAGACTGCTCATGCGAAAAGGCTTTACAAGAAATCCAAAACCGGACGAGCCCGCGACGCCGGTCAAGAACTACATCACGCCGAGCGGTTTGCAGCGCCTCAAAGATGAGAAGCACTTTCTGCTCACCAGGGAACGTCCGGCCGTGGTGGAGGTGGTGGCGTGGGCTGCCAGCAACGGCGATCGCAGTGAAAACGCCGACTATCAGTATGGCAAGCGGCGGTTGCGGCAGATCGATGGGCGAATTCGCTTTCTCACCAAGCGAATCGAAGCCGCGGAAGTGGTGGACCCGGAAGCTCCGAGAGCGGGGCAGGCGGCGGCGAGAGCATTCTTCGGAGCGACCGTGCGCTATGCCAATGCCGCGGGAGTATCGCGGGTGGTGAGCATCGTGGGCACCGACGAGATCGATCTCGCCCGCAACCACATCAGTTGGGTATCACCTCTCGGGCGCGCGTTGAGGAAGTCGGCAGCGGGCGACGAAGTAGTCCTTCAATTGCCGGGCGGTACAGAAGACCTGAACGTGCTGGAAGTGCGCTACGAGCGCATTGCTGTGGAACCGTTCCGTGAACCGCTTGGATCCGAGGCCTCGGCAAAGGGACGCCCTCGCCGACGCTAAGCCGTCACCCTTCTAATCCCGGTATTGGCACTTCTTCATTCAAGTCTCCTTCACTAGTACGGGAGCGACCCCACGCCGTTAATTTCTTTGTCGAGAGCCAGCTTGCCGGGACAATGGGTATAAACTTGTCGCCGCGTTTGAAGTCAGCAAGGGGATTCTGGATGAAGATATCGCGACGTGAAGTGACGAAGATCCTGTTGGCGGCTACGGTCGCGCCGTCTGGACTCGCGGCCCGCGCTGCGTCACAAGCGGCCGCTGCGAAAACCTGGGACGTGGCCGTTATCGGCGCCGGTGTGTTTGGAGCCTGGTCCGCATACTGGCTAAGGAAAGCGGGGCTGCGTGTCATCCTACTCGACGCCTATGGAGCGGCCAACAGCCGCTCCAGTTCGGGAGGCGAATCGCGGATCATCCGAACAGCTTATGGTGAGGACGATTTCTACAGCCGATGGGCTTTGCGCTCCCTGCCTCAATGGAAGGACCTGGCGGCCCGCTCTGGGCAGGAGATTTTTCTAGAGACCGGCGTCCTCACATTCTCCGATGACACCGTGGATATTGTGCCCCAGAGCGCGCGTAGCCTGGAGCACCTCGGAATCGCGCACGAGGTACTCAACGCGTCGCAGTTGGCCAAGCGGTTTCCTCAGATCGGGTGGAGAGGAAATGAAGCCGGACTTCTTGAGCCACGCAGTGGAGCGCTGCTGGCCCGGCGCGGAATCCAGATATTGGTCGAAGAAATGGTGCGACAGGGAGTCGACTACCGCGTGGCTGCGGCCACTCCGCCTTCGTCGAAAAGTCCTTTGAGTTCGATCGCGACCACTGGGAATGAGACGATCTCCGCGGGAGCATTCGTCTTCGCCTGCGGGCCATGGCTGCCGAAAGTTTTTCCAGCACTGCTGGGACGATACATCCAGCCGGAGCGGGCGGAGGTTTACTTTCTGGGAGTGGCGCCCGGCGACGCACGGTTTTCCGCACCGCAAATGCCCACATGGATCTACAAGAGCAAGGAAGTCGAAGCCTACGGATTTCCCGTACTCGAGAATCGCGGTTTCAAGGTCGCCGTGGACAAACTATCGTTGCCGGCCGACCCGGATACGATGGATCGCGAGCCGACTGCTCCGTACCGCGCTCAGGTTCGGGCCTTCGTGGCCGAGCGCTTTCCTGACCTGAAAGATGCGCCGGTGATCGAGACGCGCGTATGCCAGTACGAGAATACGGAAACAGGCAACTACCTGGTCGATCGTCACCCGGAAATGGAGAATGTGTGGATCGTCGGCGGCGGCTCGGGACATGGCTTCAAGAACGGCCCCGCGATGGGGGAATACGTGGCGAGCGTAGTGGCCCACAAGGCTCCCATCGATAAATTGCTCACCTTGGGATACAAGCCGAAGCCGGGCCACCTGGTGGAATAGTGAGCGGCTCACATGCTTGCTTGTGAAAGTGCGCTTCTCGGGTAGGACTCGCGTTGGTTCAAGATGAGTAGTCGGCAATCCAGAAGCAATCCGCAAGCAGTGATCGAGAGGAGCGGCCCGAAATGAAAACGCAGTCCTACGATTCACAATTGAGATGACCCGTGCAAGAGCCTCATCGCACCCGATGGAAACTGCACGGGATTAAGAGACTTGATGTAGCCTTGGTGAAAATGCTGGCACTGCATGCCAGCCGATACCACGACGGAGTCGAACTCTTATGCGCAAGATCATTTCGGTATCATCCATCTCTCTTCTTTTGCTCGCGTCCTTCGCTTGGCCGCAGGCCACCAAAACGCCGGTCACCCGGCGCGGACCGAGTGTCGCCACCGGCAGCCATGGCGTGGTTGTTTCCGGCAGGCCAGTCGCGACCGCGGCCGGTATCAAGATTCTGGAACAGGGCGGAAACGCTGCCGATGCTGGCGCCGCCACCTTGCTGGCACTCTCCGTAACCTATGTGGGCGCGTTCTGCGTGGGAGGAGAGATTCCGATTCTGGTTTACAGCGCCGACCAGAAAAACGTGAAGCTGCTGGAGGGACAAGGGGAGGCCCCTCGCGATCCCAAAGCGATCGCATGGTACATGGAACACGGAATCCCGGATGGTGACGTGAAGGCAGCCGCAGTTCCTGGCACCATCGACGCGATTGTCACCCTGCTGAAACTTTACGGGACCAAGAGCTTCGAAGAGGTCGTGCAGCCCACGCTGGCCATTCTCGATGCGGGCGGCCCCAGTTGGTATATCGATACGGGCAGCGACAAGAAGATCGAAACCGGCGTGAACTGGCAGGCGGACATGGCGGTGACGTTTCGCAAATTGGTGGAGTCCGAAAGGGCCGCGAAAGGTACGCGGCAGCAGAAACTGCAAGCTGTTTCGGACCGCTTCTATCGCGGCGACATCGCCGACGCCTTGGAAGCCTGGTATGTCGAGAAGGGCGGCTTCCTTCGTAAATCGGATCTGGCCGAGCACAAGACTCCCGTGGTCGATCCGCTTACAACCACGTACCGCGGCTACACGGTCTACAAAGCAGGTCCGCTGACGCAGGGTCCTTATCTCTCACAGACGCTGCGGCTGCTGGAAGGCTTCGACCTGAAGAAGATGGGATTCAATTCGGCGGACTATATCCACACGGTGATTGAAGCGGAGAAACTGGCGCTGGCGGATCGCGACGAATATTACGGCGATCCGAACTTTGCGAAGGTGCCGATGCAGCAGTTGCTGTCCGATCCGTACACCAAAATGCGGAGCGAGCTGATCAATCCGAAAAAGGCATCTCTCGAGCTCCGCCCGGGCGACCCTTACAACATGAAACCGACCAAGCCGCCCACGATCACCGGCCCGTGGCATGGTGGAACCACCGTCATGTGTGTGACGGACAAGTTTGGGAACGTGATCGCGGCGACTCCCAGTGGCCTGTCGAGCACAGCCGGAGTGGCCGGACGCACGGGCATTATTCACGGAAGCCGGCTCAGCAGCCTGAACACGTTTGCGGGAACTCCGAATGTCATCCAACCCGGCAAGCGGCCGCGCATCACGCTGAGCCCCACGCTGCTTTTCCGTGACAATCAACCCGTGATGGCGGTCTCGGTAGCGGGCGGCGACATGCAGGATCAGGCGGCTATCCAGGTCATCCTCAATACCGTGGAGTTCGGCATGAGTCCCGAGGAGGCCTTCAATGCGCCGCGCTTCTCCACCACGCATTTCATCAGCTCCTTCGGTCAGGACCGCGCGAGCCTGGGCAGCCTCTCTGTGCCCAACTCCCTCCCCGAAGCAGTGCAGGCCGACTTGAGGGCTCGCGGCCACGTGGTAACTCTCGGCCGCGAGGGAGTGGGCGGAGTGGCGCTGATTGGAATTGATCCCAAGACCAGACAAGCCACCGCGGTAGGTCCGGCTGCCGGCAGAATGGAATAGGACTGTGTATTTAGTGTCAGCGAGCGACAGCCAAACGCCGGTGTTAGAGTGCTTGCCATGAATCGGAGTTGGAATCTGCGAAGGCTTCTTGTTGGTGCGCTCATTGTGTTGGGGACTGCCGCATTTGCCAATGCGCAGCCACCGTCACTGCAAACCGAAACGGACGAATACACCAGCTACGAACTCCTTGCGCCCGAGAGCGCCAGTTTCGCGATCCGTTACGAGGTGACGGCCACAACCGCCGGGGCGAAATATTACTTCAACCCGATCCGCAAGGGCAGCGTGGCTCGTGACGAATCTGTAATTGACGTGATGACCGGACGGCCCCTGCACTTCGAAATCGTGAGCGGCGAGGAGGCTGTGAAAGATCCGCTGATGAAGGGCGAAGACACGTCGGTGGACTACATCAAAGTCTCCCTCGCACGCCCGGTACCAGTGGATGGGCAGGCGCGAATCCTGATTGCGAAAACATATAAGGACGCGAAGAGCTATTACCGCGCGGGCGACAAGATCGTCTTCAACCGGTCGCTCAGCATTCCTCGAAACAAGGTCGTCTTGCCCGCGGGCTACGAAGTGGTCGCGTGCAACGTACCTTCACAAGTTCTCACCGAGCCCGACGGGCGGATTGGCATCAGCTTCATGAACGGCAGCGGGGCCGAAGCTCCGCTCATTCTGAAAGCAAAGCTCGGCGCCCAGACCGGATCTGCGGCTGCGCCGCGTCTGCCGGGTGAGGCAAGAAGTTGGGAAGCTCCGTTTGAGGGCGAGACGGAAAAAGAGCGACTCTCGCAGCGGGCGCTCGAGGACCGAGAGATTGTGTACTTCCTCCAGCAGCCGGAAACCCACGCCTTCCGTCTCTACCACGACTACACCGCGTCGCGCCCTGGCGAAGAGCGCTACTTCAACGTGGTCCGAAGCGGCAGCCAGGTTTCGGATCCTTCCGCAACCATTCTCGATACTGGTGAAAAACTGGACACCAAGATATTGACCGGAGCGGACCTGCCGGCAGCGAGGCTCGATGCTGGGGAACCGGTCGACGCAGCTGCGCAGGTGGTCGTGATCTCGTTTGCTCCCGTGAAGGCGGGACAATCATTACGGATACGGATTTCAGAAACGTACACGGCTGCGGCGAGCTACCGTTTGAACGCGGATCGAGACGGCGAAGAACTCGTCTTCGATCGTAGTCTCGGACGTCCGCGCAACGCGGTTGTTCTGCCAGACGGATGGTACCTGACAGCCAGTTCCATTCCTGCAACCGTTTCGCAGATGGCCGATGGTCGCATCCGTTTGGATTTCTGGAATGGCCGGCCGGATCCAGTCGACGTGCTGATCAAAGCGAAGCGCCGCGTGCGGTAACCTTCATGTAGAGGGTTCCGTCATCTCGTTGGCTTCCCATCTTCCATCCCGCATAAAGCAGTTCGCAAGCGAAGCAGGATTTGACCTCTGCGGAATCGCGCCGGTCCACGAGTTCCGCGAGATCGAAGCTTTCCCTGCATGGATTGCCGCTGAACGTCACGGCGAGATGCGTTATCTGGAATCGCGTGACGAAGCGGGCTATCTAAAACGGGCGTCTCTGGCTCGCGTTGCTCCATGGGCCCGCAGCGTGATCGTTTGCGCCATCAACTACAACACGGCACAACCTTATTCGACGCAATTCAACGATCCCGATCGCGGCTGGATTTCGCGTTATGCCTGGAGCCGCGAGGACTACCACGATTCCGTACTCCGCCGATTGCGAGTGCTGGAAGCCGCGCTCCAGAATGACTTAACCAATCACCAACCACTAGTCACTAGCCACTCTTTTCGCTCCTACGTCGATACCGGCCCCCTGATCGAACGGGTGTATGCAAAATACGCCGGGATCGGATGGCTGGCGAAAAATACCTGCGTCATCAATCAGAAACTGGGTTCGTGGCTGTTTCTGGGAACGATCCTGACGTCGCTCGATTTGCAGGCCGACTTGCCCGCCGCGGACCGCTGCGGAAGTTGCCGGCGCTGTATCGATGCCTGTCCCACGCAGGCAATCGTCGCTCCCGGCGAACTCGATGCTCGCCTTTGTATTTCCTATCTCACGATTGAGAAGCGCGGAGAAATCCCCGAGAGCCTGCGCACCGGCACAGGACGGCATGTCTTCGGCTGCGACATCTGTCAGGATGTGTGTCCCTGGAATCGCAAAGCACCGGTCTCCGCAGCCGCCGAATTTCAGCCTCGCGAACGACTCGTCAATCCGGACCTCGCTTGGCTCGCCACGATGCAGCCCGAAGAATTTCGCACGGTCTTCCGCGGCTCGCCGATTCGGCGCACGAAACTGACCGGCCTGCGCCGCAATGCTGTAGTCGCAATGGGAAACAGTGATGACGTAAAATTTGTGCCGACACTAAGAGACCTTGCAGAAGATCCTGACCCCGTCGTAGCCGAGCACGCCCAATGGGCACTCGACAAGTTGAAGCGAGTAGCCAGGAGCTAGAAGCCAGAAGCCAGAAGCCAGAAGCCGCACTCATGTTCAAAAGCGATCTTCTCCGCAATAAGCGAATCCTCATCACCGGCGGCGGCACTGGACTCGGCAAGGCCTCCGCGCAGCGCTTCCTCGAACTCGGCGCTGAGGTCTACATCTGCGGACGCCGCGAAGACGTGCTCAGCGCGACCGGCGAGGAATTAACGAAACGTACGGGCGGTAAGATCCATTTCCGCCGCTGCGACGTGCGCGATGCTGCGGCTGTTGACGCCATGATTAGCTCGATCTGGGCCGATGGCCCGCTCGACGTCCTGATGAACAACGCCGCCGGCAATTTCCTGGCGCGCACCGAAGAGCTTTCGATCGGAGCATTTCAGTCCGTGATCGGCATCGTTCTGATGGGCACGCTGCACACTACGCTCGCGTGCGGGCGCCTCTGGCTTCAGGCTGGACGCAGTGCGGTCGTCCTGAATATTACGACGACTTACACCGAAACCGGCTCCGCGTATGTCGTGCCCTCCGCTGTTTCCAAAGCTGGCGTACAGGCGTTGACGCGCAGCCTGGCGGTCGAGTGGGGCAATCGCGGGATTCGCATGAATGCGATTGCGCCGGGTCCTATTCCGACCGAGGGAGCGTTCTCGCGTCTACTGCCGCGGCCGGAACTCGAGCAACGCGCGAAGCAGAAGAATCCGCTCGGACGTTTCGGCACAGTCGAAGAGTTCGCGAACCTCGCCGCCTTTCTGGTCAGCGACGGTTCCGGCTATATCAACGGGGAAGTCGTCACCATGGACGGAGGCGAGTGGCTGCAGGGCGCGGGTGAATTCACGGAACTCGGCCGCCAGCTCACGGAGCAAGAGTGGCAGTCGATGAAGCCGAAGAAAACTCCTTCCCCGAAATAACGACACATATCTCTCGATTTTCCCGGCGTCTTCCGGGATAATGAGTATCTACTAAACCGATTTAGTTGGAGACGCCATGTCCTCTATTTGCCGTGCAGCTCTGCTCGGGGCTCTTTTCAGTCTCTTTTCCAGCTTTGCTCCCGCACAAGCACGTACAGAAACAATCGTGATCGACGCTTCTGCTCCCGCACATGCGTTCCCGCATTTCTGGGAACAGACTTTTGGATCCGGCCGAGCCGTGCTTGCCATGCGGGAGAGTTACCGCAACGATCTGCGGGACGTCCGCAAGGTCACGGAATTCCGTTACGCGCGCTTTCACGCGATCTTTCATGATGAAAACGGTGTCTATGACGAGGACGAGCAAGGCAATCCTGTCTACAATTTTTCCTATGTGGATCAGATTTACGACGGGCTCCTGCAGAATGGCGTGCGTCCTTTTGTGGAGATCAGTTTCATGCCGCGCAAGCTGGCAGCGAAAGAAGCGATCCATCCTTTCTGGTACAAGCAGAACGTTGCGCCACCCAAGGACTATGCGAAGTGGGACGGACTGATTCGCAACTTCGCCGAACACCTCGTCGCACGCTATGGCATCGAAGAAGTCGCGCAGTGGTACTTCGAGGTGTGGAACGAGCCGAACATCGATTTCTGGGCCGGAGAGCCGAAGCAGCCTACCTACTTTGAACTTTACGATCACACGGCGCGCACACTGAAAGCGGTCAGTCCGAAGTTGCGGGTGGGGGGACCGTCGTCCTCCTCCGCGCATTGGGTGGATGACTTTCTGGCACATGCCGCTCGCGAGCATGTTGCGGTCGATTTCGTCTCCTCGCACTCGTACGGCGATGACACGGTCGAAGATCTTTTCGGCACCAGCGAAGAAATACCGATGGACCAGCGCGTCTGCCGTTCCATCCGGAAAGTACACGATCAAATCGCGGCCTCGGCCTTTCCCAAAGCCCCTCTAATGTGGACGGAATGGAACGTGCCGTCGTTTGGCGATCTCAAGTCGCGGGACACGATCTATGTTGGCGCGGCGCTTGCCGACGACATCGCGCAATGCGATGGCCTGGTCGACATGATGTCATTCTGGACGTTCTCCGATGTTTTCGAAGAAGGTGGCCCCGTGCAGGAACCCTTCTATGGCGGTTTCGGACTGATGGCCGCTGGAGGAATCAAGAAGCCCTCCTACAACGGTTTTGCACTGCTCCACAAACTTGGCCACCAGCGAATCGCGAATGCCGCTCCCGGAGTATTGGTCACGAAAGAGAAGAACAAACTCGCTGTGGTCGCATGGAATCTCGTTGATCCGGACCGCACCGGCCCGACGAGAACCGTGCGTTTCGATTTCAAGGGTGTGCCTGCGAGCGCCAAAGTCCGAGTGACGCGAGTTGACTCCCAGCATGGCAACACGTTGGCGGCGTACGAGAAAATGGGCAAGCCACGGTATCCCACGCGCAAGCAGATTGCCGAATTGAATCGCGCTTCGGTTGTCGTCCCGCAGACGAGCGTTCTGAAAGATGGAAAAATCGAGATTCAACTTACGCCGAACGCTTTGGTGTTGTTGGAAATCGAAAAATAAGGCGAGCAAAACTGTTCGCGAGACACGTAGTGCGATCCGACTGACTCTGCTGCCCGGATGTGTGTGGCGGGCCCGGGGTGACTCGAACACCCAACCCTCGGATTAGAAACCTGAGCGCCGGAACCTTAAGAATCTAAGGCTTTCGGCTCCCTCCAGCGGGCGCTCAGGGGTAATTTTAGACCTACTTGTTATGAAGCACTTCCGCAGTGGCTTGGCTTGGCTCGGCTCGGCTCGGCTCGGCTCGGACTCTAGTTCAGGGAAGCGTATAGCCAATCTCACTACACCGCTTGATATAAGCGCCCCACCACTCGGCACGAATTCGTTTTTCTCCGTGCAGAATCTTCACGACCTTATGAGGATCTAGGATGAGGATGTAGCCTTGAGGTCGGGTGCCCCTCGGGGCGATGCGTACGAATCCGAGTTCGACCAGCGTGTCGATGCGTTCCTTCCATGAGCGCACGCTTCGTTCCGTCGTGAAACCCGCCGCGAACGCGCAGGATTCTTCGTCCGGACCGTCTAGAAATCCTTCGTCAAAGGCGCGGCACCAAAGTTCGAAATAGACTCGGGATACGTCGTGTCCTTTTTTCCTTTCAACCAACTCTTCAATAAGAGTCATAATTAGGCCGAGCGTCCTAGGAATTGTCGTAAAACCCTTGCCCACCTTCCTGTTCCAAACCTCCCCCGACAAACCAGGCCACAGTTGCTCTCGCAGAGTTTCCCGTTTCACGGCTGCTGCATTAATTGTTGTTCTTGGGATCATATAAACCATTCGTTTTGCTGAAGATGCACCGCGTGAGCGCGCTCACGCGGTGTGAATTGCCCAGATCGCTCGCCGATACGAAGGACGATGCCTTCTGAACTGCTGTCATGATGCTACATAACTACATTAAATACAATGACTTAGATGCGCCGAGTCACACATGACCTGTCTACAGATACGACATAGAGACTATCAAACCTGTGCGCGCCTGCGCGAGTCGACTAAAGATTATCGCGGGTTTGCGCCTGACATTCATTGACCCTATTGAGTTTACGCTCACTTGGCGTGCTCCATGTGCTATATGTGCTCGCAATGTGCTCCATGTGCTCAAATGTGCTCCCAGTGGAGAGGGGAGGGTGGGGAGGTGGGGCAGAAGCCTTCGTTCAGTCGGCGCCGTTATAGCGAACAAAAAGCGAACATGATAACCTGCCGTGATGGACGAGGGGCGCAAGCGCGTGCTGCTGATCGCCGCCGCCATCCTCGCCGCGCGGAAACTGAGCCAGCTAGACCCGGACAAGCGGGTTCCCGCCACGATCACCGCAATCACGGAGGCGGTTCGGTGGGCGGAACGGCTGCTAGACGAGATTGATCGGCGGCACCCATCGAGGTAAGCGATTACGCACAAGAGTCAGTAGAATGACTGGCCTATGGATTTCACTTTGGCAATTGCGACGGTTATGTTCCTTTCCGGGGGAGGAGGCGCCTATCTCGGAAGCTACCTCAAAAAGAAGGGTGAGAATCTAGCAACCCACGAAGACATAGATCAACTCGTCGAGCAAGTGAAAGCTGTCACCACGGCCACGAAACAGATTGAAACCAAGATCTCCGGGGATCTTTGGGACCGCCAAAGGCAGTGGGAACTGAGGCGCGAGATCCTACTCAGCGCTGCGAAGAAGTTGTCTGAAATCGACAACAACCTGCTGGGTTTGCACCATTTCGAGAAGCAGTTGGTAGGCGGAGAGATTGAGGGTGAGGAGTCAAAGATTCGCCTTAAACATGACTATGTTTCCAGTTGGAACAATTGCATGCATTCATTTGAGGAAACCGAGTCGCTCATTTACGTCACATGTTCGAAGGAAACAATGCGGGCGTTCGCTGAGCTTGCCGATTTGCTTCGATGGATGGCTGGAAAGATCGTAAAAGGCGATCTTGAGGTTTATGACAAGAGAAAAGATGATCTATTTGCGAAATTCACATCCGTGAGGATAGGAATTAGGAAGGAACTCGGGATCGGTTTCGACCTAATACCTCAATCGAAATCAGGCGAATAGATTGGCAACAACCTTCGCCCGCTTCCAAAGTTTCGTGCGGCAGGGACCCTCGGGCCGGGCCACGCAACGGTCCAGCTTTCGATGGATGTTTACGATTCCATCGACGCAACGGACCTGCATGGAACGTTATGTGATGTTATGAAAAGTCCGACGGCGGCCTGAAAAGTGCCAACTGTATGGCATGTGGTGGGCCCGGGGTGACTCGAACACCCAACCCTCGGATTAGAAATCCGATGCTCTATCCAGTTGAGCTACGGGCCCGCACCCTGATTTTATCAACGAATTGTGAGTTCGAGCGGCGGATGTTCGGCACGTGATAGTAGTCAGGAAGAGGCAATTTTGATCGCCGTCTGGGAGGCCGCGAAATGAGGATCGAGTTCCTAACCTCGATCCATACTCAGAATCGTCTGCAACAACACGTTCGCACCGTTCGCGCAATCCGGCCAGCGGGAGAGTTCTTTGGGCGAATGGCTGATGCCGGCCACGCTGGGAACGAAGATCATGCCCATCGGCCCGAGCATGGCGATCACCTGTGCATCGTGGCCTGCGCCGCTGGGTAGACGCATGGTCTTCAGCCCTAACCGGGCGGCAGCAGACTCGATCTGCGACTGAATGGCAGACGTGGCCACTGCCGGTGGGTCGTGCTCGACCTTCCGCATGGTGATGTCTGTCTTGGTTTCTTGCGCGATTTGCTGAGCGCGTTTCTGAATTTCGTCTCCCAGTCGCGCGATCTTTTCAGGCGAAAGGTCGCGCAGCTCGATGGAGTGCTTGACCACGCCGGGCACCACGTTGCGGGCGTTGGGCGATACTTCCAGGTGTCCCACGGTTCCAACCTGCCGTCCCGGCTCTCGGGTAACGATTTCCTGCACTGCTTCGATCAGCTTGGCGGCGGCCAGCAGTGCGTTGCGGCGTTCGGGCATGGGCGTGGTTCCGGCATGATTGGCGAAACCATGAATCTCGACCTCGTACTCGTCAATAGAAACGATGCCTTCGACTACCCCGATCGGGATGCCTGCTTTGTCGAGAGTTCCACCCTGCTCGATGTGCAACTCCAGATAGCAATGGATGGACCCTGGGGCCATGCGCGCTTCCGCCAACCTAGCCGGATCGCCACCAATCTTGCGCAAGCCATCGGCGAGGGAGATCCCACCGTACATTCTCTCCAAGTCTGACGCCTCCATGTCGCCGGCTGCGGCACGGCTTCCCATCGTCAGGGACTCCTCGTTCGACCAGATCGCGATCTCAAGCGGATGCCGCGTGGGGATGCTGTGTTCCTTCAGCGTGCGCACGACTTCGATGGCGGACATCGAACCCACATCGCCGTCGAAGTTACCGCCGCTGGGCACGGAATCGATGTGCGACCCAAACAGTATCGGCTTGAGAGAGCGGTCGCTTCCCTCGCGCCGCCCTAGGATGTTTCCGGCGGTATCAATTCGCGGATCGAGGCCCGCCGCTCGCATCAACTCCATGGCGTACTTTCGTCCGGCAATGTCCGCATCCGAATAGGCCACACGGCTGACGCCGTCGGCGAAGGTGCCGCCGGCGGGGCGTCCGAAAATGCTGAGCCCTTCCAGGCTTTGCTGCAGACGGGCAGCGTCGATGTGCAACGCGGAGACACTACTTTGAGCGAATCCCAGGTCAGTTAGAGCAGAAGTGACAGACGCGGCGGCCAGCCCGGCAAGCAGTTCACGACGAGTGATTAGCATGCCGGGGATTGTAGACTAGACAGACGTCCTCCCGCTCGCTCGCGGAAGCGAATCTGGACGATGGCCACCTTTTTCGTAGTTGGCGTAATCGCCTGGTTACGCCAACCGTCTAGAACCTGATGTAAAGTGTGGGCGTGAGACGAAATCTCGCCGTTCTTGGCGTCGTAGGCATTGCCGCCGTCGCGGCTGCTGTATTGGGTCGTGATGTGCGACCGGTTCTGATTCGGATGCCTTTCGGCGTCAATCAGGAAACAGGCGACCACAACTACGTGCTGTTCAATCCCTTTCGTGACCGATCACCAGAGCACGCAGCAGCAGCGTACCTAGACGCAATGAGGAGTGGTAACTGCACGGACGCAGCAAAACTGAGCACAGACCTTGTACTTCCCAACGCACTCACGTGTGAAGAGATGCAGAGCGAGTATCGTGACCACCGATCCCTATTCGTGCAACGATTGCGGGATCGCAGGAAGGAGGGAAGCGATGTCGTCCTGTACTACTCGGACACTGGAGTTGGTGTTGAGGGCAACTGGGTGGCTGTGCGACAACTCGGAGGCGACAGGGCAGGTTGGCGAGTCGTCGGCTTCAACAAGATTTGGTAGCACGACCACGGGTGCGGGATCGTAGTTGGTGTAATCGCCTGTTAACGCCAACTACTTCGATTCTTGGAATCTTTGGCCCACATCAAAGAATAGGCGAGCCCAACGGTTGGGTACACGAAAACCAAATAGTCCCACAAACCCCACGATGAGGTTTGCCTTAATGCTAGACCGAGCAGCGATACGCAGAAGGACAACCAGAATGCGAAATGGAGGATCAGGAGAACTACGTTGAAGCCGTCCGAAACTGGCCATCTTTCTCGCGTCCACAAGATCAGCACACAGATGGAAACCAGTAGTTCGCAAGCCCCGAAGATTCTGGGGAGTGCATATAGACACACAAGCGGGAACCCTGCAACTGCTATGAATCCCGTAAAAACCCTGAGAGCTTTGAGCGTCGAACGGAAGTGCTCAACCGCTACTACCGAAACGAAGACGGCAATCGCAGGGATGAGGAAAAAGACAACATACGTCAGTAGGAAGCCGTCTAGGCTTATGCTCGGGGACTTGGGATGCCACATATAGAAATATCGGTGCGGCAAATCCCACGCGTAAGGAGGTTTGCAGACGACGGCAAACGCGATGAGAAGAGATGCGTAAGCAGCGAACATCGCGTCGAGATGCAGCGGTGGTCTCAGCTTGTTCGTATCGTCCGTGCTCCTAGTCGATGACACAAATCGCAGCATAATGCTGGCGAGCAAGCTGTGCACGTTACTTTCGGTTTGGACGGCGCAGCTTTGCGAAAGCATGAGGACGCCGCATGACTGGCGTCAAATCGCCATTACACCAACAATCGCCCCAGGCGCCTCCCCGCCGACGCCTTACCAGGGTAGTTGGTGTAAACGCCTGTTAACAACAATTGAGGACCAGTTCGCGTCCGATGTTTATCCCGCAGCGAGCTTGCCTCTAGGTAGAATGGTGTCCTTTTCACGTTTCCCCAAGGAGGCCGGATGCGGATTACGAAGACAATCGCTGTATGGTCCTGTTGGCTGGGACTGCCGATCGTTTGTGCAGTCGCGCAAGATCAGGTTGCACACCTTGGCGAAATTCACGTTCCCCCGCCGGACTCTAAAGCGGGTGTTCTGCTCTCTCTCAAACCCTCCGGGAGCAAGATTGCTGCATCGCCCGAAGCAGTGAAGGTGATGGGTGAACTCATCAAGACAAACGGGCTCGAAACTTTGCCAACCACACCTTGGCACATTGAGCTTACTTATGATGAATTCGATGAAGATGGAGATAATGCCCACAGCGGGACTCTGGAAGAGTTTTACGTTAGTCCGAAAAAATACCGCGTGGTGATCAAGACGGACGAGTTAAGTCAAACAGAAGTCGCGAGTGGTGGGGAACTCTATCGGTCTGGGGATCAAAACTGGCCGCCCGCGGCCACCTCGCAGGCGATGCGGGAGGTAGTGTCACCACTGTATCAATATCAATTGGGCACAGTTGGCGATACAAGTCCTGACAAGCTCGACTGGGCCGTCGGCGAGGTAAAGCTGTCGTGTGTCGTTCTCCGTAGTCCAAGAGTACTTTCTGAAAGCGGCTTGCAGAAGTTTTGCTTTGAGCCGGGGACGACTATCCTGCGCTACTCACGCGGGACGGGTTGGGATGAGACGGTTTACAACGGTGTCTTTCGGTTGGGCGAGCGTTACTTGGCGCGTGATGTCGAAGTTACGCACGGAGGGAAACCTTTCCTGAAGATTCATCTCGCAAAGGCCGAAACCGCGCCACAGCTTGAAGAGTCCCTATTCTTGCCGCCGACCGGTAGTCCAGGGCCACTTACGGGCGTAGTGAGTGTGCCCTCTTCGATCCTGATGAAAGAATATATGGTGCACAGAGAGTTGCCCCCGCATGTACCGAGAGGAGTACACGGCAAGGTGACTGTGAAGTTCACGGTCAACAAAGAGGGGCGCGTGGTCCGGGCGCAGGCGACCGACGGACCGGAAGAACTTCGGAAGCCGGTAGAAGAGAACGTGATGAAATGGCAATTTCGCCCATTTTTGATCCTCGATAGGCCAGTCGAGGTGGAGAGCACGACTTTCTACAACATCCAATAGTGCAACCCTAGTCTCTCCCTCCCCAAGCGGGCGGGACGATTTCGTGATTGGCGTAACATCGCGATTACACCAACAACTCGGCCCCGGCAGGCCGTTGGGGTAGTAGTTGGTGTAAACGCCTGTTAACAACAGTTATCTGCCAAACTGATTGTTGCTGAAAATTGTGCAGCGTTCTTGGGTCATGACATCGGAAGCATTCTGGGCAGTTCCCTGCCTCTGCTAACATGTTTCGCGGCGTGGCAGATAAGGACGGTCCCCATGGGAGTTCCAGCCCCGAACTGCCTAAGAGTGATCTTGCAGACGGCAGTTCTTCTGGCGTTCGGCGGAAGTGCACCTCCGTCAGCCCTCGGACAGGCCCCGGTTAACACAGCACCACAAGTTTCGATCTCTTCCCACTCCGACCTCGTGTTGGTACCAACCGTTATAACTGACCGCTCTACCCACTTTGTCGGTGGCCTATCTGCATCTGAGTTCGTGGTTCGGGAGAACGGGAAACCTCGGAAATTAAGCATATTTGAGGAGGTCACTTCATCCGCTGAACCTCTTCGGCGCTCTGTATCGCCCGACACTTACACAAATTCCTTCGACAAGCCCGTGCCACGCCGCTTGGTTGTAATTGCAATTGACACGGTGAACACGAGTTTCCTCGACCAGTCTTGGGGCCGACGCCAACTAGTCAGCTTCCTGAATGAACACGTGGACAACCGCGCCTTGTTCGTGCTTCTCACCATGAACGTGAGCGGGGTCAAAATCATCCATGACGCAACGTCCGATCCCTCAATTCTGGTTGCGGCACTGCAAAAAATTCACGGCGCTCGCCTAAGTGTGGATGAGCCGAAACTGACGCAGATTACACCTAGCCCCTCGCCTTCTCCGGTTACTCAACCCGATCCTAAGACCGACACTGAGGTAGCAGAGATTAGAAAAGTCGCAAACAGTGCCCCGGAAAAGATGTCAGACCAAATGCGGCTAAATTCGCTCAAAGTGACACTGGATTCGATGGAGGCCATCGCCCGGATATACGCCGGTGTACCCGGAAGAAAGGCCCTTGTCTGGGTGACCGGATCGTTTCCCTACAACCCATTCGACCAGCCTCATTACGAGCACACGTGGAAGGTACTCAA
Source organism: Acidobacteriota bacterium (assembly GCA_016196065.1). Lineage (NCBI taxonomy): Bacteria > Pseudomonadati > Acidobacteriota > Acidobacteriota bacterium. Next base: position 493,411 of record JACPYL010000025.1, on the reverse strand, counting down.
CGAAGCCAATTTCGCCATCTATGGCGTGGATCTTCGCGGGTTGGTGAACCCGGCGGCATTCTCCGCGGATATCGCCCGCTTCAACGAAGGCTGGGTCCCGTCGGAGAGTAGTCTCCATACCGACACGCTATCCACGTTGAACCTTTTCGCGGCCGCGACCGGGGGAGAGGCTTATTACAATACCAACGACGTCACTCGCAGCCTGCAGCGGGCGACGAGCGACTCCGGCTCCTACTATCTTCTTGGCTACTACCGGGACACGAAAGATTCGACTCCAGGATGGCGTGATTTGAAAGTTTCAGTTCGCCGCGTCGGTGTCCATGTTCGCGCGCGGGGGGGATATTTTGTGATGCGTCCCGCCGCCGCACGTCCAATCGATGACGTCCAAACCGCCTTCCAAGCGCCCGTCGAGTTTACTGGGATACCGCTCGCCTTCCGGTGGATCCAAGCTCAGGGAGAAGTGGCGCCGGACGGTACCCGTAAGAGGCTGACGGCCTTTGAATTGGCTTTGATGCCGATTGCATCCGCGGCTGGCGCATACAACGGGAATCACGTGAATCTGCTGTTCGCCGGGATCGCCCGCGACAACGACGGAAACATCAAAGCGCGGTTCTCGCAAAGCGTCGAAACAGATCTGAGTCCGACGGAAATGCAAACGGTGGGGGAGCATGGTTTCGTTTACAAGGGGCAATTTGCGTTGCCAGCTGGAGAATACACCGCTCGAATTGTCGTTCACGACAATACGACAGGAAGAATGGGAAGCGTGATCGTTCCACTCGTGGTTCATTGAGGGAAACGCGCCCCGACTGGAAAAGTGAAAACGATTGCATCGCTCAGTAGCACTCCGCCGATCAATCACACCGCGTCCGACGTCTTGCTCCTGTGCACCCGTTGCTCATTGGCGTAACATCGCCATTACACCAACAAGCTCGCCCAGCAGCCTGGAACAGTTGTTAGAGTAAGCGCCTGATTTCAACAGTCGGGGGCAATTATCACTGCAGGGCCTTTTAGAGTTATCCTTGGTCGCCGTGGATTACTCATGGTTCAAATTCAAGGCATTACCGGCATGACACTCAATGAAATCGCCTTCGAGTTGAATCGGGGCGGGAAATTTGTTGTTTATCGTTATTGTTTTTCGGCGGTTTTCGTAACCGTAATGCAGGGCACACATGTGTACTTCATCCATGCCAGCAAAAACCGCATCGTTAAGGGCCTGCCTTGGACTCTACTCACGCTACTTGCAGGCTGGTGGGGCATTCCGTGGGGACCGATCCGCACGTTCCAATCATTGTGGATAAACCTCCACGGTGGCACAGACGTCACAGCAGGTGTCGCTGACTCGCTGCAGTTGACTGGCGTGAACTGGAATGTTGTCGGTGCGCACTGAGGCTTGGGGCTGGGCTGCGGAGATGTACCGTGGTTGTAGATGTAAACGCTTGGCAACAATAATTCTCGAATATTCAGCCGATCACCACGCTTACTTCCGCGAGGATAACGCCGCTTCAGCCGCCTTCAATTTCTTCGCCACAAGCAGGGGATTGCCCACTTCAAAACTATTGGGAGCGGCGCGATTGGGATGTTCGATGCGTTGCCATGTTTTGAGACTCTGCGAATACCACGAGCGCGCTTCTGTCCCGGCTGATTGTCGCTCCGCAGCTGTCTCTTCACGCTGTTGTGCTTCTTTCATCCTGAGATCACCCATCCCGGAGTACGCATCGGCGGCCACGTAAAGCGCATCAAGATCGGCCTCACCATCGGCATGCGAGAGCAAAGGCTCAACGATCGTCAACGCCCGGCGAAAATATTCGGCGGCGGCTGGATCGCGTCCTGCAAGAGTGGCAGCTTCGCCCAGTTTGACGTCGCAGGCTGCACTATCGGTATGCGGATCGCCCGGCTCATACAGCGATTCATAAATGGACCGGGCATGGTCGAGTTCCGCGATGGCGGCGTCCGAGCGCTTGGCCCTAATCAGAATTGTGCCGCGCGCCGCCAGCATGGCCGCAAAGATGGAACGCTGGGCTGAATTCTGCGGGCTTGCCGCCACCAGGGAGCGCATGATTTCCAGGCCTTTGCTCGAGTCGTCCAGGCTTTCCGCGATATTGCCGGTCCCGGCCAACGCCGTCGCTGTGTTGACATACGCGATCGCGAGTCCCTGCCGCAACAGTGCATTTTTCGGATCCGTCCGGTTCAGGTCCTGATACATTTCCAGCGACTTGCGGTTATTCTCCACCTCTCGCGCAAAGTCGCCGAGGTCGGCGTAGACATCGGCGATGTTGGAATAAGAGACCGCTACGCTGCGCGCGTACTGTATCTCCGTCGATCTCTGCGTCAGCTTGCGATTGATTTCCAGCGCCTTTTCGTAATACGGCAGGGCCGCTTGCGGATCGGTTGGCTCCAGGAAGTCTCCGATGTATCTCGAATCCACGGCGTATCCATGCAGAGTTTGGACATCGTCGGGCTGAATCGTGAGCACCATTTCCTCGACCGCCAGTGCTCTCCTATAGTCCTCAATCGCTTTCTGGTCCTCCCGTTCTCCGAGGTGTGCAATCGTGCCTGACACTTCGTGATCGAAGCTCAGTTCGTAGAGAACCTTGGAGTTGTTGGGCTGCGCCGTGCCAAGAACCTCGGAAATGGCGATCGCGCGATCGATGTTCTCCCGCGACCCGCTGCGGTTGCCGGTGGCCCATTGTTGATGCGCTACCAGACGATAACCTGTTGCTAGCGCCAGGCGATCTTGCCAATCGTCGGACTTGGCATCGATCTGTTTCCGAATTTCCAACGCCTTGTCGTAACTGGCCAAGGTGCCCTTGGAGTCCCCGAGGTTATTTTCCAGATAATCGCCTTGCACCGATCCGACCCTCTCAAAGGCTGCCGCCAATTCACGCTGTAATCCCAGATCGCCGGCGGATTCCTGGGCCAGCACGTTGAGATATTGCAGCGCGCGATCGATGATGATTTTTCTGGCTGGAGTCGAACCCGGAAGGTCTTTGATGGAGTCATGGACATCGAAGATCAGCGAATTCGCCAGGCTGCGAACATCATTGAAGCGACGTTCCGCGATCCGCGCTTCCCGGATCGTGATGACAAGTCCAATCACCAATATCAAGGCGACCACTGCCGCCGCTGCCACGCCTGCTTTGTGTCGGGCGACAAATTTCGATGCGCGATAACCGGCAGTATCCTTGCGCGCGGTAATCGGAAGGTGCGCGAGATTGCGTCGAATGTCTGCCGCGAATTGTTCCACGGAGGCGTAGCGGCGCTGTGGCTCTTTGCGCAGAGCCTTAAGAACAATGTTGTCCAGATCCCCTCTCAGCAGCTTCCCGAGTCGGTCAGGCGCGACGGCATCCTTAACCGAAGCATCGTGCGAAGTGCGGGTAAGATTTTTTCCAGAGCGCACGACCGTGCTCAGTTTCAGCGGTTCATACTCGCAAGCTGCGCGGGCGGCATCGTGGGGAGCGCCACTGGTTTTTGGGTAAGGACTCTGGCCGGTCAGCAATTCGTACAACACCACGCCGAGCGAATAGACATCGCTCGCTGTCGTAATCGATTCGCCCCGGACTTGTTCCGGGCTCGCATATTGCGGAGTTAAGAGCCGGAACAGGGTCAAGGTGGAATCGCCCAGACTGCCGTCGGGTTCCACTTCCAAGATCTTGGCGATACCGAAATCCAGCAGCTTCGGTACCCCGTCCGCGGTGACCAGAATATTTCCAGGTTTGAGATCGCGATGGATGATCAAGCGCTGATGCGCGAACTGCACTGCATCGCAGACCTGCAGGAACAACTGCAATCGTTCATTCACGGAAAGACTGTGTTGCTCACAATATTCATCAATACGCGTGCCCTCGACTAACTCCATGACGAGGTAGGGCACACCGGTCTCGGTCGTGCCGCCATCGAGCAGCCGCGCAATGTTGGAATGTTCCAGTGACGCCAGAATCTGCCGTTCGTTGCGAAAGCGTTCCAGCAGCACGCTCGATCCGCCCTGAACGAGTTTGATCGCGACGTCTTTCGTGTACTGCCCATCGGCGCGAACCGCGCGATAGACTTCGCCCATGCCGCCGCGCCCGATCTCTTCGGTGATCTCATAGGGGCCGATCCGCTGTGGATGGCCACGCGCCGGGGTGGCGCTTGTTCCTTGCTCAAGCTCGACAGCAGGCCCGTTCAGGAAATCCGTCCCTGCCTGATCGTGAAACGAGAGAAGAGAACGCACCTCGCGTTGTAGTTCGGAGTCGCCCTGGCAGAGACGATCGACAAAGGACTCACGCTCCCTGACCTCAAGGGTCATGGCTTCCCCAGCCAGTTGCTTGACCCGTTCCCAACGTTCCGGGTTCATGTCTGCGCTTCTCCGGTCATTGCGCGGAGCAGCCACGCGCGCGCGACCAGCCAGTCGCGTTTCACCGTGGCCGGTGAGACGCCCAATACTTCAGACGTATCTTCGATCGTCAGCCCGCCAAAAAAGCGCAACTCCACGATGCGGCTCTGCTGCCCATCCAGTTCTGAGAGTTCTGTCAGCGCTTTGTCCAGATCGATCACATCCAAATTGACTTTTTGAGGGAGCGCGATCGCTTCATCCAGGACTAATGTGCAGGCGCCGCTTCCACGCTTCGCCGCATCTCGGGTGCGCGCGTGATCAACCAGGATCTGCCGCATGAGGCGTGCTGCGATGGCAAAGAAATGTGCCCGATTTTGCCACTCGGGAGGATCTTGTCCGGCGAGTCGCAGGTAAGCCTCGTGCACGAGAGCCGTGCTTTGCAGCGTGTGGTCGCCTCGCTCCCCACGAAGATGGCGGCTCGCCATCTGGCGCAGTTCGGCATAAACCAGCGGCATCAACTGCTCGAGAGCGTTGCGGTCCCCTTCGCGCCAGCGGAGAAGGAGTGTCGTAACTGGAGTGGACGGATCAGAACGCAAGGAAAGCCCCAAGCGCCTTGTGGGCAGGCGCGCTTAGCGGGGCAGCATAGTCGCTTTTCCAAGCATTGTCAATCAACTGAAAACAGAGCGGTTATAGGCCAAGGGGCCGAAATATTCCAGACGTTGTTCCCGGTTCCGCCGTCATCGCGCACTCGACTGGATTGGAAACTCACCGGACAGAATCGACGCTCACGAATATCGCGTGAGCCAGTTTCGCCGAAATTTCCGCATTTGATCAATAAGAAAGCCGAACGAGACGACGGACGCCCGCTGTTTCGAGGTAGCCGAGTGGCACAGGAGAAATTCTCATGAAGCTGCGACATCTGGTTTTCGCTTTTGCTGTTGTATTTCTTGCCGCGTCGACGATTCCCCTTCTTGCGCAAGCGCCGCCGAGCGCGGACGCCTTCGTCAGCAGCACGTATCCCGCAACCAATTTCGGCTCCGTGAATAGCCTGGCCGTGAGCCCCGGTTCCACCAGCTACGTGCAGTTCAATCTCGGCACCATTCCCGCCGGCGCCACCGTGAGTAAGGCTACTTTGCGCTTGTACGTGGACCTGGTCGTCAAGGCAGGTAAGTTCGACCTCTACCAGGTCAACAGGAATTGGAGCGAGAGCGGGCTCACTTACAACAACCAGCCGCTTCCCCTGGGTGCATCGCTCACGGGTGGAACCGGAATCCCCGTGACCGCTGCCAGTTGCAATCAGTTTCTGCTGGTTGACATCACTTCGCTAGTTCAGACATGGGTGGCCAGCCCGGATTCGAACAAGGGCGTGGCGCTCATGCTCACCAGCGGTTCGAACGGCAACTTCTACTTCGACGCGAAGGAGAGCCTGCTGACCGCCAACGGGCCGGAGCTGGAGATCGTGCTAAGTAGCGGCGGAGGACAACAAGGACCTCCTGGGCCGAAAGGTGACAAGGGTGACCCAGGAATTCAGGGTCCAACCGGGCCTGCAGGTCCGCAAGGGCAGATGGGCGACACGGGATCTCAGGGACCAGCCGGGCAGCAGGGAGCGACTGGCGCCACCGGCGCGCAAGGCACCTCTGGTCTGCAAGGGCCTCCCGGGATTGACGGCGCAGTTGGGCCGAAGGGAGACAAAGGTGACAAGGGTGATACCGGTGCCCCGGGTTCGACCGGAGGTCTCAAGGAGCAGAAAGCAGCGCTCCTGCAGTGGTATCGGCAGGATTTCGCCACCGGAGACCTTCCTGTTGGCCTTGCCTTCGACGGTGCCAACATCTGGGTTTCGAATTTCTCCAGTAACACCCTCAGCAAACTGCGCGCCAGCGATGGCGCCGCTCTCGGAACCTTCGCAACTGGCCACTCTCCCAAGGGTGTTGCCTTCGACGGCGCCAACATCTGGGTCGCAAACACTGCTGACCACACCGTCAGCAAGTTACAAGCTAGCGACGGCGCCAATCTCGGAACCTTTCCTACCGGCAATGATGACGTTACTCAGTACCTGGCTTTCGACGGCGCTAACATTTGGGTGACGAATTTTCAAAGCAGCACCATTACTAAACTGCGAGTTAGCGACGGTGCCATCCTCGGAACATTCCCGACTGGAGGGGCAAATCCTACGTATGTGGCCTTCGACGGGGCAAACGTTTGGATAACGCATCAGTCCGACAATACCATTTCCAAACTGCGAGCAAGTGACGGCGCCAATCTCGGGATGTTCAATGGCGGGGAAGGGCCCTCGGGCTTGGCATTTGATGGAGCCAACATCTGGGTCGCAAATCGTATCAGTAACAACGTCAGCAAGCTGCGAGCGAGTGACGGCGCTATTCTGGGGACCTTCGCCACTGGTGGGGCAGGCGTGAGCGTGGCATTCGATGGTTCCAGCATCTGGGTCGTGAATGGCAACACGGTTAGTAAGTTCCGCCCCAGTGATGGCGCCAATCTCGGGAACTTCGCTACTGCTTTCGGCGGCAGGGATGTAGCGTTCGACGGTGCCAACATCTGGGTCGTAAATTCTTCCAGCAACACAGTTAGTAAGTTCTAGCCCGGTGCCGGGTGCCCCATCCTTGCGCGTTCTTTGCGCAAGGGTGGGATTCCACGGACGGGTCGCGCTGAGGCCGACTAGCCTAATCGATTTCTTTACGACACAGGAGAACTCTCATGAAGAACTACAGCGACAAGTTGGTTGGTTTTCTGGCGGGCGCGATTCTGATGTGCGCAACCGCGCTGGGGCAAAACGGTGGTCTGCGATTCACGCTGACGGATCTCGGTGTCTTTGGCGGCACTTCGAGTGAAGCCTTCGCTATCAACGATAGCGGGATGGTGGTTGGCTCCTACACCGTGGCGGGAGGGAAAAGGTGCTTTATTCTGCAAAACGGCGCGGTCCTCAAGTTCGATGGCGGGACCACCCCACCAAAATGCGAAGCGCTTGCGGTCGATATTAAGGGCAATGTTGCGGGACGCATGTATACGCCTAGAAGTGCCTCAGTTTACCGCGCATTTCGCTACGACAATGGGGGCCCGCTGACCGTTCTGGATCCACGACCAGGATACAACGCGAGCATGGCACTGGGTATTCGCGGCGGGACCGTTGTCGGTGGGATCGGCAACTCCTTTTACGGGAACTACTGCGACTGGTGTCCCTTCTGGTATTCGGGACTAGAGGAAGCCGTTTATTGGGACTCTAGCGGTGTGTTAACAACGATCGTGTCCAAGCAAGGAGGAACCTTCGGGAACTATGCTCGCGGAATCAACGGGCGTGGTGAGATCGTCGGCCGCGTTTTCAACTTCAATAGCCGTTCGACTCCCTGGCTATGGAAAGCTGGCGTCTTAACCTATTTGGCGCTGCCGGTAGACCCATACTGGCTCCCATCACCCTACGGCTTTGCTGACGCCATCAACGCCAACGGGTCGATTGTCGGCGGCGGCAACTTTGCCAACGGCACGCAAGACGGGATATGTGCAGAGATGTGGAGCTCACGTTCGCCCGCGACCCAGCCGATCCTACTTCCGAATTGCGGGTATCAAGATATTAGTGCGAATGCAGTTTCAAACGACAACTGGGTTGTCGGGAATAGTCATGATCTCCCGCCTCGTTTCCCTTTCCTTAGCGTTCCCGATCCGAATTGCGTTCTTACCGACCTCAACACGCTGCTGGATGCGTCCGGAAGAGGTTGGACCCTTACAACTGCATACGGCATCAACAGCCAACACTGGATCGTTGGGGCCGCAATTTCCACCAGGAACGGTCAACTGCACGCCGTCCTGCTAACACCGAATAACTCGCCGTTGTGTTAGCCGGATTGAAACGTCATCACAACAGCGGCACGTGACTCCAGAACGCGGAGAACAATCTCGAAACGATCATCAATTCCGATCTAAGGAGAACTCTATGGCAACGTTCAGCAGACTCATGTATCTGTGCCTCGGCTTAGGAATTCTCACGGTCACAATTGGAATGCTGTCGAGTCATCCGGCGGCAGCTGCCCCTGCCGTCGGACCGATCAACGTCAAAGTAACCAATTCACAAACGCAGCCGGTCCCGACGTCGGATGCGCAGAACCAGCCTTTTGCCACTCTGGTGGACGCCCTTCTGCCAGATGGCTCAGTTCGCGGTTCCGCAGATTTCACTGTGCCTAGCGGAAAACGCCTGATTATCGACTACATCGCCGGCAACGTCTGTCTTCCCGTCGGTCAAAAAGCGATCTTCGACGTGGACGTTCAAGTCGGAACCACGCCCGTTATTTATGTCTTGCCGGCGATCGCACAAGGGACATTCAACAGCTTTGGCGGCGGACCGTGCGACAACTTTGCTGTCAGCCAGCAGGTGCGGATCTACGCTGATCCCGATACGACCGTCAGCTTAGCCGTCGTACGCAGTGATTCAACTGGGAGCACGTTTTCAGGGCTGGCAGTTTCAGGGCACCTCGTAAACACGCAGTAGTTAGAAGTTGCGGTGACGATCACCCAAGGAGTCTTCCTATGTCTAGAGCTTCGATTACCATGATTCGGCGCACGGTGGTTGTCACCTTCTTGTTGTTCCTCTTCGTTGCCGCCTCACCGGCGGTCGCCCAGAATTGCGACTGGGACAAGGTCAAATCGTGGACCGGCCACTATTCGATTACCCAAGCGGGAACCGTGAGCCAACCCGAGGGCGTGTACACGATCAACAATTCCTTCAGTGCTGACTTCGCTCCCGCGGGCCTGATTTCCTGTGCGGGACAAAACATCCTGCTGAGCATCCCCGACCCGCACTACGCGGTATCGGCCAATGACAAACTGGCCGTCAACCCATGCGGGACTGAAACACTCACCGGAACCTCGGGTCTGAGCCAGTCGTTCTTGGTCATCGATCCAGCAGCGGGCACATATAGTTTTATTCCCAATCCCAACGTTGACTTCGTCGAAGTCCAGGACTACTCAGCCTGTGGCGGCAGTAAGTTCACAAACACCGGGACCATGGCTTTAATGGATGTAGGCGACCCCTGGCCCTTTACATTTCCTTTGCCCGGCAAGGCCCAGTCCTTACAGCAGAGTGTTTCGTTTCAGGCGGCGGATCCGTGGCGGAGCCAGATTGTGGGCATGACCTTCACATTCACCCTTACGCCAACTCTGGACAAAGACGATAAGGTCGACAACGAGTGCGGCCAGTCTGGGGGTTCGGTAATCGGATGCCAGAATCAGACTCTCGGCGAGGACGTGCCCATCGTCGGCACCGATTTCTCTCTTCACTATCAAAGCGACCGGTTACCCGGACGCGCCGATGCCAATTCCGTCGCCAAGTCCGATGCTCTCGCCACCGGCGGATGGACGGTGAATGTTCATCATGCGTACGATCCGGCAACCAATGCGTTGTTTCTAGGAGATGGGCGCCGACGCAGCACCTGGCAATTGGCGGGATCGATGACGTACAACGGAAACACGTTGGTGACGTCAGAGGATGGCAGCGAAATTTACCTGTTTGATCTTGCGACCGGACGTCACGTCCAAACTGTGAAGCCATTGACCGGCGCTGTGAAGTACCAATTCACTTATGACGGTTTTGGAAATGTGATCGCGATAAAAGACGGCAGCAACAACGTAACCGCCATCCAACGCAACGGGTCGGGACGACCTACGGCAATCGTTTCGCCCTTCGGTCAAACCACAACACTGACCGTGGATGGCAACGGATTCTTGACTCAGGTCGCCGATCCCGCCGGCCATACGGCCAGGTTTACAAATAACAGCGGCGGTCTGATGACCTCGCGCACCGACGCGAACGGAAATGTCTACAACTACACCTACGACGGCTCCGGCCTTCTCACGAATGATTCAGATCCCGCCGGCGGATTCGTCAGCCTGACTCGCACCAATACCGGCACAGGTTACAACGTCACGAAGACCACAGCGTCGGGACGCACGACAACGTATGGCGTAGCGACGGGAACGCCAGGGGAACACTTCACCAACATCTGGCCCAGCGGTTTGCAGGCTACAGTCAGCGATACGCCTGCCGGTGGCCAGCTGTCAGAGAGTTCAGTGCTGCCGGACGGCACTAGTTCAACCAGCACGATGACGCCGGATCCCCGCTGGGGATTGCAGGCACCCATTGCGAGCACCGGTACTCTCGCGCTCGGGAGTCTTACCGCCAGCAGCAGCTATGCCCGGAACGTGGCGCTTGCCGTGCCAGGCAATCCGTTCAGTCTCACAAGCCAAACCGATACGGCGATTGTGAACGGCCGCACCTACACGTCTGCCTTCACGACTCCTACCAAGACCTATCTGGATACCACCGCGGCTGGAAGGACTACGACGCGTGTTTTGGATTCTCTTGAGCGGCTTAGCAAACTGCAAGTGAGCGGCATGGCGGCAATGAAGTTCACGTATGACACGAAAGGCCGCCTATCCAAAGTCAATTTCGGACCACGGATAACCAAACTGGCCTACGGATCCGATGGCTTGCTCTCCAGCAGCACCGATCCGTTGAACCTGACCACCACTTTCACTCGCGATTTGGCCGGACGTTTGACGAGCACGACTCTACCTGATGGCCGCGTTATCAACTATAACTATGACGCTAACGGAAATCTTGTCGCCGTCACGCCGCCGGGCAAGTCTCCACATGATTTCTCATTCACCAGCGTGAATCTCGTTTCAACCTATTTGCCACCCGCTGTCACGGGCGGAGGGCCGACCACATATGGCTACAATCTCGACCGCGACCTCACCTCGGTGACTCGTCCGGACGGCCAGGCCATCAACTTCTCCTATGACAGCGCTGGCCGCTTGGCATCGACCACGACACCTACTGGCGTGATCAGTTATGTCTACGACTCACTAACCGGCAATTTGAACAGCACCTCCATTGGCGGAGGCGAAGCCATCGCCTATAGCCACGATGGCCCGCTCGCAACATCAACCACGTGGGCCGGCACGGTCGCCGGCAGCGTGGGGCGCGCCTACAACAACAATTTCTGGGTCACCTCTGAAAATATCAATGGCGCCAATACGATTAATTTCACGTATGACGACGACGGCCTTTTGAAGAAGGCCGGGGCCCTCGTGGTTAGCCGCAATCCGAAGAATGGCCTGATCAAGGGCGCGACTCTCGGAAAGGCGAAGGACACTGTCACTTCCAACACCTTCGGTGAGCCGACGGCCTACTCGGCTAAATATGGTGCGGCGGTTCTTTTCAGCGACCAGTTCGTGCGCGACGCCGGAGGCAGGATCGCACAGAAGACCGAGACCATTGGAGGAGTTCAGAACGTCTACGGCTATAGCTACGACCAGGCAGGGCGGCTGGTCGGTGTCACCACCAATGGCGTGAACTCGTCCAGCTATAGCTATGACACCAACTCGAACCGGCTCGTTGCGACCACCACTTCGGGCACTGCCACGGGCACCTACGATGCTCAGGACCGTGCTCTCACCTACGGGAACGTATCGTTCACCTACTCCGCGAATGGCGAACGCGTAAGCCGCACCGCCGCCTCTCAGACCACGACGTACACGTATGACGTGCTGGGTAACCTCACGGCGGTGCATCTGCCGACGGGTGTCAACATCACCTATGTCGTCGACGCCCGGAATCGCCGCGTTGGCAAACGCGTGAACGGGGCCCTGCAAAATGGATTCCTCTATGACCATAACCAACTGGTCGCGCAACTGGACGGCGGCAATCAGATCGTCAGCCAGTTCCTGTACGGCACGAGAGAAGCCTCGCCGGATGTCATGATCCGGGGCGGCGTGAGCTATCGCATTTTCTCCGACCATCTGGGAAGTACGCGCCTGGTGGTGAACTCTTCCACCGGAGCCATCGTCCAGCGCATGGACTACGACGAGTTTGGCAACGTGCTCAACGACACCAATCCAGGGTTCCAGCCATTCGGATTTGCCGGTGGCCTCTACGATCCCGACACAAAGCTGGTGCGCTTCGGCGCCCGCGACTATGACCCGGTCCTGGGCCGCTGGACGGCAAAAGATCCGATCCTGTTTGCCGGAGGGGACACGAACCTCTACGGCTACGTCCTGAATGACCCAGTGAACCTGTTTGACCCTTCCGGACTGGCCGACGAATGCTCTACTTGCAAAGACAAGAAAATCTCGAAGTACCAGGAAGACCTGAAGAATATCGAGGAAGTTTGGAAGATCGTGAAGAAGGCCAACAAGTTGGCCAAGATCGCGATCGACGCTGCCGCGGCCCAGAAGGCAATGGCCGAAGAGGCGGCCAATCCATCGCTCAGGGAATACAAGTTCGGCCTGGAACAAGCGAAGGAGCGCAGCGCGGACTCTGTTGCCCCTGCCAGCACCAGCTTTCAGGGGACAGGGAAGACTTGTGTCAAAAATCTGAATCCCGACTAACGACCGGGAGCCGGACCCATGTGCCCGGCTCCTTTTTACCCGTTCGTGCGCACTCGCTACCGTTGCCTCATTCAGAGTGTTGTTGTGCCATGCTTGTATTGGCCCACCTCGCCTATCCACAAAACGTATGAGCCCTGTATTTGCCTGTTGTGAGTGCCCGCTGGTGCTATCCAAAGTCTGCCGCTAACGTCTAGAACTATGTGACCCAAGCCCTTCGGCTCGAAAAGCTTACAAACTGGGCCCACTCGAGAGGCTGGCGCAATCGCGCATTCGCGGGAGAGCCTATGTTTTCAGAAAAACTAATAAGGACTGGTTTTGCAGCTGTGCTCGTTGTTGGGAGCCTCATTGGGATGGCTTGTAGCAAGTCGGACCGCGCCCCACAATCGGCCGCGGCCTCCGACGATGGCAAGATACCGATCACTACCACGTCCGACGAAGCGCGAAAAGAATTTCTTGTGGGCCGCGATCTCGCTGAAAAATTGCAGATGCAGGAGTCGGTGGCGCACCTCGACAAAGCCATCGCACTCGACCCGGAGTTCGCCTCCGCAGAATTGGCGCGTGCCAATAGTGCCGCTACCGCCAAGGAATTCTTCGAGCATCTCAACAAAGCCATGGCGCTGGTCGGCAAGACGTCGGAAGGGGAACGTTTGCTCATTCTGGCCAGTGAGGCCGGAGCCAACGGTGACGTCGCCAAGCAGAAGGAATATCTCGATCGCCTGATTGCCATTCATCCCAACGATGAACGCGCCCTTTTCAGCCTTGGCAGCTACCACTTTGGGCAGCAAGAGTACGAGCAGGCCATTGCGCACTACAAGAAAGCTACCGAAGTGGCACCGGGTTATTCGCTGGCTTACAACCTGCTGGGGTATTCCAATCGTCAGGAAGGGAACTACCCGGAGGCGGAGCGAGCTTTCAAGAAATACATTGAGTTGATTCCCAACGATCCGAACCCGTACGACTCCTACGCCGAATTGCTGCTCAAGACGGGCCGCTTCGATGAATCGATTGCGCAATATCGCAAGGCCCTCAGTATGGACAGTCACTTCGTGCCTTCGTACTTTGGAATTTCGGCCGACCTGATGTATCAGGGGAGACATGCGGCGGCGGCTGCCGAACTCGAGAAGATGGCTGCAATGGCGCGCAATGATGGCGAGCTCCGCACCGCATACTTCGGCATGACGGTGGTGGCCGTGGACAATGGACAGCTGGCTCAAGCGGTCCAACATATGGACAAGGAATATGCGGTTGCAGAAAAAAAGAATGATCTTGCAGCCATGGCCGCCGATTTGCAGGCCAAAGGAAACATCCTCGCCGAGATGCAGCGCTATGACTTAGCGCAGCAGGCGTTCGATCGATCGGCCCAGTTGATGGCGGAGTCCTCTCTTTCGCAAGCGATCAAAGACAATGCCAAACTTCAGCACCACTTCAATCTGACGGTCCTGGCGATCGGCAAGAAAGACTACGTCGCGGCGAGGAGCCATGCGCTGGAGTATCGCTCAGGAGCGGACTCCTCGAAAAATCCGGGACAACTCAAACTCGCGCACGAACTTGCAGGAAGGATCGCTTTTGCGGAGAGGGACTATGACACAGCGATCACAGAATTGGAGCAGGCCAACGAGCAGGATCCTCGCAACCTGTTTCGCCTGAGCCAGGCCTACCAGGCCAAAGGAAACAACCGGCAGGCGCAGGATTACTGCCGGAAAGCAGCAGAGTTCCACTCCCTCCCGCAACTCAACTACGCGTTCATTCGCAGCAAAGCACAGAAGAACGTGTCAGTGAAAAAAGCATCCTGAAAATCTTGCTGAAATAAAAAAGGGGACTGCATGATGCAGCCCCCTCCAAGCAAGCAAACCTACAAAGTTAGTGACACACTGGCTGTGGTGCGGCAAATGCGTTCAGGAACGTGTACCAGCCGTTCACCGAAGTGGACGGGCTGACGCGAGCAAACCAGGGGAAGAACACCAGATCTTCCGGATGGTAGGTGAACGGAAAACCGCCGCCGGTCGTAACCGTAAACGCGCTGCCGGTAACCGGGTCACCAGTCTCGAGATTGTTCTGGCATCCGCCCACTTGGCCAATATGTCCCCACGGTGGAACGAAGTTGGTTCCAGGGATGAGCGGATCATCCATCCACTCGCCGATTTCGTGGCTCAATGCGTGAATGTCTCGAATTCCCGCTGCACTGAAGATTCCAGGATCGCTGTACGCGGCCACCGCATAGGCCTGCGTCCCGGCGTTATTCGTGCTGTGGTAACCGAGGATGCAGCATCCGCCCGAAGTCAGGAACGTGTTGTAGTCCAGGAACAGCGGCAGGGTGTTGGCAGGAATGTTCAGTGAGGTCAACAGGCCCATCGCGATGTTATCGAAGAAGTTGATGTCCACTTCGCCGATGCGGGCACAGGGGCCAGCTACGCTGGTGCCATTCGCGCCAACATTGATGGTCTGGAGCGGCTTCACAGTCACCGGACTCAGCAGCACGTGGTAGTTCGGTGACGTCGTGCTGACGGCACTCCAGAAATTGGCGCGTTGGAATGCATCAACATATTGCGTGGTCCCGACGTTCGTGCCACCGGGCGCGAAAGCAGCCTTCTTGATCAGCGGAGAGTTCTTCACCCGGAAGTTCGTATTCTTCACGTCGCCGCAAACTTTTTGCGTTGCCGAGAGCACGGTTCCGTCCGAGAATTTGAACTTGAGAGGGATGATCACCAGCGGAATGTTCGAAGTTGCAGATCCAGCCGCTGGGTCGGTGCCTACCATGTGATAGGTGAATGTCTGGTTGTTGAACTTGAACGTGTTTGTCCAGATCGGAACCTGCACATCCGGCTGATTGGGAGATGGTGTTTCAACCGCACGGGGAAGTACCGCGAACATCGGCTTCGCACCCTTGATGTACGCCGAATCTCCATTCCGTACTTCGAGCTTGGTGAGTTTCTGCGCGAAACCCGCAGTCACACACAACGTGAGACAGAGAGAGGCCACTACGAACTTCTGGAATTTGCTCACTGCTTCCTCCTGAGAGAGTTGATTCGATTTGCCGTGCTGTAATTGTTTGTCCCTTTTTACCGGAGGGATTCCGGGGGGAACAGAGGGGTCCAACAAAACATGGGAACGATTCTGTCTTCACTTGCCCCGTGTGTCAAGGGTTTTGCGCTGTGGAACGCCAAATACTATCGGCCAATAGTAGCTAGGGGGCAGGGTTTTAAGGGGTAGTATTCGAAACGCCGCGATAAGAGGATAAGGAAAGAAGATGAGGGCGGGATGACCATCCCGCCCTATCCGACTTCGTACCAACGTGCCTACTTGCCGGTTCCCGTCAAGCTCACATGCTGCGGAGAATCCGGCGCATTGTCAGTGATGGTGACCTGACCAGTACGTACTCCAAGCTGGGTTGGAGTGAACGTTACCTTGATCAGGCAGCTCGCTCCCGCCGCCACCGTGGCTTTGCAGGACTTTGCCACAGTCTTAATGGCGAAGTCCCCGCTCGCGGCAATGCTGCTGATGTTCAGGGTCGCAGAACCCGTATTGGTGAGAGTGATCGTCTTCGCTCCACTCTTCACGCCTACGAAGATCTTGCCCCACTTCAACGAGGCTGGTACCAGGCTCACCGCCGGACCACCGCCGCCTCCACCGCAGTTGGTGAACGCGAAGGATCCGATGCGCGAATTCCAGTTAAATGTGCCGCTCACTTTTTCGTACTGATCGGTGTACCAGAAGGTGCAGTCATCAGCCGGATCAACCTGTAGGGCTGTGTAATCACCCCAACGGCTCAGGCCGGCAGTCTGCGATCCAGTACCTTCGAGGATGCTCGCTTCGGTTTCGAGCGTGCCCGCCGGATCGCTGGGCACGCGGCCCGTAAAGCGAATGGCCGGATTGATAGTAGCGCTGGATGCACTGTAGCCGATGGCAATGTCGTTGGACTTGTCCATCGCAGCACTGGCCATCCAGCGGTAAGTAGCATCCGGTGCGAATGTCCCTTGTTGGTTGACTGTCGGCGCGGTGAGCGGGTCGAGAATCTCGTACCAGCGCACTGCTACCGGGCCGCCATTGTCTACGGAGTGGTTCACGACAACCCGGTCATGATCCGCGAAACGGCGATACGCCATGCGATACATCATGCGATCGCCCAGCGTGTCGAGCGTTTGCGTCGTGCCCTTTTGCGGAACGCAGGTGCCGCCGTTTCCACAAGCCAGAGTCGCGTTCGCCACGTTGATCGTGATCGGGGCTGACAGCGAAACTGCGCTGGTCGCGAAGTTCATGGTGAGCTTACGCAGGAACAGCTGTCCAGGATTGTTGTTCTGCCACGTGAGGAATGGTCCCGGCTGTCCGTCGACAGGAGTGGTCGGGCCATCCAGGTCGGCGGGTAGATAGCCACCTTCCGTGTTCGGTGTCATAACGCAAAGTTGGGCGGGATTCGCCGCACCTGCCAGCATCTTTGTCCGGTCGAAGCCGCAGATATCAGAGCCACCGAACGCCCGGCCGTTCAGGAAGATGTTGTAGGTTGCGAGATAGGCGCTGTTGCTCGCCGTTGGCCAGACTCCTAGCTTCGGATAATCGTTCAAATTCGCCCCAAAGCTGAAGTTGTAGAGCACATAGGCTCCGGCCGGATCATTCGTCTTGGAAACCGCCACGCACTCCGAGAATGTGGCGCCGATGCCTACATCGCTGATCACCCAGCGATCCGCGAGACGGTCGTAGTTCACAATCGGATCGCTCGCGCCGGCCGCGCAGGCTCCGCCCACGGGACCAAAGAAAGTCGTCAGGTTGGTGGGACCGGAAAGGAGTGCGCCGCTCTTGTTGTACACCGCGAGCCGCACGTTGACGGTCTGCACAATGTGATTCGGACCGACAGCCAGGTTCACGTCGGAAGGAGCAAAACCGCTGGCTCCGATGCCTTCGAAATTGATGCCCTGCGTTGCGCCAACGTTCGGGCGGACTTCTTTTTGTAATACCGAGTCTGGTCCGGCCGGCTTGGCAGTTCCGCGCACACCCATCGGAATCGGCTTCGGTTCGGGAGCTTCCCGATCATGCAGGCCCAGCACATCGATGGGCAGTTCGCGAAGCGGTTGTGATACGGCGTGACCAGCGGGATATCGAACCGTCGTCTTGCTGTTTTGAGCGAATGTCAGTGCGCCCGTCAGCGCGAGACAACAAACGACCATTGTCCCGCTGCGGAAAACAAGTTTCTTGGATTGACTCAAGGCCTTCCTCCTGGAAGAGAGTTGCAGTTGATAGGGTTCCCATGCCTGCCGGGAAACTGGAGACGTGAAGAAAACACTGCCCAGCATTCTGGGCGTTCTCAGAGCTGCTGTCAACTATTTGTGGTAGTAGATTAGGCCATGGGAGCGCGATTGAGCGCATTCGAAACCAAGATCGCTTAGTCTTTGAGGGGTACCATGGCCAGATCACCACGGCAAAAAGTTGCAACTCTGAGCAGGCCACCGGTTGCCTGCGGCATGGTCATCACGGGGCCATAGCAAAAGACCGCATGCCCGCTCGCTGCCATATGCCATCGGCCTCCCTTGCGAACCTCCTGTTTGAGGGAGGTGGGAGAGGGCCGAGGTGGGGGCGCCAACCTGGGGACGGGTAGAGACAAGAGTAAGGCGAGGGTCAGGGCCTTCATAAGGGTCGTCTCTCAATCACAGCCCTACCACGGGCCGTCGATCTCACAGAACCGTAAACACAAATCTGAAACTAGATGACCCGCGTCGACCTTCGAACATCCTGCAGGTCGGCCGCAGGTCTCTCCGGAGCTTCTTTCCGGATGCGCGCCGATCTTCCAGGCCTCTTCGGGTCCTTGACTGGTGCTTTCGGCGTCGCGTTCGGAGCACTGCCCGTGACGGCGTCCTTCTGATCCATCTGGGTCGGTGCCTTATCGTGAGCCTGCACGGCAACCTCGTGCGCCAGCTTGTCTTTCAGGGTTGCCAACTGCCGGCTGTCCTTGAGCATTTCCCGCAGCAGACTGCGTTGCGCTTCGATGGTGCGCCCTTGTTCGACCACGAGCAGGGTCAGAATCCCGTAGGAAATCACGAACAGGACCACCAGCAGCGGAAGCAGCGCGCCTCGTGTTTTCGGCTGAGGTTCTGCACTCTGCGAGGAATAAATGACTGTCAAGGTGCCCCCAAGCTGCCCGATGCCTTGGGCTCGCCTTACTAAGTGCACCTGTCAAACCATCTGCGCGGTAGAAGGTAAGTGTTAGCCAGATAAGCAGTTAGCCGAGGTTGCGAGCATGGAAACTGCAATGCGCATGCAAGCCTCTGCACATTATGAGTAACGCAATTATCGTTACCAGCGTAAGTGGCGAGGCCTGAGGTTTGGCCCATGACGCTCCAAATGCCGCGGTGGACAAGGGTTTTGGGGCGGGCAGCTTCGTCCTTCGCCGTTCGCCCTTCGCGCTAACCCGAGCGAAAAGCGTCTTCAGCCTTGGCTTTCGCCAACAACGTTGGTTCCTCCACGAGGTGTTGGATGCCCACGTATTGGCCCTTCACGCGTGCCCACCTTGTGCAGTGGTTGCGCACGTCCACATGGAGGAAACCGTGGTCGTAGGCGCCGATGCCTCCCTCCGCAAAAGCGGACACGCCGAGCGCGAGGTCGTACATTTGTTGCAGAGACAACCCTGGGATATTGATATCCGCAGCCAGCCCGCGCGTATGTTCGCTATCCGTGACCCCGCCTACTTCCTGATTATGGTGGTCGCACCGATAGCCATCATGGATCACGAGCGGCTTTCCCACCAAGCGCCGCAATTCTTCCAGGGCGTCGACGAGCCGCCAGTCGATCTTGAGAGTGCCGCAGCAGTGGCAGGCCAGCTCAGCTTTGGAAAAATGAGGACTCAGGTCGCCCATATGCAATACGCCGGCTTCCTTCTGTCAGGTGGAATGGCCGCCGTGTTGGCCATGAGACTGGAAATTCGTAAGAATTTCTGTGCGCGTCATCACACTGAATTTGTTCGGTTCCGTGGCGGTCAGGACGGCACTACGATAGCTGGCAATATGGCGGAGTCAGGTCCTCGGCTTGCCACTTTTTCGTGCTTCCTGCATCTTATCTTTGGAGAAAGAAATGCCTGAAAAACTGAACGAAAAAGTGGTTAAGACCGAAGCCGAGTGGCGAGAGCAGTTGTCCCCGGAGCAGTTTCACGTCGCGCGGGAAGCCGGCACCGAACGCGCCTTCACCGGCAAGTATTGGAACCATCACGAGGGCGGGACGTATCACTGCGTCGGATGTGGCGCACCGCTGTTTGATTCCGAAACCAAGTTTGATTCCGGCACGGGATGGCCCAGTTTCTATGCTCCGACTGACCCGCAGCACGTCAGCGAGCATACCGATCGCACCTACGGCATGACCCGCACAGAAGCTCGTTGCGCGCATTGTGACGCGCATCTTGGACACGTGTTTCCCGACGGCCCAAAGCCGACCGGGCAGCGCTACTGCATGAACTCAGCTTCCCTGGATTTCAAGCCGAAAAAGTAAAACTGCTCAACCGAACCAAATGTAGAGGCGCGGCTTGCCGCGTCTCCCGCGCCGGCACCATCGTGATGGCGGAGACGGGGCAAGCCCCGTCTCTACATAAGCAGGTTATGCACAAACAAAAAGGGACAGGCACTTGGCCCGTCCCATCTTTATTTCGAAGTCGAAATCTCGATTACGCGCCCGCGGTAGCGGCCATCGTCTTCGGAGCGTCCTGTTTGCCCTGATTCTGCTGCGGTTTCTTTTCCGGAGTGCGTACTTCAACGCCGCCCTTCAGGATTGCGCCTTCTTCGACGCTGATGCGATGCGTAACGACATCGCCCGAGAGCGAGCCCTCGGCGCGGATATCCAGGCGATCGGAGCATTCCACGTTGCCTTCAACCTTGCCCATGATGACCAGCTCTTTTGCGATTACGGTGGCGGTCACATTTCCATGGCGGCCTACGGTGACGCGGCTATCCGGAAAACTGAGACTTCCATCCACACGGCCGTCGATAAAGAGTGCTTCGGAGCCGCTCACTTCGCCCTTGATAACCAGGGTTTTTCCGATCGTGGCCTGCTCCATTGTGGGAGCTGCCGTCTTTACGGGGACATAACTATTTGTGGGGGTCGCTGGAGAATACTTCGGTTCCGGAGACTGCAGCATGTGTGAACCTCTCAAGAGTTCCGCGGCTGAATGGGAGTGGGCCCGATTCCGCGGTCGGTGCGGCTTACCGCATTTGCAGAATCGCACGAAAGGATTAGGCACAACAGGTTACCGAAGGTGATGTACAAGCGAGGGAACAACGAAGTCAGAGGTGAGAGGTCGGATTGCAGAGGTGCAAATTAATTTGGTTTTGACGTTCACCTCTGCAATCTGACCTCTCACCTCTGACCTTACTTGATCTTCAGCGACCGCAGCATCTGTTCAAATGCCGGCCGCGCTTTTCCGAAATCACCGTCGGGTGCGATGAAAACTACAAACAACAACGATCCATCGGATCGCGGAAACGCTACCAGCCAGTCGCGCTCGCGAGTGGGTGCGCCCTGCGAGTCTTTGATCGGCGACGAACCAATCAGGTCGGCAGATTTCCCGGTAATTCCATTCACCCGGATATCTTCGTCGCGCCCTACCAGCCGCAGATCCGGATTCGACTGTTTCAAGGAATCAATCAGTTCATGCGTATTCTTATCGAGTCCAGCGGAACTGGTTTCTGGCTGATAGGTATTGATCATCACGCCATAGGCAATCGCATTCTGCGAGATGCCGTTCTCGGGAGCGATGGTGACCGCCGAAGCATTGTCGCCATAAACCTGCCAGTTGTCGGGATACGAAATGCGAAATTGATTGTGCTCCAGAGTTTTCGTACTTGTACTCGGGATCGCGGCGCCCGCTCCCAGCCCGCCCTGCGCTTTTTGTTGTGCCGCAATTTCCTGTGCGGTGAGGGGCTTCATTCCGGAAACGCGCTGTTTGACCGCCAGAAATTCTCCCGTATTGCCGCGATAGCTTTTTGCGGGCAGGGAATTGGCCTCTTTCGAAACATACTCGTAGCGATTTCCCGGGTCGGGGTGATCGCTGAGGAATTCCGGCGCCCGCGATCCACCCTGTGCTTGCAGCTTGCGGAAGAAAGCGGCCATCTGGTGCGGATCGTATCCCGTGTCATACAGGACGTCGCTGCCCAGTAGATCTGCTTCCCGCTCGGCGGTGCGTGAATTCTTCAGAAAGTACGAGCCAATCCCGAACGACAGCCCGAGTTGCGTCATTTTAGACAGAGCGCCGCCACCCAGCAGTCCGCCGAGTAGAGCCAGCGGAAGCTGGGCGGCCATCTGCTTACTTGCGGCCCGCGTTCCGTGGCGTTGCACGACATGCGAAATCTCATGCGCAATTACGCCGGCAAGTTCCGCCTCGTTGTCCGAGGCCTGGATCGTTCCCAGATTCACGAAGACCGGCCCGCCGGGCAATGCGAAGGCATTGATTTCTTTCTGATTGACCACATGAAACTGGTATGGCCACTTTTCGCCCGGAGCATGCGCCGCCAGCTGCGCGCCCAGGCTCTGGACGTACTTCGTCACAGGATCTGAATCGGGCAGCAGCGGCAATTGCTTCCCCACCTGGTCCGCCGCCTGTTGTCCGGCCTGTACTTCTTCCTGCGCGGAAAACATGTTGAAGCCGTGCGACGGCTGAACCCGTGCTTCCAGTAGTCCCGGCGTCACCAGGCACAGCGTTAGACCGAGTGCGATAGCTCGAGTACTGTGCGACGATCGGATCATTGTTGCCTTTCGTTAATCCCTGGTTCTGGGACTCATCAAACGATGACGCCCGCTATTTTAGATGCTTCGACAAGGGATTGCTGGGGTTGTCCAGGGACTGGCAGGGGCAAGCCGTGCGGGAAGGCGTATTTGCCGGAATGGCTCCACGCAAAAAAAGGGACACCGCTGAGCGGTGCCCTCTTTTACCTACCGCAACTCAATATCTATTTACTCTCGTTCAGCCCGGCGCCGAATTCCTTGCGCACCGCTATCGGACGTGCCGCTCGCGCTGCCACTGCCGGTGCTCCAGCTGCTGCTCCATAGCGTTCGAGCAGCACCGGGACCATCGCGCCTTCGGCTTCCTTCACGAAAGTAAGCTTGTTTTCACCCAGCATATCGATCCGGATGAAGTCTCCCAGCTTGACCTGCCCGGTCGCCACCAGGTTCGCCAGCGGAAAGACAATGTTTTTCTCAATCGCCCGCTTCAGGTGGCGCGCTCCGTATTTCGGATCCGTGCCTTCCACCAGCAGAAACTCCTTAACCTTCGGAGTGCAATTGAAAACGAACTGGTTGACGCCCGCAGCCATCAGTACGCGCTGCTGGACCATTCCCAATTCAATTTCCAGGATCTGTTCGAGGTCGCTGGGTCGCAGCGTCTTGAACACGACCACCTTGTCGATACGGTTCATGAACTCGGGCGAGAACTTGCGCCGCGCCGCGTCCACGGCCGTGCGGTTGATTTTGTCGTCGAGCGTCGAATCCACTTGCACCGCTTTCGGTGCAAAGCCCAATCCGCCGTTTACCAGGTTGCCCATCTCGCTGGCGCCCAGGTTCGAGGTCATGATGATGATGCAATTCGACAAGTCGACGCGCCGGTTATCGCCCAGCGTGAGCGTGGCCTTGTCGAGAATGCCGAGCAGTAGCTGCCAGAGCGAGTCCGAAGCCTTCTCGATTTCGTCGAACAGGAGAATCGAGAGCTTCAGCTTGTCGGTGTGCCACTGGTTCAATGCTTCCTGCGTCAGCAGGGGATGCGTCTCGCGATGTCCCAGGTATCCCGGAGGCGAACCGATCAGCTTTGCAATCTCGTGCGAGTGCTGAAATTCAGCGCAGTCGATCTTGATGCAAGCGCGCGCATCGCCGAAGAGTGCTTCGGCCATTGCTTCGACCACCCGCGTCTTGCCGGAACCGGTCGGTCCCAGAAACAGCAGGTTGCCCACCGGACGTCCCGGCGCGTTCAGTCCGGCCAGGAACATCTGGTAAATTTCCGCCACTTTTTCGACCGCCTGATCCTGTCCGACGATCTTCCGCCGCAGGGTGCTGTCGAAGTCGCGCGCATCGTTGCTGCGACGAGTCGGGTCGAGGACGGTTGCGAGATTCGTTCTCATAGGGTCAAGACTCTTCTTTCTTTCTGGGAACTGGAAGCTTCCTGGTACGGTCGACATTCAGCACCTTTCACCGGAGGAGAAAGGCAGGTTGTATCCCGCCCCACCCTGCATACAGCAACCGGCTAGCCATCCTCAAAAATGGACCTATTCCGCTCTTCCTCAACGTTTTAGATGCAGCTAGCCCCGCCCGGGATAGGGCATCCCGATTTCCACTTCTCCCCGGGAAGGAAATTGTTTGCAGACTTCTGGAGAACTTCCCCCGCGCTCCCGTGCCCCTTTGTCTTACTTTTGCCGTTGTCCGTAAACCCAACACCTGCTTGGCCTGCGGTAACTGGCAGGCGCAGGTTACCCAGCCTACTCTAGTAACATCGTTATCAACCGGAGAAAAACATTGTCACGACTTTCGGCGCGAGTTCTTGTCGCTCTGGCGTTCCCCCTGATCCTGGCCGGCTTCCCTTCATCTGCTGACGCGGTGCAGAACCCCCACGCAGCGCACCTGATTTCCGTCAAGACTCAGGTCACCAAGCCCAAGGCTCCGGATGCGGTTCCGATCGTCGCGCCTCCCGGTTCGGCCGTCTACGAAGCCCACCGCGGAGACAGCATTCCTTCAGTTGCGCGACAGTACTTAAAGAAGACAAGTTTCTTGACGTCCAGCGAACTCGCCGACGCCATTCACCAGGCCAATCCAAACCGGCAAGGAACATTCCTTCATCCCGGGGAACAATTGATCGTGCCCGGCATTTTGGAATCGCCCATTGTAGAGAAAACTGTCGCGGTCCCCAAGGACTTTGAAGTGCGGGCTATTTACCTGACCGGAGTCATGGCCGGCAGCGATCACGGAATGCGCATCATTCGTCACTGGCGCGAAGTCGGTGGCAACGCGGTTGTGTTCGATATCAAGGACAGCGACGGCATCGTCAATATCGCCTTCGACCACCCCCTGGCCAGCGGCCAGAAACATTACATCCACGATCTGCCAAAGTTCACCCGTTTCCTGCATTCACAAAACATGCACGCCATTGCTCGGATCGCGATCTTCCGCGACGAGCACCTGGTCGCGACGCACCCGGAACTGGCGGTGAAGTCGCATCGCTCCGGACAGCCGTGGCGCGAGAACGGCAAGCTGGTCTGGACCGATCCTTCCAATCCCAAGGTGCAGGATTATGACATCGCGCTGGCGAAGTTCGTCGCGCAATCCGGCGTCGACGAAGTGCAGTTTGACTACGTACGTTTTCCCGCCGAAGGCGATCAGAAAGATGCCGGATTCACCTATCAGACCGATCATCCGAAATGGCAGCGCTCTGAAGTCATCGCCGACTTCCTGAAGCGCGCCTATGCCGAGATTCATCCCTCGGGTGCACTGTTCTCGCTCGATGTGTTCGGAATCATGGCGTGGCAGCGGCAGGTTGACCTGGCACATACCGGGCAAGACATCGTAGCCATGGCGAAGCACTGTGACGTGCTTTCTCCCATGATCTACCCCTCGCACTTCTTTGGCATGGACGGTATCGCCCGTCCCGGTGATGCTCCCGAGCATTTCATCGGCGAGTCCATGGACCGCTTCATGAAGATCACGAAAGACAGCGGCGTCGTGATTCGTCCCTGGCTGCAAGCCTTCGCGTGGCGCACCAAGACTTATTCGCCAAAATACATTGAAGTGCAGATCACGGCTGCCAAAGAAAAAGGCGGAGTAGGCTTCCTGTTCTGGAACGCCAACAATGACTACTCCAAGCCCTATACCGCGATGCCGGAGATGCGCGCATCAAAAGGCAAGTTCTTCCGCGGCGACGATGTCCCAGCGAAAGCCGAGGCTCCAGCGCCGACAGCCTCTGCTCCAGCAGCGCCAACTCCCACTCCAGTCATTCAGCCTGTTTCCAGCCCAGCGAAGATCTGGAGACACTAGGCAAGCGGAGCTTTAACCACAGGGAGCACGGGGTACAGACAGGAATCGAGGAACAATGCACCATCCTTGATTCCGGCTATGCCTGCGTCAGCAACCTTTATAAACTCCTATTTAGAGTAAGGCTCTCCTCCTCTCTCCTTCGAACACCCATCTTGCATGGCATTCGTGTAATAGAATGCGTCCGGGCCGAATCCTCGGTGCGCTACAGGTACTTAGCATCCACGGATCCTCATGGAAGACTTTGGCATCCTCATCGGGCTGGCTGTGCTTGGCGCGCTCATTGTTCTTCCCATCTGGATGATTGCAAGGATCCTGGGCCTTCGCCGCCAGCTTGAGGATGAGCAGCGTGGCAACACACTCCACTGGCAGAATCTCACCGCACGGCTCCACGTTCTTGAAACCGAAGTCAAGGAATTGAGGGGGTCGTCTACAGCGACAGCTCCAGCGGGTCAATACCGTGAAGGTCGATCCGATGTGCCCGCTAATACTCCGGTCGCGGAAATCTCGCAGGCGCATGACGCGACGCCGACGATTCCACCGGTCATGGCGGACATCGTCCCGGCGACCCCACCGGAAGTAGAGCCCCCGACAACTGTTCTGCCGCCGCCACCGGTGCGTCGCCCGCCGACTCCTTCAGCAGCGGAGACGTCTGTCGCCGCTCCGTCTCCGCCTTCGGAAGTTGCTCAGGCCCCTCAGCCAGCTTCACGAAGTGGACTTGATCTCGAAGAAATGCTTGGCACGAACTGGCTAAATAAGATCGGTATTGGCATCCTCGTGTTGGGCTTGGCATTTTTTCTCGCCTACCAGCTTCAAAATCTCGGGCCCGCCGGAAAGGTTCTCCTCGGGGTTGCGCTCAGCGGCGGCATGATCGCGATCGGAGTGCGTTACGAATCGAATCAGCGCTACCGCATACTCGCTCGCGCGAGCGCCGCTGGAGGTTGGTCTCTCCTTTATTTTGTCAGCTACGCGGTCTACCACGTCCCCGCCGCGCATGTGATTGAGTCCCGCGAGTTGGATTTCTTCCTGATGATCGCGGTCGCAGCCGCCATCGTTTGGTACAGCCTTCGCTACAAATCGCAAACCACGACCGCATTGGCGCTGGTTCTTTCCTATCTCACCGTCGGCATTCATCACGCGTCGTTTTACAGCCTCGCAGCCAGCATCATCCTGGCCATCACCATCGTTACCCTCGCCCTCCGGATGCAATGGTTCGCGCTCGAAATCTTCGGCATACTCGCCACCTACTTCAATCATTTCCTGTGGGTCTCGCCAGTGATTGAAAGCATGGGACCCGTCCGGGTTGAGTTTCCGGAATTTCGCCTCAGTATTCTTCTGCTCGTCTTCTATTGGCTGCTCTTCAGGCTTTCCTATATCTACCGAAAGATTGATAACACCGAGCAGGAGCGTCTTTCCACCGCCGCCGCCCTGCTCAACGGGTTCTGCCTGCTCGGCCTCTTTCGCTATCAGTCCGTACATCCTGAGTGGGCATTCTGGGCTCTACTTCTGCTCGGGGCCGTCGAACTGGGATTGGCTGCTTTGGCTGCGCGTCGCCGCCGGGTTGCCTTCATCGTGCTAGCGACCCTGGCTTCAGCCCTTCTGTTCGCGGCGATTCCATTTCACTACAGTGGTTTGGATCTATCCGTGCTGTGGCTGATCGCCGCCGAAGCCTTCCTGTTGGCAGGCGTGTTCACAAGCGAGGTTGTATTCCGCCGTGTGGGGATGGTCACCCTCCTGGTCGTCACAGGGCAAATGATATTCGGGACGGGCGCGACTTTACTGGAGTTGCGATTAGGCAATGTCCCAAGCACGCCACCTGATTACGCCACCGGTGTGCTCTTCGCCGTGGGTTCGTTCCTTTGTTATCTCAACGCGCACTGGGTCCGGACACGCTGGCCGGAACTATTCAAACTCGAGTTCGACGCCGCGATTGTCGAATCTTTCACTTATGTCGGAGGATTCCTCGCTCTCCTGGGAACATGGTTTGCATTTCCGGGGATGGCAACCGCTGTCGTCTGGGGGACTCTCGCTCTTCTGCTAGGCGTGGCCGGGAATAAATTTGTGCAGCAGTCGTTGGCGATTCAAGGGAACCTTGCCGCTCTCGCTGCGATCGGCCGCCTGATTACACTCAATCTCACTTCTGATCAGCAATGGCACGGCCTCAGCCTGCGATTGGTCACCGTCGGTATAACCGCCTTGCTGTTGTATGCTGCTGCACCTTTTGCACGCAGCGCTGATCAGGAAGATGGCGGACCCTGGTCGATGTTCACGGCAGCCTATACCTGGGCTGCTTCGATCTTGCTCGGGGCGTTGATCTGGTACGAAGTGGCTCCGGTTAACGTTGCAGTGGCATGGATGGTGCTCGGCCTCGTGCTCCTCGAAATCGGTATCGCCTGGCAAGCCGGTTTCTTGCGATGGCAGAGTTACACGGCACTCACCGCCGGCTTCCTGCAGGTCATGTGGGCCAATCTCGAAGCGATGGGCGGCGGACAGATCAGCCCGAACACCTCCCGAGTGCTACCTCTAGCACTCGCGTACTACTACGCGGATTGGCGCCTGGGCCGCGCAGGATCGAAGAGTGCGGAATCGAAACTAGCGGGCAAATTCTTCGCCTATCTGGGAACGGCCACGCTGGTCGCGCTGCTCTATTTTGAATTACCGGATTCGTGGATCGCGGCCGGATGGGCTGTACTGGCTCTGATCGCCATAGCCTGTGCATTTGCAATCCAGCGGCGCGACTACCTTCACCATTCTTACTTGGTGGCGTTTGCCGTCGCAATCCGGGTCGTCGGCTATAACTTCTTCCAATCCGATCCTGCCGGTACCTTGTTTGCACAGAGCCAGAAATTTTATGCCGGAACCGCAATCGCACTCTTGTTCGCCGGGTTACCATTTGCCTTCGCGCTGCGCCGAGCGAAGTTGTGGCACACCAGTACCTTCCCGCTGGACCGTCGGCCGGAGCAAGTATTCTTCTTTGTCCCCGTCAGCCTGCTGACCATCTTGATTGCGCTGGAATCGACGCGCGGCCAACTCACGGTCAACTGGGGTATCGAGGGCGTGACCGCCTTCCTGTTCGCCGTCTGGGTCGGAGAGCGCAGCTTCCGGCTTACAGGACTCGGCTTGCTCCTGGCATGCGCCGCCAAGATATTCCTGATCGACGTCTGGGGACTCGATCCGCAGTCTAAATACATCACACTGATTGCACTCGGCGCGGCATTGGTGCTGGTTTCGTACCTCTATACGAGGTACAAGGAGAAGTTCCGGCAGTATCTGTGACACGTTCCGCCACATACCTGGCCCTCTTTCCTTTCGTGACAAGTCTCAAAACCATCCTTCCCATCTGTCCATAGCTGGACTCTGATTTTTATCCCGACCGTGCAATTGACACTCCACGAATGCCGCGTTACTCTCGCCGCGGCACTGGAGAGCCACTTCTGACGCGTCGATTTCTGTCTGGCCTGTTCTTTGTCGTTCTTTCTGTCGGAGCGTACGCCTCCGACTCAGCTGCGGTTCCTGCTCCCGCCGCGCGTGCCAATGACAATCGCACTCCTGCCGGCGAACTGAAGAATGGCGTTTTAACTCTGCAACTCGAGATTGTCCCGTCTACCTGGTATCCCGAACAGGACGGAGGCAAGAGCTTCCCGGTGTACGCCTTCGCGGAAAAGGGAAAGCCGCCGCAGATCCCAGGGCCGCTGCTGCGCGTGTCTCAGGGCGGCATCGTGCGCGTCGAGATTCGCAATACGCTGGCGATGGCGATGTTCGTTCGCGGTTTTCAGACGCCGTTACCCGTTCCCATCGCCCCTGGAGGCACGGCCCACGTGGAGTTCTCGGCCTCCACTCCCGGCACGTTTTACTACACGGCGCGCAGTTGCAAGATGTCGATCCGCGACATCGGACTTCTCGATCTCGTGGCGGACTTGTCGATGGGTGAGAATCCATTTGAAGTGGAAAGCCAGCTCGAAGGCGCGTTCATCGTGGATCCTCCCGGAGCCTCGACCAACGACCGCATTTTCATGATCACGAACTGGATGTCGGGAGTGGTTGCGCCGCCGTTTCGTGAGGCTCTGGCCATCAACGGAAAATCTTGGCCTTACACCGAGCGCCTTACATATAGCAGCGGCGATTCGGCGCGCTGGCGTCTCATCAATGCCAGCGTCAGCGATCACGCCATGCATCTGCACGGATTCTATTTCGCAGTGAACAGCGTCGGAGACCAGGATCGCGATCAAATTTACGCGCCCGACCAGCTTTTTCATGCGGTCACGCAGCGCCTCGAACCGGGAACGACTTCATCGCTCACGTGGGTTCCCGAACGCGTTGGCCGATGGCTCTTTCACTGCCATATGACGGGCCACATGGCGCCGAACAGTGTTGTCCTCACGGGACAAATGGATTCCCATGCGCCTCATGAGATGCCCAGTGATTCGGCGGGCATGATGGGCCTGGTGCTCGGTGTCACCGTTACTCCCGGAAAGGATCGCACTGCCACGCC
Organism: Acidobacteriota bacterium; assembly: GCA_016196065.1. Classification (NCBI taxonomy): domain Bacteria; kingdom Pseudomonadati; phylum Acidobacteriota; species Acidobacteriota bacterium. Next base: position 463,235 of record JACPYL010000025.1, on the reverse strand, counting down.
ACCTCCGACACAGAAGGCGCGCCAGCTCAAGCTGTTCGTACGCGAAACTCCGGCAACTCCGCTCTCACTCGTGCGCATGGGGTACGTCCTGCAGGAGGGCGAACCCAAAGACGGAGCTACGAAAGAGAGCGATGCGCCGTTTTCCGTGCCCGGTCCGCCCATCGTGCTCACGCGTGGCGAGCCCACCGAGATCACCGTCGTGAACCAACTCAAGAATCAAACCGCCGTTCACTGGCACGGCATCGAACTCGAAAGTTACTACGACGGCGTGGCCGGATATGGCGGCAATTCGCCGCAAGTCACGCCCTCGATTCCCCCCGGAGGCACCTTCGTTGCGCGCATGACTCCTCCTCGCGCCGGGACCTTCATCTATCACACCCACTGGCACGACGTTGAGCAGCTCACGAACGGGCTCTATGGTCCGATCATCGTGGTCGAGCCGGGAGAGAAATTCGATCCTGAGACGGACAAGATTTTTGTCATTGGCCGCCAGGCTCCTGATGAGAGTCCATCGACAGTTCAGGTGATTAATGGCTCTGCGCAGCCTGCGGAAATGCAGTTTACTAGTGGCACGAAGTATCGCCTGCGGTTTATCAATATCGGGTCCAACGACGCCGACTTGTCGGTTTCGATCCTTGCCAATAATGGACAGCCCGTTACGTGGAGAGCTCTGGCAAAGGACGGTTGGAGCCTACCGGCCGCGCAAGCCACGGTTCGTCCCGCTATTCAACCCATCAGTGTCGGCGAAACCTACGACTTCGAATTTAAGCCCGAACGCCAGGAGGAATTAACCCTCCTGATCCGCGCGCGATTTTCGAAGATCACAGTCGCCCAATCCGTTCGAGTCAAGTGATACAAGCCGGCCGCGAGGCGTGTCTCGCTCAACCCCGCCGCGTCTTCTGATCTAGAAACGCCCGCAGCCGCGCGTACCCGCTACGGCTCACTGGAAGTTGGCTGCCATTCGTCAGGATGACGACGTGGTTGTCCTTGCTGTAGGGCTCGATCTTCGTCACTTTCTCGAGGTTCACAATGTATGACCGGTGAATGCGCAGAAAGCATTGCGGATCGAGTGCGGTTTCCAGGCTGGAGATCGTCTGCTGCTTGAGATGTTTCTTCCCCTCGGTACAAAGCGCAACGTAATCATCCTGTGCTTCGGCGTAGTCCAGCTTCGCTGCCGGAATCACATACACGCGCGTGCCGTCTTTCACCACCAGCCGTTCGAGGAATTGTTCCGCCGGACGCGCGCTGCTCGCCAATTCTGCAGGCGGGGGAAGTTTTCCGCCGAGCCGTTGTTTGACCCGTTGTAGCGTCGTCTCAAATCTTTCTGCCGCGAACGGTTTCAAAAGATAATCCACCGCATGAATTTCGAATGCCCGCAGAGCGTATTCGTCATAGGCCGTGACAAAGACCACGGCCCGGTCCGTGCCAATCAATTCCAGCACTTCAAATCCATCCAGCTTGGGCATTTGTATGTCGAGGAAGACCAGGTCGGGCTTCAATTCCGCGACTGCTTTTACGGCTTCGAATCCATTGGCGCATTCCGAGACAACTTCAATCTCGGGATGGGTCGCCAGGAACTCCAGCAGCACCTTCCGCGCGAGTTCCTCGTCGTCGACGATTACGGTCCGGATTTTCTGGTCGCTGTGATTCATAGGCTGCTCATACCCGGATGCCGGTTTGTTGCTCCGGCAACCGCAGTTTCACTGAAAATGTCGTGCCGGACGACCCGAAGACCACATTGGCATCGTCCCCATAGCGCGCATGCAGTCGTCGCCGAACGTTATCGAGTCCCAGTCCTGTTTTGAGTTTCGACGGCGTATCCGGATCAAAACTATTTTCTACTAATATCGAAACGAAACCCTCGCTGCGCTGGATATTCAGACTGATTACGCCGCCTTCGGGCAGATTTGCGACACCGTGCCGGATGGCATTTTCAACCAGCGGTTGCAGCAAAAGCGGAGGCAGCAATATTCCCAGCGTCTCGTCCTCAACGTGCTCTGCCATTTTCACCCGTGCTCCAAAGCGAACTTTCTCGATCGCCAGATAACCGCGGATGAGCGCCAGTTCTTCCTCGATCGTGATCGCTTCCTTCCCGCCCACGCGCAGCGTTGTGCGCAGAAAGTCAGCCAGCAGGATGCACATGTCCCGCGCCTTGCCTCCGTCCACGCTCGTCAGTGCACTGATCGAGTGCAGGCAATTGAACAGGAAATGCGGATTGACCTGAGCCCGCAGCGCTTTCAGTTCAGCATCTCGCGCGAGAACACGGGCCTCGAGTGCTCGCTCTTGGGCCTCTCGCGACGCTTGTTCCGCTAACAACACATAGTGAAAAGTCACCGACAGCACATACAGTAAAACGCCGGTCACCCACGTGAGGGGCAGATACCCCACAACGCGCTCATTCAATCCCGCGAAGATTGCCCAGTGTGCGAGTCCAGACGCCAACGCTCGTGCCAGCTGGACCCATACCGTACTGATCACGACGGCTGCGGTGAAATGCGTCAGCAGCAGCCTCAGAAAGCTTGACGACTCCACCGGCGTCGTCTTGCACGGATACCACGCCGCCAGGCAGAGAAACGCATACACAAAGCACAGCGGCACCGTGAGTGCCGCTGCCACCATCCAACTCTCTCCCGCCCGCACGAGCAGGTAGACCAGAATTCCTGCCAGCGGAACCCATGCGAGTAGATACAACCCGAGGCGGCGGAGATGGGAGAGTATGGGATGCATCCGGTCCCTTAGTTCCTCACTTCAACGCCACCCATAATCGCGATGCCCTTCACAACGAGCGTTTTGGTCGGGTTTACACCTTCTCGAGCCTTCAAGCTGTGTCCACCCATAAACGCGCCCACCTGCATCGAGACCGCCCAATTTTCCGGAATGCGCAACACGCCGCCACCCATGAAGGCGGTCACGTTCACGACCGCCCGATCGCCGGCGATGTCCGCATCCCGTAGATCGATATCAAACCCGCCCATGAACGCGACCAGGTCGCCGCCGCGAAAATCCTTGGAGCGAATGCGATATTCCCCGCCTCCCCAGATGGCCACCACATTCAAATGCCCCGACTGGACGCCGTCATCGCCCGTCTCCGGTTGCTGGAACGCCCGCCAAACCATCACCCCTCCAGCCGCAATGATGAGGACGGGCCAGAACTTCTCGATCCGCACATGAAAAAAGCCCAACTGGTTCAGTTCGATCAAAACGCCGGCCGTCATGAGCAAGATTCCCCACGGCCGCGAGCGTTCTGACTGAAATATGTTGATGAAGCCCACGAATATAAAGACGGTCGCCCAGAAATTGAACCAGTCGTGGATCAGCCCAATCTGACTGAGCAGGAGCAGCGCGCCGAAAACGATCAACGCTACGCCGCTGAGCACTGCCGAACTGATGCCATCATTCTTACAGCTCATGTCGGTCTCCTTCGTTCGCTGCCGGCTGGTAAGGTTCCGCCGGCATTGCAATCTGGTCGGCCATCACGAGAATTGCTCCTACCGCTACCAGCAACATGGAGGACAGGCTATGCGCCGCTGCCGGATAAAGGGAACTGGTCCGCACGAGGACCGTAAGTTTATCAAAGAGGAACGGGGCGCCTGCCACGACCATGATCCCTGCCAGCAACGTCGATTCCCATCGGTTCGGTTGATTTTTGCTTGTCATCGCTAACTCTCCTGCCTGAACTTCTTTGCTCTGGGGACAAGTTAGCCGTTCTCTGGCAGCCCGTCCTGCGGTTTTCGGCCAACGGAGGCCCCCTACCGGCGAATGACGGTTCCGGTCGGCTAGGACTGGTTCTCAGGGCCTCTCCGCTAAACCCCTTTTCCGTCAATCACTCAGAGGGCGTTGATCCTCTAAGAACTTACGTAACAGTTACTTATAGCCTATGCCGTCCTTCCGTCAGGCCACCCCTCCTACGGAATCGGGCCATGTACGTTCGCGTGGCCTCCGCCTAAGCTGATGTTGTTCCCCCAATGGGGCTGGAGACAAAAAAATGAAAGCACTTCTGGTAATCCTGGCACTGACGATGACCGCGGCGGCACAGAACTTCGTGGGATCGAGTTCTTCGCTCTCGTCCATGCCGGACGCGCCCAGCCAGCATCGTTTCTGGACCCTCGAGACCAAGATCAACACTGGTATCTTCGCCGGCCTGGTTGCCGCCGACGCCATCACTACCCAGCGCGGACTGGCCCAGGGCTACCGCGAAGCCAATCCGATCATGCGTCCCTTTGTTACCCGCGGGACCATCGGACAGGCTGCTGGATCGGCCCTCGGCTTCGGCGCTGGCCTCGGTACCGTCTATCTTCTGCACAAGACCAATCACCACAAAGCGGAACGCATCGCGATGCGCCTGATGATTGGAGTCCAGAGCGCAGTGGTTGCCAGCAACTCCTTTACGACTCGCTAGAAGCTGCGAGTTGAATTACCGCTCTACAGTTTGTGGATTGTGATGTTTCGAGTTATACAGGGGCTGCGGAGGAACAAAGCATCGTTTCCTCGCAGCCCGCAACTTTTTGTGCCCCACGAAGCTTCCCGCCGAGTCGCCGCACGCTATAATTTCAACAACGATTTTGTTCCGCCTCGTTGGCCTGGCGCCGACGAAAGCTGCACCGGATGTGTTGAAACCCCCGGCAGCTTCCGCGAATCTCTAATAACGTGATCGAAACCCGAAGGAGCCTTCATGGCCATTCAGAAGACCGACAAAATCTGGCACAACGGCAAGTTCATCCCCTGGGATGACGCCACTCTCCACGTGATGTCGCACGTGGTCAATTATGGCTCCTCGGTATTTGAAGGCGTTCGATGCTACGCGCTGCCTACTGGCCCTGCCATCTTCCGCGCCCAGGAGCATGTCCAGCGTCTACTGGATTCGGCGCGCATCTATCGCATCGACGTGGACTTCACTCGTGAAGATATCCTCGCCGGACTTGTCGACCTCATCAAGAACAACGGAGTGTGGCCGTGCTACATCCGCCCCATCGTTCTCCGCGGATACGGCGAAGCGGGAGTGAATCCTTTCAACTCGCCCACCGAGGTCTACATCTGCAATTATCCTTGGGGAAAATATCTTGGAACCGATGCTTCCGAGGGCGTCGATGTTTGTATCTCTTCGTGGACGCGCATCGCTCCCAACACGCTGCCTGCTATGGCGAAAGCGGGCGCGAACTACATGAACTCGCAGCTCATCAAGATGGAAGCCATCATCAACGGCTATGCTGAAGGAATCGCCCTCGATGTGAACGGCTACGTGAGCGAAGGTTCCGGTGAAAACCTGTTCGTTGTCCGTAATGGAATCCTGCTGACCGCGCCGCTCGGAAACTCCGTGCTACCCGGTATCACCCGCGACTCGGTTCTGCAGATTGCGCGCGATCTCGGCATCAAGATTGCCGAACAGCAGATACCTCGCGAATCTCTCTACATTGCCGACGAGGTCTTCTTCACAGGGACCGCTGCTGAAATCACTCCCATTCGCTCGGTCGATAAAATCAGCGTGGGACAGGGTGTGATCGGTCCGATCACCAAGTCGATCCAACAGGAGTTTTATGGCATCGTTCGTGGTGAGAAAGCCGACCGCCACAACTGGTTGACCCCGGTCCCGGTAGGATCCAAGCAGCCAGTCGGAGTCTAAAAGAAGGCTCGCGAGCCACCGCCTGGTGGTCGCGAGCCTTGTCCTTACGAAGCGATGCTCTCCATCGCCGCGTGGCCGGTCTTCGGATACATCTCACCGATCATCTGCTCGTCGAGTTTCGAAAGATGAGTATTGAGCGGAGTGCCCTTGCCATCCGTGAACAGCGACCCGTCGAACTGGTACAGCATGATCGACTTCTTGTCGAAGCGCGTCGCGCTGATTCCGTTCGGCGAATACTTCTGGAGAATATTCTGATCAATGTCGTCCTTGGTCCAGTAGTTGGGAGGCCCCGAGAACGCCGCATACACGGCATTCACATCCCACTTCAAGTGTTCGTTCGGTTGCTGGTGTTCGTGGATGCACCCGAGCGCATGCCCGAATTCATGCACGACAACGCGTTCGTATTCCTTATCATCGGTCTCGTCCGTCAGCCAGCCGAAGTTCATGGTGGGCTGATATTTCGGAAAGTAGTCGGTAACGAGGCAGTCCGTCCCGACGGCCGACCATGATCCCGAGTCTGCCTGAAACGAAATACGGATTTCCGAATCCGGATCGTCGCCGAAATTGAGTTGAACGTTCGCATAGTCTTCCCACTTGCGAGCATTGTCCTGTACTTTCTGACGCTGCACATCGTCTCCATCGAGAAACTTGCAGCGTAGAGTATGGCCATTGTCCCACTGCTTCTGGACAATAATGGCCATCCTCGCCACGGTGATGGGATGGTTCGCATCCAGTTCTCCCAGATTTTCCACCTTGGCCACCTGCTGGCCAAAACTGGCCCGCGGAGAAGCTTCCCTGGATTTGACCCCGGTCTTTGCTTGTAAAACGGCTGCGTAACGTGAGACTGCGGCCCGCTGCGCCATCGAACGCGCAGGCGCGTAGCCCTCGGGAATGACCCGATCGAAGCAGATACGACGTACTTTCTCTTTTCCTGAATTGTCAGCCATGTTGCCTCCAAAAAGACGAAGAGACATTTGGAGCCCGGACTTGCTGGTCGGGAAGTGGCGGCGCGAAAGGGAAGGTCGTGCGCCTGGGGAACTTCCAACTTCTACTCCCTGCCAAAAGCGGTGTCAAGCATCTTGCAAGGGAGTCTGTTGAAAACCGCATTTCCGTTCGCAACTCACTCCATGAAAAGCCTTTGTCGCGGGGATACAAAATTCACCCCATAGGGATGCCGCGGGAATTGCTCCCCGAAGCGAACCATGCAAAAGTCTCGCCATTACGAGCGGCACCGCCGCCCAGGAGAAGAAAGATGACGAAACAATATTTCAAATGGATGAGTTTTTGCTGGGCCACTCTCGTGGTTTTGTCGATTTCGCAGTTGGTCTCGGCGCAAGTCCGGGTTGAAGGCAACGCGCCCGATTTGCCGCTTGCGAAAGTCGACGCAATCTACGAGACCGCCTTTCGAGTTGTTGCCCAGGAGTTCCATCTTCCCGATGGTTCCAGGGATCGCGTACCGGTCACCTTGGTTCTCGGTGATCGCGACGAAGGAGTAACCGGAGATGAAGTTCAAAAAATCTACACCATCTACATGCAGCGCTGGGATGAAGTCAGGTTCGCCCTGGCAACGAGCCGGATTGCCGTCCAGCATCTCGTGTCCGACGAGCGCAAAAATAGAATGGTCGAGGACATTCTCCGTCGCGCGAATCGGATTGCCCCGGTTTCCGCGCACCTCATGCGATAGAACCGGGTGACTTTGCTGCAGGATCAAAGCCGAAGGAAGCCATCGGTCAATCTCCCGGAAAAAACTACGGCAAGTCCTCTGAAGTGGGCGACCAGCAAGGAATCCGGCTTGACATTCGGATAGGAAACCGACAAACTTTCGAGCAATCTGTCGTTCTTCCCGTCAAAAGCAATTCAATTTCAGACTCAAGAAGTTCTTGGAGGTTTCCATGAAGCGAGCATGGCGTTTTCTCATGTTGGGCCTAACGCTGACAACGGCAGCGCTAGCGCAAGTGCCGGATCAGTCTACCCAGGATGTGCCCCTCACCGGCCTGGTCGATGCTCTTCTGGGAGTGAATGTGCGTCCGTCTCTTACGGCCAACTGCCCTCCGCCGGTGGTGGGGTTGCACTGCGTTTACTATGCGGGCGATTTCAATCCCAAACCGGCCAAAGAGCCCAATGGATTGTTGAACGGGATTTTCATCGACGGCTCCAATATCGTCGATGGCCAGGTATGGGTTCCGTTCCCGATCAAGAAAAAAATCGTTGTGCACGGTGTGCTCATTAACGAATTGTTTACGAGTCCTCCTCCGGCCAACCCGCCCGCCCATTGGGAAATTCGTCAGGGCATCACGACCGGCAATGGCGGCACGGTGCTGTGCGGAGGGGACGAGACGGCAACGTTAAACGGGCCGACTGGCCGGACGTTCCTCGTCGGTGTCACGACCTACGTCGAATATAACTACGTGATTCTGATCGCGGACCCGAACAACTACTGCACGCTGACGATTCCCCCCGTGGGGCCGGAGGACCAGATTCTTCCTCCGGGCGGACACGGCCAGTGTCCTCCGAACTGCTATGTATCCGGTGGAACCAACACTTCCGGTGCCGCGGCGGCGGACGCGCCACTGACCACGAACATCGGGTATTTGTCGGACGCTCCCATTACCGCGCAGCATCATCGCGGGTTGCCGAACATTCCCGACAATTCATTCTTTAAGTCGACGTTTTATGGAGTGAATTTTGTACCCGCCACGACAGTATGTGCCGCCGGTCCACCGGAAGCTCTTTCGACGGTAGGTTGCCACACCTTCTCGATTGGCATCATCGGGACGGGAAGGTAAGCGTGGCAGGAGCAGATTGCTGGGGAGAGTATGCGTGAATCGAGCTTTACTGCAAGGCTGCAAGCTCAGCTTTTGCTGATCGGAGCGTGGGGTGATCAGAATCCGCGTCACTCCACAGGGAAAGGAAGCGCCCGAAGGAACTGCGCGCATTGGCGCTATCGCCCGCGCCGGCGTAGGCGCGTCCGATCTGAAGATGGGCCAAAGCAGCCAAGGGAGAGTTCCAGACGATACCGCGGTGGGACAAAATCTTCTGGAACTCAACTGTGGCCTCGTTCCACTTATGCAAGGTGAGATACGCCTGACCTCGCAAATAGACGGGATACATGGTTGCTCCGGCCGTAAAGGGAGGCTTGCCTCCTCCGAGTTCGTAGGGAGTCACTGATTGCAGGTGAGCAATCGCAGAAGCGCCGTCGTGCCGATCGATTGCAACCGCGGCCCGGATTGTGGGCAGCCAGTACTCGGTCAACAGAGTATTTGTCGGGTAGTTCTTGTGCAGTGCTTCAAGCAGTGCTTGCGCGCGGCCTACATCGCCGGCGCGGGCAATCGCGAGTGCGGCGGCAAGCTGTTTGTCCCTCGCTGAGGTCAGGGTGAGAGCTAGTTCAGCCTTCTTCGCCGCCGGGCCGCGGTTGCCTAACTCAGACTCTCGCAGCGCCTCACTGACCAACCAGCCGGCTGCCGCTTCCTTGTCGTTCGCGCGCAGCGCGGCCGCCAACGCTCGACCCGAAAAGTCGCTCGCTCTCCGAAGCCGTCCGTGGAAAGCTTCGGTGTCAGCCTGGCTTGCCAGGAGCAAGTCTTCACTTCCGGCGTCAACGGCTGCCGAAACACACCGCTCCATCTCCTTCTCGTCATTCTGCAGAAATGCCAGCTGGTAGTAGTTGATCAGCAAGGGGTCGGACAGCTTCCGCGTGCGCGCCTGTTCCAGGATCGTTTTTGCCTCCTGCAAACGATCCAGGTTTACGTAGTCAGAAAACAGGTTGGAAATCAGGAGCGAAGTATTGGGCGCCAACTTCACGGCCTCAAGATCTTCGGCCCATGCTTTTTCAATCCACCCGAGATTTGCGTAGCCGGCGCCAATATTGACGCGCGGAGCCAGATCGCGAGGGTAAATCTGTCGCCACTGCTCGTTTACCTGGATCGCTTTCTCTTGCTCTCCCGTAACGTTGAGAAAGTATGCCGAGTCGATGGAGAATCGCTCCCGCTCGCTTACCCGGTCTCGGAGGTGGTAAGCCTTTGCGATGAACTCCGCGGATAACGCGGCTTGTCCAAGATTCGCATGCACAATTCCCAGTCCCACGTTCGCTACGGCGAAATTCGGATCGATCGCGATGACCCGCTGGAACAGCGGCAGGGCTGCCGCATCCCCTTTGGATCTCCAGGTCCTCATGGCGACGCCGTATGCTTCGAGTGCTTCGAGCGATGCCGTTCCCTCGAAGAGCGGTGTGTCGTGCTTCTGAATTGACGCCAATGATTCACCGAGCTTGCCTCGAACTGATCTCGCTGCCTCATGCAGTTTGGCCAACACGTGCTCGCGGCGGTCGGCTTCCTGCTGTTCCACGTGCAGGGCATTGCCGTCATCACAGGCGACGGCCTTCAAAGTAATCGCGTAGTGTGTCCCGAGTCCGGTGATCGAACCGAGCAGCATCGCTTTGCTGTTGGCTCGCTGACAAACTTCGCGAGCCACGTCCGGAGTTAGCGGAGTCTCAACCGGACGTTCCATGAATCGCAATTGCTGGCGGACGGAACTGTCGGACAGGATATTCAGGAAAGGCGACTGGCTCAGGTCGGCCAGCAGACCTTCTTTCAGGGCGTCGTCAAAGACGCTGTCGCCGGTCTTGTTAACAAAGTCGGCCACCAGGATGGTGTCGCGATCGGTAAGCGTGTGTGCCGAAGCCCGCCCAAAGACTGCATTTCGGAACGCCGGAATCGCCAGCAGCAACAATCCTGCGCCAACGATCCCCAACGTGATCGCCAGATACCTGTGACGCGGGGTTACGACTGCAAACGTTTCGGGTTTTGTTTCCTGGGGTGAAATTTTAACGGTTGCGGTCGCCGCCGGTTCCTCCAGCTCTGGCTCAATTGATTCCTTTTCGACTGGAGCAATCAGTCGATACCCCCGCCGTGGCAACGTTTCGATGTAGGTGGGCTTGTCGGCCGAGTCCCCCAGGGCATCGCGCAGTTTATTGACCGCCTTGTTCAGGCTGTGGTCGAAGTCGACAAAGGTGTCCGACGGCCACAGTCGGCGCACGAGTTCCTCACGTGTGACCAGTTCGCCGGGGTTTTCCAGCAAGGCGAGAAGGACTTGCAGCAGTTGGACGGTGAGCTGGGCCTTACCACCGTCGCGGGTCAGTTCTCCCGTGCTGGTGTGCAGTTCAAACGCCCCAATGCGGATCACCCGGGAACTGGGGGTCGGCTTCGGCATAGGCCCCCTCCCTGGAAGATTGTGGATGAGTCTACCATCTCGCGGCGCGCCTGCGCTCAGCCACTAACTCACACCGGAATAACAAGTTCCGCTGGGGACTGAGAAGTCACCTCACGGGGATGCCACGGGCATTGTCCTTCTGACGCGACTGACGGAAAGTGCACCCATCGCAAGCAGCTTTTGTGCGGCGGCGGTGCAAGACGGGAAGCTGTCGCCGCACACGAAGCGTTCGCGAAATTATTCAGGAGAACAATCCAATGACATCCGCGATTTCAGCCGTAGGGAAGCCAAAACAAACGTTCAACCGTAACCTGCTCGCCGTCGCGGTGCTGGCGAGCCTCATTCTATTGACCTTTCCGGGAAAGACCTTTGCCAGTGACACCGAGCAGTCGGCCGGTGCCTGGGGAACAACCTCTTGCCCGGGCGGCGCCAACCTTGCTGCTCCCACGCCCATCACAGTCGCTCCTTTTCTTACCCTTTCCAACGCCGAATTCACCAGCGCCGGGGCGTCACTACGAAACCGCGGCGGCAGTGCCATCCAAATCAGCGGCATCGTGCCGCCGGTTAGTGCCGCCTTTCTGTATTGGGCGGTGATCACGAACGGCGCACCGCCCGCCGCGGTGCAAAGCCTGAGGATCAAGCGGCTGGCACCCGCGCCCGCATCGGGCAACGTGAGGGTTGTTGGCACTCAGGTTGGAACCGGGCCCGCACCCTGCTGGCCGGGAACGCAAGTGACCGTGTATCGAGGCATGATTCCCGCTGCGGTCGCGACGGGCAACGGCCTCTATCAGGTAACCCTTCTGGCCGGAGCAGGCGGCCGAACCGACGGAGCGGATCCATTTGATCTTCCGATCGTGAATCCACTTTGGGAGGGTGCCTCCATCGTCATGGTCGGCGCTGGCACCGGACTGGTCTCGATCTACGATCGCGGCGGCCTTGCCGGCAATACGTTCGTTCCATCTGTTCCGTTTAACTACACGCTCGCACTGCCCGTGATGGCGACCCGCTTTACCTACATGGACAACATTGGCGCGGACGGTCAACACGACCAGAGTCGCAGTCGCACGGCTGTCCGGGAAGAGTCCAACGAGACCACCAACGTGAACGGGCTTGCCATCGCAGGCATCGGTGCCGAGTACGTCGACAGCGACTGGAACGGTAGCTCGGGCCTGCCCGTGCCCGGTCTGTGGGACGACACCGGACACGACATCACAACAGCCGCCCTGGGTGCCGGCGCGCTGAACATCACCATTTTCAACTCCGGACCGACCGCGACCGATTGCCTGGTCACGGTTGCCAACGTGGTCCGGCAATAGTTCCCCGGCTTCAGAGCAATTCGGGAGCAACCACTGGAACGCAATGTATTCGCGCAGGGTCGCTGCTGCCAGCGCATCGACCAAAACCATCACCTCAAAACCCAATACTCAAGGAGAAACAGTCATGAAAAACCTACTCACCCTGATCGCGGTTCTGGTAGTCCTCAGCTCCGCTGCCTTCGCGCAATACGAAACCGACCATTTCAAGTGCTATCTGCCAACCGCGACGAGCGCTATTCCCGTGCAACCCGTCGTCCTGGTCGATCAGTTCGGTACCAGCGCCGCAAAAGTGGGGAACATCTGGCGCTTTTGCAATCCCACCGTTAAGGATCACAACGGGATAATTACTCCCATCACCAATCCGGATGCGCATTTGGCCCTTCACAAAGCCGCCGGACAACCAATCGTGACCCGCGAAGTGCAAATCGAAAATCAATTCGGCGCGCAGACAATCGTGACCGGGCAGGCACGCTTTCTCGCTGTTCCAACTCAGAAGGAACCACACGGACCGGCATTCAATCTGGATCACTTCAATTGCTACGTGGTCACGAATGGCAATCCGATAAACACGAAAGTCGGTCTCACCGATCAATGGTTCAACTCGGCGCACAAGGTGGGCAAACCGTTCCTGTTCTGCAATCCTGTGCAAAAGACGCACAACGGAATCGTGACCCCGATCACTCACCCCAAGGATCACCTGACTTGTTACAAGATGACGGTTCGTCCATTCGACAAGACGGTGCAGCTGCACAACCAGTTCGGCGATCCGCTGTTCCGCAGCAAGCAAGCCGACATGCTGTGCGTGCCCACCACGAAGTTACAGTGGAAGGTAATCCCCTGATGAAATAGCCACCTGGCAGATCCCAGGCCTCGTGTTGGTCGAGACCTGGGAAGTCTGCTCCCGCTCGTTTGCTCTCCATCATCCCCGTGGACTAGAGTAATTAGCGCCTCTCCAGAGGCGTCCCTGTCCACGCTTCTGCAACCTGCTTCAAGAAGGAGAAACTCCGATGGCTACCACTCCTGAATTTGCTCTGGCTTTTCGAGACGCCATGCTCGACGGCTTCACCAACGAAGTAGAAACAACCAAGAAGGTCTTCTCGCGCATTCCCGACGACAAGCGCGACTATCGACCCGATCCGCACGCGCGCACTGCCTGGGAATTGGCCTGGCACATCGCGAACACCGACATTCAGTTCCTCGACGGAATCGCCGACATGAAATTTGCGATGGCGAGTCCAGCCGAAGCCGACAAACCCAAGAATGTGGCTGAACTGGTGGCGTGGTACGACCAGAATTACAAGCGCGCTGCCGGACGCGTCCGTGCACTGACGGGCGAACAGCTGGCGACTCCGGTCGATTTCATGGGTGCATTCAATTTTCCAGCCGCGATGTATCTCGGATTCCTCAACAACCACAGCATCCACCATCGCGGCGAACTCGCGACTTACCTGCGTCCGATGGGAGCGAAATGCCCGTCTATTTACGGAGGCAGTTACGACGAGCCCTTCCAGCCTGCCAGCGCCGAGACTGCGGCCTGATTGATCCCTTGTGCGAGATGTGCAGAGCCGCCCAATTGGGCGGCTTTTTTAGTGGCCTGACGCCAGGAGTTCTCTATGGCCCTGCCGGGCACTGCCAAGTGTCTGATACTAAAGGGCCTTGCAACGCCTCGGAAGTCCCATTACCTCCGTCATCTCGTACCCGCCCCCGCTTCGCGCCATCATAGGGGAGTTGCCGGAGTCTTGCCCGAATGAATATTGATGACCTGTTGCGCATTGCTATGGAGCGTCGTGCATCCGACTTGCATTTGAAGGTCGGGAACTATCCCCATCTGCGCATCGATGGCGAACTGACTCCGCTCACCGACCAGTCGCGTGTCTCCGCCGAAGACATGCTGAACATGGCGTTCAGCATGATGTCCGCGCGCCAGAAACAGAAGTTTAAAGAGACCACCGAAATCGATATGGCGTACGGCGTCGCTGGCTTGGGACGATTCCGTGTCAACGTCTTTCAGCAACGCGGCAACGTCGGACTGGTGCTTCGCGTCATTCCGACCAAGATCCGCGCACTTGACGAACTGTTTCTGCCCAAAGTGGTGGAACAGATTTGCGACATGCCTCGCGGCCTGGTGCTGGTCACCGGCGTCACGGGTTCCGGCAAATCGACCACTCTCGCTGCGATGGTCGACCGCATCAATTCGACTCGCGCCGAACACATCATCACGATCGAAGACCCAATCGAATTTCTGCACCGCGATAAAAAGGGATACGTCAACCAGCGCGAGATCGAAGTAGACACGCCTTCGTTTGGTGCCGCGTTACGCGCCAGTTTGCGTCAGGATCCGGACGTGATCCTGGTCGGCGAAATGCGCGATCTGGAAACGATCGGAACCGCGTTGCATGCGGCAGAAACCGGCCACATGGTTTTCTCCACGTTGCACACCCTGGACGCGGTCGAAAGCATCAACCGTATCATCGCGATCTTTCCGCCGCCGGAACAGAAGCAGATCCGGCTGCAACTCGCAGCGGTCTTGCGAGCGATCGTCAGCCAGCGCCTGGTGCGCCGTTCGGACGCCGAAGGCCGCGTGCCTGCGGTCGAAGTCTGCGTCACTACGGCTTACATTCGCGAATGTATTCTTGTGCCCGAAAAGACGCGCGCCATCCGCGACGCGATCTCTTCCGGTACATCGCAATACGGCATGCAGACGTTCGATCAGTCCCTCTGGGATCTGTTCCAGGCAGGATTGGTCGGCTATGAGACGGCTCTCGAGAACGCCTCCAACGCCGACGAATTCAAACTCCGTATGCAGGGCATTGCATCGACATCGGACTTGTCGCGGCAATCCATGCAGTCGGCCGGGTTCGGACGATAGATCACGGATTGGAATCGGTATCTGGGACGCGCGAAAGCGCGCCCCTTTCTATCGCCTAAAGCCGGCGCCTGCCCCAGTCAGAAGTGGTCCTTCCCATCGTGGCTACCCACGGGCGTGGAACTAACACCCCTCCAGGCGCGTACCTATAGCACCATGTCACGGAGCTGACAGGCGTTCGCTGTTAAGTTGTATGTCCTCCAAGAGCGCAAGGCTCAAGGTCCTGTTCCGGCGGGGAGAGACAAATGGAAGCATCAACGAACAACGTGGGGACTGTAAAAAAGTTTTTTGGCGCCATCGGAATTAGCGTTCTGGTGATCGTTTCCGTGTATTTGCTGTGGAGTTCGAGCGTTTCCGATGTCGGGCGGTTAAGGAGCGGCAAGCGGATTGAGATCCGGGCTACCAGCGGCAAGGTCGAAGTCCTGGGCACGCAGAGTCCGGACGTGCACGTGAACATCGAAAATGTCAGCGCCGAATCGGCAAAAACTGCGCGGGTAAAGATTGATCGTAATCGCAATCCGGTTCTCATTGAAATTGAAGACCTGCCGACACTCTCCACCGCAGTCGTAGAAGTGCCCAAGGACTCAAGCCTCGCGATATCAATGATGGCGGGCGAACTTCAGATTGCGAACGTGGACGGAGACAAGGTGTGCCTGCTGCGTTCGGGCAAACTGTCGATCGACGTGGGCGACCCGGAAGAATACAAATCCGTGCGCGGCTTTGTGTTTGCCGGCGATATTCACGCGCCGGCCTTCGATCGCGAAAAAGGCGGCTTGTTTCGGATGATGACCTGGAAAGGTCACGGTAAGACCATGCTGGATGCCCACGTGAGCGCGGGGATGCTGGAATTGAAGTAGCAGTTTCCAGTATTCAGGTCACGCCGGGCAAACTGAACTGCATCGGCGAGAATCGTTATTTGTTTTCGCTTGCCGGAGGCGTTGCAGCAGCTGACAGCCGGGCGATCTCGTCGAGATGTCTTCGGGCTTCGGCGATTTCCGCAGGTTTGTTCGAGAGGTGCAGGAACATCTGCAGGTGTTGCGCTGCTTCCCGGTAGTCTGGTTTCTTCAGCAGGGCCATTCCCAGCATGTATTCCAGTCGAGGGATACGATGCTCAGTATCCATCTGCAGTCCTCGACGAGCGCTCTTTTCCGCGCTGGCGAAATCCTGCAAGCAGTAGTGCCCGATCGCATTCGCGAACCAAGCCTCCGGAAAACTGACTGGATTGAGAGCGAGCAATTTTTCGCTGATGTCGGTCAGTTCTTTCCAATGTTCGGCATGGTGAGCCAGTTCCATCAGGCCGTGATAGGGGTTCACATACTTGGCGTCGGCGGCGATGGATTGTTCGAAAGAAGTGCGCGCGGCTACGAGATCATTCTTCTGCTGTTGCACGCGCCCTAGTTCAAACCAGGCAACAGCAAATCTCGGATAGAGCGCCACCGCCTTTTCGAGTGATTTCTGAGCGTCGTCCCAGTGGGCTTTCTTTTCCTGCTCTTGGCCCTTCTCCAGAGCTTTCCTGGCGGTGGAGGGAGCCTCCGCAGTCGTGGCGCTGATCGTGAATCCTTCGACGTTGGCCATGCGGTGGAGAATGATGCGACCGACATCGGCGCTCTGGTCGCCGGAAAAACGGGCGCCGAGTTCCAGGACGTCGGAGGTGAATCCTGCGAGCGAGGCTTGCAGTTCACAATCCTTCAGGTCGCGACGTTCGTTGCGTGCGTTGGCCGTGCTTTGCATCGGTGTATCCGCATCAAAGCCAATTTCACTGGTGACCGAAGCGCGGCTCCCAAACTGGAAACTGAAACTCCCGTGTGAATCGGTATGAGTCTCCGGGCGTCGTTGTCCACGGCATATTGTTTGGATCATCGCTGGTTCCGTTAGCGGACTGCCATCCTCAACCACCACCTTCCCGCTCAGAAAGATCGTAGTGTTGGGCGAAAAGTCAGGGGCGGTAACTCGTGGACGGCTGGGCGTCCGGCGCCCAACTTGGGCGGAAGCAATCAAGGTGGTCGAAACGACGATCAGGCTGGATATAGCGAGAAGGCTTTTCATGGACGCCCCCACGGCAGCAACATTGGGAGGAATTGTACTCCCGATGGAATCGCCCAATTGTCAATTTATTGTCTGGGGCGCGGTGCAGGGCTACCAACTGAAGGCCTAGTTGGGCTTGCGGAACTTGCTGTCGGCGAGATAGCGCAGCATGATGGCGTCGGACGCGTTCTGCATATGCTGCTGCTTTTCCGTTTCGGGTACGTGGGGCACGGGATCCTGCCGCAGGCTCTGGCGGAGCTTCTCGCCCATCTCGGAGCCGCTGGTCATGACTTGCATGTAGAACCACAGGAAGTGGCGCATCTGGTCGAGCGCCGATTTCAGCACATTCAGTGATTCCATCTCGGGGGGATCGGAGAGGGCTTCCATCAGTTCGGGATCGTTGGGCGCCTGCATGGCGGCACAGTTCAGTTCACGCTGGATGGCGCGCAGGTCTTCGGTAACGCGCAGGATGCGTAGGTGGATCTCGTCCATGCTGGCGCGGTTTTCGCGGTCCATGAGGTCCTTTCCAATTTGCAGGCCCGCAGTCGGGCCGATCTTGCAGGTACGGCCGCTTCGCGGCTCTATCTGTTCCGGCTTGATCACCTTCGCATCTGCTGCCGCAGGCGAACAGATTCCCCGTGTGCATGTGCTTCCGTAATTGAAGAAATGGGATTTCTAAAAGGCACGCCGGGCGGGCGTTTTCATGCGGTTTGGCGGGCTTGTGCGCGGGCCAGCGAGGCTTGGGCAGTCCGAATGCCGGGTACCCCTACGATCCTTAGGCCCTGAACTGGCGATTCAACGGCCTCGACGAGCGCCATGATCATCTGCTCGAGAGTGACCAGTCCGAGGCGCTGGGCGCCTTCCCGAGTGAACGGCAAAGCCTCCATGACCTTGTAGAAGGGCAGGAGCGCGTAGGGCCACTTGTGGCCGGGGCCGAGGACATACCAGGGGCGCAGAATTGTGGCGTTGAGGCCGCGCTGCTTGATCAGGGCTTCGCATTCGGTGCGCACGGCTATGTAAGCCTTCATCATGGGCGCGGGGTGCGCGACGCTCAGGTAGACGAAATGGGCGATCCCGCTGTCCGCGGCAGCATTGATTGCCTCGCGGGCGGCGACCAAGTCGATGGACTGGAACTCGGCAGCCTTGGCGGGCGATGGATGGGCGACTCCGACCAGGTGAATGAAGGTGTCGGAGGGGCGTATCAGATGTTTGTAGGTATTGGCATCGAGAGCGTCGCCAGAGACGACTTCGCTTCCGCTCGGCAGGTTACCTTTGGACGCCGGACGGACCAGACCGCGGACGCGGTGGCCACGGTGCAAAAGGGCGGGGATCAGGGAACTGCCCATGTAGCCCGTTCCGCCCGTAACGAAAACTCGACGGGACTCAGCACATTGGGGAAGCTGTTTTACCTTGAGCAACAACCGGATGTCAGAAATCGAAGGTGGCACTTTCTTAGTACACTCCGCAGGGCTTTTTGGATTCTCAAAAGCGAGACAAGAAGTTTACCGCGGATTCGACTCGCTGTGATACAAACGGGGCGCGATGACGACCACGATCCCGAATCCAAAGGCCGGACTGGTGCGGGCAATCGGGCGCTGGAGCCTGGTCGCGCTGACCGTGAACTCGATGATCGGCAGCGGCGTGTTCGGACTCCCAGGAACGGTGGCTGCACTGCTGGGAAAGGAAAGCGTTCTGGCGGTGCTGATTGCAGGAGCCGCGATCGGCGTCATCATGATGTGCTTCGCAGAGGTGGCATCGCAATTTTCGGAAGCGGGCGGACCATATCTATATGCCCGCACCGTTTTCGGGCGACTCGTCGGCTTGGTGGTGGGATGGACTTTCTACCTCGCGCAGTCGGCGGCGCCGGCTGCGAATGCCAATTTGTTTGTCATCTACCTGGCGGAGTTCTGGCCGGGGGCAAAGGCTGCGCGATTCTTAATCCTGACGGCTCTGGTGGGATTGCTGGCCCTCATTAATATCCTGGGCGTGCGTGCGGGGACGCGAGTCAGCAACATCTTCACGATAGCCAAACTTCTTCCATTGCTGATGGTGATTCTGGCAGGTGCGGCGGTCACGATCTTTCATCCGGCTCCGATGGCGCCAGAAGGACCGCTCGCGACCAGCGTCTGGTTGAAGGCGATGGTGCTGCTGGTGTTCGCCTTTGGCGGGTTCGAGACTGCGTTGGTGCCGCTCGGGGAAGCGAAGAATCCGAAGCGCGATGTGGGATTCGCACTGCTGATGGCGCTGATCGGGTGTATCGCGATCTATGCCTTGGTGCAGTGGGTGGTGGTGGGAGTTCTGGGTAGTGGAGCGACGACGGACCGTCCTCTGGCAGAAGTTGCACGGATCGCGATGGGAAATCGCGGTGCTGCGCTGGTGGCCATCGGCGCTCTGATCTCGGTGTATGGATACCTTGGCGCAAAGCTTCTGTCCATGCCGCGCACCACATTTGCTCTCGCCGAAAGTGGAGATCTGCCTGGGCCGTTTGCGTGGGTGAGCCGCCGATTTCATACGCCTTGGCTTTCGATCCTTGTATACGCCCTGACAGTTTGGGGGCTGGCGCTTTTCGGCAACTTCTCCTGGAACGTCACGCTCTCGGCAGTCGCACGATTGTTTTACTACGGAGTCGTTTGTGCTGCGCTCATCGTGTTGCGCTACAAACAACCGGGGGTGGCGCGGTTTCGCATCCCGGGAGGGCCATTGCTGGCGGTGATTGGAATCGGACTTTGCATCGCGATGTTTGGGCAGGTGGACTTGAGCCAGTCGCGGATTTTGAAAGTGACGGTAGGTGCCGCCCTGCTGAATTGGGTGTGGGTATGGCTGCGTGACCATTTGAAAACGGCTGCGCAAGCCTGACTTGTCCCGAGGCCTGTGGCAGTGTTAGCCTCAGCGCCGATGAGATTCCGATCCCTGGTGTGGTGCTGCCTGGCCCTGCTCCCGGCGAATTTTTGTTTTCTGATCGCGCAGGAGTCGAAAACTTCCGCAGCGGAATATTTCGTCGAAAAAAATGTTGCCGTTCCGATGCGCGATGGCATTGTGCTCCGGGCCGACGTACTTCGTCCGCAAGAGTCAGGCCAATATCCAGTCCTGGTTTACCGCACTCCATATGGAAAGGACGCCGCGCAGGAGGACTACACAACGTTTCGCCATGGCGTTGAGCGTGGGTACGCAGTCGTGGTCGTCGACGTGCGTGGCCGTTATCACTCGGATGGTCAGTTTCGGCCGTATGAAAACGAGGGGCGTGACGGCTACGACACGATCGAATGGGCAGGCACGCAGCCATGGTCTAGCGGTGCAGTCGGAACTTTCGGGCTCTCGTATCCCGGGGCAGTGCAGTGGCTGGCGGCGGTGGAAAGTCCTCCTCATTTGAAGGCGATGGTTCCGGCGATGACGTTTTCTACTCCGCAGAATTTTTTCTATGCGTGGGGAACGTGGGACCTGTCCTGGATCGAGTGGATATGGGACAACATCGCGTGGGACACGCGGGTGAAGAAAGACCTGCCAGGACCGCGCACGAATGATGAAGCGCTGGCCACATGGAAGGACGAAGGCCGGAAGATGCTTGCGACAGTTCCGCTGCAGGACGTCGAGGCTCTGAAGAAGGTTGCTCCTTATTACTTCGACTGGTTGCGGCATCCGGCAGAAGATCCGTGGTGGGACTGGAGTGAACTGCGCAATAAATACGGCCGCAATCCCGCGGCGGTCCTGAACCTATCGGCGTGGTATGACGACAACTATGGCCCCGAGGGCGCGACCACGAATTTTGCTGGTTTGCTTAAGGAACGTTCCGGGGAAAAAGATCCGCGCACGCACGTGCTGTTGGGTCCGTGGGTGCATGGGGTCGACAACACTGCGAAGACACGTTCCGGGGAGCGCGAGTTCGGAGCCTCGGCCGCAATTAACTACGACGACGTTGTATTGCGCTGGATGGATCACTATCTGAAAGGCGCGGACAACGGCGTGGAGCGCGAGAAGCCTGTCCGTTATTTCGTCATGGGGAGGAACGAGTGGCGCGAATCCGATGTGTGGCCGCCGGCAAGTGAGAAGACCTCCTTCAAATTGAATGCGGCGAAGAATGGGGCCCATATCCGCACTCTGGCGACCGGTTCAGCGGCGAGTCAGGAGACATTCAGCGAATTTGTTTCCGATCCGGCGCATCCAGTCGTGAATGCCTACGCTTCGTCCGGCGGACACGACTATCGCAAGTTGGTCGATCGCGAGGATGTTCTGACGTTCGATTCCGCGCCGCTCGAATCCGATACTGAGGTTACCGGCCCCATTTCTGCGCATATGTTCGTTTCCTGCGATTGCCGGGATATGGATGTCTGGGTGCGCCTGTTGGATGTGGCCCCGGATGGCACGGCGTTCAATCTGATGAGTCCGGGACTCGATGTTCTGCGTGGCAGTTATCGCGATGTGGCTCACGGAAGGCAATTGCTGGAACCCGGGAAAGTGTATGAGCTAACCCTTGATCACCTGATTACCAGTAACGTTTTTCTGAAAGGCCATCGCATGCGGGTGCAGGTGTTTGGCAGCTTTTCGCCGAACTTCTCGCGAAATTTGCAGACCGGGATGTCGGAAGTGACGAGTGCGAAGATGAAGCAGGCTCGCATTCGGGTGTATCACGGCGGCGCGCGGTCGTCCGAAATCGTTTTGCCGGTGATTCGCTAGCGCCGTCACGTTGTTGTGAAATGCTTGATTGAGCGGAGGGCTCTTGTTCAAGTCCGGTCTTGTATTTCTTCTTTTCCTCGCAGCCAGTCTTAGCGCATTTGCCCAGCGTGAGCCCGTCCTCAAACAGATTGACCTGCCTCATTCTTATTACTTCCGCGAAATGTATTTGCCGCAGTTGACGACTGGTCCGAGTGCGGCGACATGGTCTCCGGATTCGAAGAGCCTGGTGTACTCGATGGCGGGGTCGCTGTGGAAGCAGGAGGTGGGCTCTACAAAAGCGGAGCAGCTCACCGCCGGTCCGGGCTATGACTATCAGCCGGATTCGTCGCCGGATGGGCGCTGGGTGGTGTTCGACCGTTACGATCACGACGCGGTGGAGTTGTGGGCACTCGATCTACACAGTGGATATGAGATGGCGCTCACTTCGGGCGGCGCTGTGAATCTCGAGCCGCGCTTCTCGCCTGACGGAAAGCGGCTGGCATTTGTGTCGACTTCCTACAAAGGCCACTTTCATATTTTTGCCGGCAGCTTCGAGGGCGGCAAACTCAGTGATGTCCAGCAACTCACTCCAGAGAATGTGAGTGCTTTGCCTCGCTACTACTACAGCAGAGTCGATCACGAGATCAGTCCTGTGTGGTCGCGAGATGGATCGGAAATCCTTTTCATCTCCAATCGCGGACATATTCATGGAACCGGCGGATTCTGGAGAGTGAAGGCACAGCCCGGGGCGGAGGCTCGCGAAATTCATTACGAGGAGACGACGTGGCGTGCGCGTCCGGACTTCTCGCCGGACGGCACACGGATGGTCTATGCGTCCTATCTGGGACAGCCCTGGCACCAGTTGTGGGTGATGCCGTCCGCGGGTGGCGATGCGCTGCCGATTTCTTATGGAGACTACGACAATACGAATCCACGATGGTCGCCCGATGGGACGAAAATCGCTTTCATTTCGAACCGCAGCGGAAATACTTCGCTCTGGGTGCAGATGATTCCGGGCGGCGCGCAGACTCAAGTCGCAGCTCGCGAGCGCAAGTATCTGAAGCACATGGGACAGTTGTCTCTGGGCATCGTCGGACCGAACGGAAAACCGGTGGCCGCACGGATATTTGTGACTGCGTCAGACGGCCGGGCCTATGCGCCCGATAGTGCCTGGATGCATGCCGACGACAGTTTCGTGCGCTCCGAGCGTCCGTTCGAAGCGCACTACTTCGACACCGCGGGGAATACGAAATTTATGGTGCCCGCGGGGCCGGTGAAGATCGGCGTCATGCGAGGATTCGAATTTGGATTCGAACAACGAACCGTGGGAGTCGTCGCGGACACGATTTCGGCCGTCACGGTTCATTTGCGGCCAAACATTCCTTATGAGCCCGCGGAGTGGGTCAGCGGCGATGTGCACGTCCACATGAATTATGCGGGCACGTATCGCAACACTCCGTCACATCTCATCGAACAGGCGGCGGCGGAAAATCTGGCGGTGATTGAGAATCTGGTCGTTAACAAAGAGCAGCGCTTTCCGGATATCGCCACTTTCTCGCCGAAGATGGATTCGGCTTCGAATCTCAATCATCTCTTGTTGCACGGGCAGGAATTCCATACGAGTTATTGGGGACATCTGGGCCTGCTTGGGCTGAAGAACAATCTCATTCTGCCGGGCTATGCCGGATATCCCAACACGGCGGCTTCGAGTTTGTATCCGGCAAACCTCAACGTAGCCGACATGGCGCATGCGCAAGGGGCACTGGTGGGATATGTGCATCCGCTGGAGAGTGTGCCCGACCCGTCGAAGGACGATCCTCTTAGTTACGAACTACCCGCTGACGTTGCTCTTGGAAAGGTGGACTACATCGAGGTCGTCGGCTTTGCGGATCATAAGTCGACAGCTGAGGTCTGGTACAAACTGCTCAACTGCGGGTTCCGTTTGCCGACCGCTGCGGGCACGGATTTTATGGGCAACTACGCGTCTCTTCGTGGCCCAATCGGACTGAACCGGGTGTATGCGCAAGTTAAACCGGGTCCGTTGAAGATCGGGCCGTGGCTCGCGTCGATCAAAGCTGGACGAACGTTTGCGACCAACGGTCCGCTGCTGTGGTTTGAGATGGGAGGGAAGACTGCGGGCGAAGAGATTCAGCTAAAAGGCAAAGAGACGAAGCAGGAAGTGCCATTCAAAGTTGGACTCCGGTCTATCGTGCCGCTCGACCATTTGCAAATCGTGTGCAACGGGAAAGTGACGCGGGAAATTGAGTTGAAAGGCGATCGCAAGGCAGCGGATGCTTCGGGCACAGCCGCGCTCGACGGCAGCGGGTGGTGCGTTCTGCGGGCCTATAGCGACAAGGCCGAGTATCCGATCCTGGATCTGTACCCGTATGCCACGACCAGCCCGGTGTATGTGTCGATGGCTGGAGCGCCTCTGCACAGCCCGGCGGATGCAGCCTATTTCGTTGCATGGGTGGATCGGCTGATCCTGGCTGCAAAGAGCAACAAGTCCTGGAATACCGAGGCGGAGAAGCAGTCGGTGATTACGGCTTTTCAAGAGGCTCGCAGCAAGTACGAGGCGTTGTCACACTGAATCCGGCAGTGGCTCAATTTTGAGGTTAGCCTCTGCCTGCGGACTCAAAATGACCAATACCAGGATCCCAGTGAGTTGCCTGCTGTGGCCGAAAGGCGTTACGCCCGTAACACATTGTGTGACTTTGTTAATGAGACTCGGATGAGTACTTTGCTAGCATCCCGGCATGCTCTATACGACCGGGGGAGTCTGTAGATTTTCTCTGTCTCGATTGGCGTCGCTTTTGCTGTTTGCCGCCATTGCAGCGCCTTGCGCTGACCATCCAAACGATTCCATCACCAGCACCCAGCCGACGGTGACTTCGGTTACCCAGATCACTCGCGACGGCATGAGCAAGACCAACCTGTTGGCGGATGAGTCAAGCCTGTATGTCACGGAATGGCCGGCGGCGCGTCATCTGGTCGCGCGCGTTTCGTTGCAGGGCGCGGACCGAGCTGTCATTTCCAATGCATTTTCGAACGTGCAAGCACTGGATATCTCTGCTGACCGCTCCAAACTCCTAGTGGCCCCGATTCAGGGTGGCGCGGACAGCGAATTCTGGACTCTGCCAACCCATGATGGGACTCCCAAAAGAGTCGGTGAGATGACTGGCCGCGATGCGGCCTGGTCCGCCGACGGCCAGCAATTGGTGTTTGGCAAAGGGTCGAAACTCTACCTGGCTAAGGCCGACGGATCATCGGCCCACGAACTGTTTACAGCGACGGGATCGGTGTTTGGAACTCGATTCTCGCGCGACGGAAAGCGCATCCGCTTTACGGTTGGGAACGCAGATCAGAATGCTACTTCGATCTGGGAAGTGGGCAGCGACGGATCGAATCCGCATGCCGTGCTCAGCAAATGGCAGAGCGGCAACGAGGCGTGCTGCGGCAACTGGACCGCCGATGGCCGCTACTACATTTTTCAGGTGAACCAGAGCGCGCCGACTGCGATCACCACACTTTGGGCACTCGCCGAGTCCGGTTCAACGGGGATTCCGGTACAACTGACGCGCGGACCGATGTCGTTCGGGAACGCTTCTCCGGCAGCCGACAGCAAGAAAATATGGGCGATCGGGGTGCAGCCCTTTGGCGAAGCGGTGAAGTACGATGCCGCCACCAAGGGTTTCGTGCCGCTGTTGTCCTCGGTGTCAGCCACGGATCTCAACTACTCGCCTGACGGCAAGTGGGTGGCTTTTGTCTCGGTTCCGGACGCCACGCTATGGCGGTGCCGGGCTGATGGCAGCGAAAAAGTCCAGCTCACCAAGGCGCCCGAACGAGTGGCGTTGCCTCGGTGGTCTCGCGATGCCAGTCGAATTGCGTATGTGAGCATGGAGCCCGGCAGTCCGGCCAGAATTTCGATTGTCTCGAGAGCTGGGGGAGATGCCCAGGACATGCTCAAAGAGAGCCGCGGACAGATCGACGCGAACTGGTCGGAAGATGGCAATCACATCCTGTTTGGCTACTTCCATGACACGGCCGACCTTGATATTCGCATGATCGACCTGAAGACGCATCAGGTGACGACGATCCCCGGGTCGCAGGGATTGTTCAGCCCGCGATGGTCTCCAAACGGAAAATACATCGCCGCACTGTCGCCGGATTTCACGAAGGTGATGCTGTTCGATTTTCAAACGCAGAAGTGGTCCGTCTGGTTGGCCGAGCCCGCTGGCGCGGTGAATTATCCAGACTGGTCAGCCGATAGCCAGTATTTGTACTTCGACGATCTGGTCACTGACGAGGAATCGATTCGCCGAGTGAAAGTCGGGGAAAGCCATGCCGACCGAGTGTTCAAGCTGGAAGGGATCGAGCGCTATTCGGGTCCGTTTGGCCTTTGGAGCGGACGCACAGCCGATGGTTCCTGGATGTTCGTTCGTGATCGCAGTACGCAAGAGGTGTATCAGTTAAGCGTAGTACTACCCTAAGACTGACGACGAGGTCGTGTGACTTATGTCGAAGTGTCTCGCTAAGGTCGGACACCAAGAGATCGGACTGCGGTTGTTGTCGCTCGCCGTCATGGTGACGGCGGCCTGGCTCGTGAACCCTCAACCTCTACGCGCACAGACGGTCGACCAGATCGCCGTGGAGAGAAAAGTTGTCGCGCGAGTCGAACCGGAATATCCAGAAGCTCTGAAGCGCCTCTACATCGGTGGCGTCGTGAAGGTGGAGGCAGTGGTCAGCGCCAGCGGTGCGGTGGAGAGCACACAGTTGCTCGGAGGAAGCCCGATCCTCGGCCAGTCCGCGATGAAAGCCATCAAGCAATGGAAGTTCGCACCCTCTGCCGCCAAGGAAAAGCTGGTCGTGCAAGTGGGGTTTGATCCGCACCGGTAGCCGGCGTTTCCTGAAGCAACCGGGTTTCGTTTTTTGATTTCGGCGAATTACGAGATCAAAACTGATCGTAGAACTTGAGCGCCATCGCCCCGTGTGTGGCTGCGCCACCGGCACGCAGGGCCGCGGCAATCAACGAGCTTTCGGTGATCTCTTCACGAGAGGCGCCCGCTGTCTTCGCGGCCTTCACATGCGCCTCGATGCAATACGGACACTGCGTGGTGAACGCAACCCCCAATGCTATGAGTTCGCGGTACTTCCTGGGAATGGCGCCGTCTTCGCGCGCAACAATCTTGTCCAGGTTGAGCCATGCGGTGAATTCGGTGGGCGCAAGTTTGCTCATCTCCTTGAGGAATCGTAGGTCGGCCGCATCATGATAGTGTTCGCTCATATTCTCCTCTTCGTTACAAAGATGTCAGCTACTTTGCCATGAATCCGTTCAATGCAACAACGTCTGGCGTCCTACCATTTACCCGCGTGAGCGCCACCGTCAACGTGGATCACTTCTCCGGTGATGAATGGAGCCCGCACCAGGAACAGGGCGGCGTCAACGATCTCCTGGACCGTGGCCAACCGCTTGATCGGGTGCAGTCCCTTTAGAAATTCGTGGTTTTCGGGTTTATGCATCGGCGTGTCCACGATGCCCGGTGCGATCGCATTGACCCGGATTCCCTCGGCTGCATATTCAATCGCCAGGCCGCGCGTCACCGCGTTGAGGCCGCCCTTGGTCAAGCTCGTCAGCGCTGCGGTTACTCCAGCAACCGGTTGCTGGGCCAGTGTCGTACTGATCGTGATGATCTGACCCCCGCCGTGCTTCTGCATATGGCGGGCGGCCGCCTGCGACATGTAGAAGAAGCCAGCCAGATTGGTTGAGAGTACGCGCTCGAAGTCTTCAGGCGTGTAGTCGACAAATGGCTTGGGCACGAAGATACCCGCGTTGTTGATGAGCACATCGACCGTGCCGAATCGTTGCTCCGCTTGTCGGATCACATTCTGTGCGGTGGACGCTTCGCCGACGTCGCCATCGACAAGGAGCAGGTCGTCGGATGGCACCAGCGTGCCAGCGGTTGTGATGTGGCGCGAGTTTGCGACTACGTTGAAGTCTTCCGCGAGGAATCCGCGCGTGAGTCCGAGACCGATGCCGCTTGAGGCTCCGGTAATGAGTGCCGTATGTTTGCGATTTCTGTTCATGCCTACATAGATGGAACGGGCCGGAGCCAGGATTCGCCTGCTGTGCAGAATCGGGTTACCATTTGGAAAGGCGTTGCCAATGGTGAAGAGACGGAAAAGCAAAGTGCTGCCACCGCCCGCGGAGTGCCCCTTGAGTCAATGTATGCGTCTGCTCGCGGGGACATGGACCGCCCATGTGATCTGGTATCTGCGGGAAGGGGAACGCTGCTTCACGGAATTGCAGACCGACATCGGCCGAGTCTCGGCGAAGATGCTCACGACCCGGCTTCGCAAGCTCGAACAGAATGGAGTGATCGAGCGGATCACACGGCGAACATCCCCGCCGACCGTCTGGTATTCGCTGACTCCCGTCGGACTGGAACTGTGCGCCGCGCTCACGAATGTTGTTGGCGTCGCCCAGCGGCTGCAAGGGCGGCAGCTCTGTCCGTAGAGGGCCCGTTTCGTACGTTCTGCCGTGTGGTTTACAATCCCCCCTCACACTTTCATTTGTCCGCTTCGACGGTGGTCTCACTTCAAGGAGAGTTCATGGCAAAGGATCTAAACGGCAAAGTTGCAATTGTTACTGGCGGGACTTCAGGGATTGGCCGCGACGCCGCCATTCTTTTCGCTAAGGAGGGCGCCAAGGTGGTGGTTGCCGGCCGCCGGGAAGTGGAGGGCAAGGAAACCATGGACCTGGTCGGTGCCGAGGGCGGCGACGGCCTGTTCGTAAAGACGGACGTGTCAAAGACTGCCGACGTGCAGGTGCTCGTCCAGAAAACGGTGGAGAAGTTTGGCCGCCTGGATATCGCGTTCAACAACGCCGGGGTCGAGGGCGCATGGACTCCGATCGTCGATCAGAGCGAAGAAGCCTGGGACAGCACCATCAACATTAACCTCAAGGGCGTGTGGCTATGCCTGAAGTACCAGATCCGCCAGATGCTCAAACAGGGAAGCGGCGGAGCGATATGCAACATGGCGTCAGTCGCGGGATGGATCGGTTCCGCGGGAGCGGCCACGTATTGCGCGAGCAAGCACGGCGTGATCGGCCTGACCAAGTCCGCCGCGCTGGAAACCGCTCGCAGCGGAATACGAATCAACGCAGTGTGCCCGGCAGTGATTGAAACGCCGATGGGAGAACGCATCTTCGGCGCGCCAGAAATGAAGAAGTATGCCCTCGGACTTCATCCCATCGGCCGCTTTGGAACTCCGATGGAAATCGCGGAAGCGGTCGTCTGGATGTGCTCAGACAAGGCTTCGTTCATGACTGGGCAATCCCTGATTCTCGACGGTGGATTTCTGGCGGGACCGAACTCGCCTGCGTAGAATCAGCTTTAATCGGTTAGATCTCCGGAGGAATGATGGCGACAGCCACGGTACCTGGAAATCCGGTAAAGACCTCGTCCAGCCTGCCCGGACGGCGTTTCGATCACGTCTTTTTTTCGACAATGGCCGCGCTCATTCTGGTTACGGTGTTTGTTGGTTTTGCGCACACCTACTATCTTGCGGGATTGGTTCGTGCGCCTCTACCTAGCCTGATTATTCACTTCCATGCGATCGCATTTTCCAGTTGGATACTCTTGCTCATCACCCAGACGTCGCTTGTTGCAGCGGGCAGAGTGGACATTCATCGCCGTCTCGGGATCGCGGGGTTCATCCTTGCGTGCGCGATGGTGATCCTGGGAGTGATGGCGGCTACTGATTCGCTTGTCCGGGAAGCTGGGCCGCCGGGCAGAGACGTGAAATTCTTCTATGTCATTCCGATGTCAGCGATTCTGATGTTCGGCACGCTGATGGTGTTCGCGTATCGCAATCGATCGAATCCCCCGGCGCACAAGCGGCTCATCTTGATTGCAACGATTGAGCTATTGGTGGCCGCCATCGCTCGCTGGCCCTTCTCCATGGTCTACAAGCATGCGGCCGTGGCGACACGGTTTTCCTATCTCTTCCTGTTGGCCTTGGTGGCCTATGATTTGTGGTCGACCCGCAGAGTCCATCGCGCGACGCTATGGGCGGGCGCGTTCCTGGTATTTATGTCGCAGGCGAGATTCCTGATTGGGCAGACCGCCGCCTGGCACTCGTTTGCGGGTTGGGTGCAACAAATAGCCCGCTAGGCCACGGCGCACCGCGGTGTCTGACGATCAAGGCGTGAATTTGAAAATGACTCCGCAGCCTGCAGGATTGCAGTTCAAGTCCCCGCCGCCGGATGCAGCACCATAGATGTTGCCGGCGGCATCCTGGATGAGTGGTCCGGGA
The DNA here is from genome assembly GCA_016196065.1 of Acidobacteriota bacterium. Taxonomy (NCBI): domain Bacteria; kingdom Pseudomonadati; phylum Acidobacteriota; species Acidobacteriota bacterium. The sequence continues at coordinate 433,237 of JACPYL010000025.1, read as the reverse complement.
CCAGCACCGTCTGCGCCACCAGTGAAGGTGTGGAGCACCGTTTTGTGCCCCGACGGATCGAGCTTGAAGAGCGTGCCTCCGGTGTCGAGAAAACCAGTGGTTCCATAGAGACTCCCGGCCGCGTCCATCACCATGCCGCCTGCACGGGCGCCGTCTGCGCCGCCAGCGAAAGTGTAAAGCACAGTCTCTTTGCCATTCGTGTCCAGCTTGAAGATGACTCCAGGGTTGCCGGGAAACAGACTGGAGAACGTGGTTCCGTACAGATTGCCGGCGGCGTCCCGGATTAAATTGTTCCAGGGTTGATCGCCATCGGTGCCACCGGTGAAGTTGTAGAGGACGGTTTCGTTCGCTGCCGGATCGATCTTGAACACGGTTCCGTGGCCCAATGCCCCGCCAAAGCCGGTCGTGCCATACAGGTTGCCGGCCGCGTCCCGAAGAAGAGGTCCCTGAGGATACTCGCCATCCCCTTGCCCGGTTGGAAACGTGTGCAGCACGGTGTAAACCCCTTTGGCAAGGCGAAATGCTGTTCCGTGGTCAGCCGGCCCACCGAGTGTCGCGGTTCCGTAGAGCGCGCCTGTGGCGTCTCGAATCACGCCAAATTGAGGGAAGGATCCAAACAGGGCGCTCTTTCTTCCGAAGCGGAAAATAATGGTTTCCTTGCCCGCCTGGGTCAATTTGAAAATAATTCCGCATTGCCCGCCGCAGGCTGGATTCGTCCTGCCGCCGCGTGGAGTGGTGCCATAGATATGGGCGCCGGTTTTGTCGACGACCGGTCCCCAGACGGGCCACCAGCCGTCGGGCGTGCCCGCAAAAGTATGGAGCAGCGTGAAATTGCCGTGGGTGTCCACTTTGAATACAGTTCCGAAGTTGTCGGGCACGCCGCCGTGCATCGCCATCCCGTAGACGTTGCCGGCCGGGTCGAGTGCCACCGGCCCTATGGGCTGAAATCCCTGGGAGAGATCGGAGAAGGTGAAGAGCACGCTGAAAGTCTGCGCGCCGGCGCTTGTGGTCAACAACATGAACGCTGCCACAAGCAGAATCAGGCACGCTGGACGCTGGGAACACTCCGATTTCATAACTCCACCTTGGCTTTCGGACCATGACGCCCGACAACGCCAGTCGGGGGGAAACACAGCATTCTCGGACGGGGGCTGTCCAAGTTGTGCCCGCGGACGCCAAGCCAGCCGATGCTACGCCGCGGACTACGGGTAGTCAATTTGTAGAGGTTGGAACTGCGGGCGTCCGCAGAAACCTTGCAAGACGCCCGAAGCGATTTGCGATTGAAGACTAGACTCCTGCACCTTGCTCCATCGCAAGCAACTGCTCCTTGCGCTCAAGCCCCCAGCGATAGCCGCCGAGTTCGCCGTCTTCGCGGACCACGCGGTGGCAGGGGATCGCCACGGCAACCGGGTTGGTTGCGCAGGCGCGGGCTACGGCGCGAGTGGCTTTCGGCATGCCGATCTTCTTGGCTACGGCGCTGTAGGAACGAGTTTCTCCACGCGGGATACGTTGTAGCGCTTCCCAGACGCGGCGCTGGAAAGCCGTCGCGCGTATGTCGAGGGGAATCGAGGGATGTGCATCCTGATTCGTCCCTTCAATCAGGCGCTCGAGTTTTTCGTGCCACTCGGCCATGGCTTCGTCATCGCGGCGGCGAGTCGCGAAAGGGAACTCGCGCATCAGGCCTTGCTGGAGTTCGGCTTCGCTGTCGGCGAACTGGATCGCGCAAATACCTTTGTCAGTGGCGGCGATCAGCATCGGTCCCAACGGAGATTTCGCGATCGTGAAACGCACTACGGCCGCAACCGCTCCCCGGCGATATTTTTCCGGCGTCATGCCGAGTTGCGTTGCGGTGCGCTCGTAAAGGCGGCTGCTGGAGCCGTATCCAGCGGCATAGAGAGACGTGGTGACGGAGTGCCCGGCCTGGAGGTTGTGCTTCACCTGGCGCAGGCGGACCGCGTCCATGTAGGCCTTGGGCGAAACGCCGAGCACGGACTTGAAGGTGCGCTGCAAGTGGAACGGGCTGCGTCGAAATTCCTTAGCCAGTCCAGCGAGGGTCAGGCGGTCTTCGATATTCTGCTCAATGTAGCGGCAAACGGAGCGTACCAGTGCGGCCTGCGGATTCCCGTCAATTGCCTTCGGACGGCAACGCAGGCAGGCGCGGTATCCTGCCTTTTCGGCCTCCATCGGGCGCTCGAAGAAGCTTACGTTTTCGCGGCGCGGTCGCCGAGAGGGGCACGATGGACGGCAGAAGATTCCGGTGCTCGCGACAGCGAATACAAAAGCGCCGTCCAGTGCGGAGTCGCGGTCGGTAACAGCTTGCCAGCGGCGGGTGTCGATGGGATTCGTTTTCATGACTGCTGCCTCGGAGAGTATCGCATTGGTTGCCATGCAGATAACATAGGGCAGGACGGCCGGAACGGACTATCCGATTGTTGCGGTCAAAACGAAATCGGGAATGCAGCGATAGCTTCGGACTGGGATCACCATGGGATCGACGAGATCTTTATGCGAATATGGATGGCCGCGTTATTCTGCTTCTTGCCCTCTCTAGCTATGAGCCAAGTAAATACAAACGATTGTTCCCCGGGAGCGGATAACATCACGGCCACACGGGTAACCCGCGACATCCCACTCGATGCGAGGCATCCCGCTCCAGAATGGCAAACGGCGCAAGGCGTTTCGTTCTGCTCGGATTGGCAGGGAAAGAATCCGGATGCAGAACGGCAGACGGAAGTCCGTTTGCTGTGGACGTCGCAAACGCTCTACCTGCGTTTTGAATGCCGTTATCGGGAATTGTTTTTGTTTGACGACTCGGATGCGAGCGGCCGTCGCGATCAGCTCTGGGATCGCGATGTGGCGGAGACATTCCTGCAGCCGGATCCCTCGCGGCCTCGCTATTACCGCGAATTGGAAGTGAGTCCGAACGGGATGTGGGTGGATCTGGATATTTTTCCCGAGGGGCGTCGCGATCTCAAAAGCGGCCTGCAGAAATCGGTGTGGCTGGATTGGGAACATCACACCTGGGCGGCGGAGTTGGCGATTCCGATCAAGGCGCTGACCGATCATTTCGATCCCACGGCAGAATGGCGCGTCAATTTCTTTCGCGTCGAAGGACCGCGGGAGCCAAGATTTTATGCTGCATGGCGAGCGACCGGAACGCCGGAGCCGAATTTTCACGTGCCGTCGGCGTTTGGAAAGTTGCGGTTTTCGTATTGAGGAAAACTAGAAGTGCTTATCCGCGAAGTCGCGGAGAGTCCGCAGAGGACGCAAGGAAAAACCGGGTAACCCGTCACAGCAAAACGTGGCGCCTTCGTTTACTATTTCACGTTCAATGGCAAGCAATTCAAATTTAGCGAGGAGCACTATATGTTGAACTACCGTCGTACTGGGATGTGGTTGATGGTTTTTGTGGCGTTGGCCTTGAGCCAGGCTGGCGCGCAGATTCTTGCCGGCGATGCGTTGAAGAAAGTCGTTCCGAGCGGATATTTCTTTGCCAGCCAGAGCGCACAGGTGCAAGTGCGCAACTCGGTGGCCGCCAAGACTGCCGCCGGACATATCGTCGCCGCCGGCATGGTGGATACCTCGGGATACTCGACCTCGATCCAGGAAAAATATCAGGGCTTCTTCATCACCGAAACCAAGGTGACGTTTGACGGAGGTTCGCTGGAGCCGGGTGCCTATGGTTTTGGATTTAAAGACGGAAAGTTCCTGGTCATGAATATCGCGGCTACGGATTTGTTCTCTGTCGCGACCAAGGCCGATGATCAGCAGAAACACCCCGTCCCGATGAAGTTGGAAAAAGACGGCGACGGATACCGCCTGTATGCCGGCAAGAACTACGTGGCGTTCAAAGCAGAATAGCTAGAAAACAGTTCTCGGTTCTCAGTTGTCAGTTCTCAGTAAGCCCGTTCCTCATCTCCGGTGGAGGCTTTTGACTCTACTGAGAACTGAGAACCGGGAACTGAGAACTGTCTCAATGCGACAGTGGCTGATTCGAGCCTAGCAACAGGCCGATTCCTGCGCGCCTGCGCAGCTCCGAGAGCAATGCGGCGGCGGCGTTGATGTAGGTCTTGCTGGGATCGGAAGTGTCTGCCCACACTGCCGCGTAGACGATCTGAGCGGCTTCTTTCACGTCCATGTGAAGCGTGGCTTCCAGGCGATCCGCCTGCTGGCGCAACTCGCCGTAGCAGGTGTGGCACACGGCCGCCGGCTCAAAGTCGGTGGAGTGATTCTGTTCAAGCACGCAACGGAATGTCGCGGCTGCGTTGATCTGGGTGTGCGACGCGAAAGCTTGCGACTTCAGTTCCCGCAGAAACTTCTCGCGCTCATCTTCTAACGGGGCGCTGGATTCCGCACTGGCCGCGACCGGAGCCACCGGCAACGGTGGGACGGCGCGCGGCGATACTCGCTCGGCCGTCTTGCAGATCGGGCAGGCGTCGATGTCCGCGGGATAGTAGGCCCGGCAATTGGAGCAGGGTAGTCCATAGCCAACCGCCTTGGGATCTGGCGAAGCCCCGAGTACACGCGGTGGATGCTCCCTGCCAGTTCGTTCCGCGGTGATTCCGGCTGGAGTGGCGGTTTTTGCCTTGGCTTGTTTTGCGGCAGTAGTTTCCATCGTTGCACCCCTGCGGTACAGCCGAGCTTCTGAAACGCCTTGCTATCAGCCATTTTAGGGCGGTTAGGGCTGGGGGGCGACGCACGTCAGTGCATATTTGGAGCCTGCCCACTGGGACAATGGCCGGTCGCTACTTAGAGGCGGTAATCAGCTTCACGACCTCCTGCATACGGGCCCGGTAAAGGTCCTGCGCGGGGTCCATGTGGGAGGCGATTTCAAGCTCCGAGAGAGCTTCTTCGTAGCGGTTCAGGGCCACCAGGCAGGCGGCCAGGGAATAGTGGTTTTGCGCGCTATGGTCGAGGCGCAAGGCCTGACGAAATTCCGTTTCTGCCTCGTCCAGTTGCTGGACATTCACGAACGCGGTGCCAAGATAGTGATGGGCGAGCGCGGAGTCCGGGTTAAGGGTCACCGCCTTGCGCAGAATCACGACTGCTTCTTCGTCTCTGCCAGACAACAGCAAGGCCTGACCGAGAACGCGATGTTCGGCCGCTCCAGTCGGATTGGCACGGATGGCGGCCTGCAACTCATGAATCGCAGAAGCGTAATCGCGTTTCGACATGTAGGCACGGGCCAGGCAATTGTGACCGCCGTCCCATTCCGGATTCTGTCGTGAAAGCTCCTGAAATTCTGCGACCGCGCTGTCAAAGTTGTTCTGATCGCAATACGTGTTCCCGAGATTGTTGCGGACGCTGGCTTCCTGCGGATTCAGTCGCTTGGCCGCGCGGTACTCGGTGACGGCATCCTCGAGTTTTCCCATATCGTGCAGGACCACGCCCAGGTTGCTATGCGCTTCCCAGAAATCAGGACGCAAGCTGAGCGCGTGACGATACGCAATCGCGGCGCGCCGCAGATCGCCCTGGTCGCGCAACGTGATTCCCATGTCGTAATACACGTCTGCGTTGGCGGGTTCGCGATCGAGTGAATGCTGAAAGGCGTTCAGGGCTGCGTCGTACCGTCCGCCAGCATAAAGGGCCAAGCCGAGATAGCGATATGCTTCAGCGTTTCCGGGATCCATGCTCAGGGCTGTGCGCGCTTCAGAAATTGCGTTTGCGGAATCGTCGTCGCGGTAGAACAGATAGGCAAGCTGGTTATGTGTTTCCGGGAAGCCGGGCATCAGCTTGGCGGAGTCGCTGAAGACGTCGAACGCTTCCTCGAAACGGTTTTCCTGACGCAAAATCGTTCCCAGAACAAACTGTGCCCACGGGTTCTCGGGATTGTTCTGAATAAAGGAGCGGACCTTACTTTCCGCAACGTCGTATTTCCGCGCACGGACTAAATCAGCAATTCCGGCGGCCGGACTGGAACAGTTACAGGCTGGATTGGCAGTCGATTTTCTTGTTGAAGCGCGATTCGCGAGGGAACTGGTCGCGGTCTTGTCGGCCGCGCTCCTGCAGGCACTCGCTGCGTGGCACGACAAGCTGTGCTGCTGCGTGAGGCGCTCGATGCGGGGTGCCGAAATGCCCCCTGCTTGCCACCAAAAAAGAGCGTCTGTCGACGTGGTTGAAGGAGTCTGGTCGGCGAACGAAATACCCGCCAGCGCGATTACGATCCAACCCAGGAGACAGCGATTCACGAGAACCTCCACCATTGCGCCACAACGGCCTGTGGCAAAAATAGTCCGCTGCGCGGTCGGACGATAGGTCACGGAAGTAATCAGTCAGGCAGATTCTGTCTGGCGCCGCGACCGCCGTGTTCGGATTGCGATACAATTTATGAGATTTAGAAGTTGGCCATCCGGAGTCATAACCGATCTTGCCAACAATGACTCGTATGTTTCGCTGTTCCAGTAAATTCATTTTTCCCACTTCGTGAAACAAAATATCGAAACAATACTTAGGAGGAGTCTGTGCGTAGCTGGATAGTGGTGAGTTTTCTTTGTTTTCTATTTGCGGTATCTGCATTCGCGGATCAGGTCACGCTCAAGAATGGCGACCGTTTGACCGGGTCGATCAGCAAGTCCGACGGCAAGGAACTGGTCATCAAGACCGACTATGCCGGAGATGTGACCGTGAAGTTCGATGCGATCCAGTCCATTACCTCGGCAGGTGATCTGAACGTTTTCATGGGCGACAAAACAGCGGTCGGTCCGGTAACGACTAATGGAGACAACATCGTGGTGGCCACCCGGTCCGCCGGTGCGGTGGAGGCGCCGAAGGCTTCGATCACGACGCTGCGTAGTCCCGGCGAACAGGCTGCCTACGAAAAGAGCCTGCATCCCGGCTTCGGAGAAGGCTGGAACGGTGGTCTGAATCTCGGTTTCGCGCTCACGCGCGGCAATAGCGCCAGCAAGAATCTCAATATTGCTTTCGCAGCCACGCGGAAGGGATTCAAAGACAAGCTGTCTCTGTACTCGACCTCGGTGTATGCCACCAACGACAAAGAGGGCGCGTCGCCATCGACCACTGCGAATGCGATCGGCGGCGGGGCTCGTTACGACCGCGATTTCGCGCCGCGAGTGTTTGGGTTCGTCAACGGTGATTTTTATCATGACGAACTTCAGCACCTCGACCTGCGCTCGGTCTTTGGTGGTGGAATCGGCTGGCATGCGATCAAGAGCGAGAAGACCAGCCTCGACTTGCTGGCCGGCGTCAACTACACCCACGAGAGCTACGGTGCGTTCCTGCTTGGCGACGGTACGCCGGTGGGCGCAGTTTCGCGCAGCCTCGCCGGTCTCACGTTGGGCGACGAGTTCACACACAAATTGTCGAAGAGTACGGTGATCACGCAGAACCTGTATTTCTATCCCGACCTGACCAATACGGGAGAGTATCGCGGGACCTTTACATTCGGGACCGTGACGAAGATCAACAAGTGGCTCGGCTGGCAGAATACATTCGGAGACATCTACGTCAGCCAGGTCCCGGCTGGGACAAAGAAGAACGACATCTTGTTCTCCACTGGTCTCAACTTCTCATTTGCTCACTGAGAAGTCGCTTTCTGGGAAGAAGAGCAAGGCGGTCGCTAGGGAGGACGGAGTTCCACAACTCCTCCCGTCCCCGCCCAGAATTGCCTAGTCTCGAATAAAGTCGGTACAATGAAGCGGCCGCTGTTTGGTAGCAGAAGCCGCAAAGCACGTATAGGCCCGTAGCTCAGTTGGTTAGAGCGCCTCCCTGACACGGAGGAGGTCGATGGTTCGAGTCCATTCGGGCCTACCAAACACTCTTCCTGCCTGTGATCTCCCACCGGTGATCGTTGTTGCATCAATCTTGACCCGTACGTGATTGCACTCGTGGTGTCCATCTCCTGAATTAGACGCCTGTTGTCAAAGACTTGGAGGGGTATTCCAACCCTCCGGGCACCCTGCGCTGTGATACCGATCACTGCGATTCCGGACGATCCGTTCCATGTTGTAAGAAGGATGCATCCGCACTGGACAGAGGCACGAGTGTGCTGAACTTGACTGGGAGCGTGTTGCCCGTCCTGGAAACATCCGGAAACTTCGAGTTGCCGGCGGCACGCTACTTGTTTTCGATTGTAGTCGCAGGGCTAGTAGTGATGTTCGTCATGTGGCGCCTTCAGCGCCGGGAGTGGGAACGAGCCTGCGCATCCCTGAAACAAGCGAAGGAAGCGACCCAGCAGTTGGAGCGTGAGCGCAACACGGCTCAGAACGAACTCTTTCGCCGCCTGTTTGAAGATCGGGAATTGAACAAAGAGAAGTTTCAGTTCCAGGCTCAATTGGCGGAATACGAAAAATATTCCACGCTCGCTCAGTTGGCTTTGGGAGCGGCTCACGGGATCAACAATCCACTGCTTGGCATCCTCTCGCATCTGGAGCTGGAGCTAAAAGGCGCCACCGATCCCGAGCAGCGGTGGGAGGTCGAGCAATGCATCGCGGGCACGAAGCGTATTGCGGCTACTCTACGCGGGCTCGTCAACTATGCTCGTCCCGGCCCACTGGTATTGAGTAACCTCAACCTGCATCGTCTGATTGCCGATACGCTCGGCTTTCTCGAAGGGCAACCAGCACTCCGCGGCAAACACGCCGAGAATCGAGTCCCCGAAGACCTGCCTAATATTCTTGTGGACTCCAACCAGCTTTCGCAGGTCCTGATGAACCTGCTCATCAACGCGGCAGAAGCCACGGACAACGGTGGCCGTATTGTCGTGTCAGCGAGCAAGCTGCCCTTCGAAGAAAATATTGAAATCCGCGTGCATGACACCGGCTGCGGTATTTCTCCGGAGATTCTGCCCCACATCTTCGAACCATTTTTTACGACCAAATTAGGCAAGGGCACGGGCCTGGGGTTGAGTATCAGCCGTACGTACATCCGCAGAAATAATGGCGACATTCGAATCGACAGCGTGTTGAATCGTGGAACCACTGTGACCGTTACATTGCCCATCCGGCAGGAGGAGTCACACAAGTCGAAAGAACAGTCGGAAATCGTAGTGTAACGATTCCCAATCACCATGCCCTATTCCGCACTCATCATCGACGACGAAGAGCTGACGCTGCGAACCATCTCGCGCGGTTTGCGCCAGGATGGATTCGAAGTGTTCACGGCCTTGTCGGGTGAAGATGGCCTGAAGCTTTTTCACGAAGAAAAGCCGGACCTTATCTTGCTGGACATCGTCCTTCCTGGTATCGATGGCGTCGAAGTGTTGCGCCAGATAAAACAGGCGAATCCGACTGCAATCGTCGTCATGATGAGCGCTTATCACATGGTCGAGCGAGCCGTAGAAGCCATGAAACTTGGTGCGTTCGACTACCTCGTCAAGCCCTTCCCGCGCGATGACATGATGGCGGTCCTGCAGCGGGCAGAAGAAGTGCTGACGTTACGAGTGCGCGTGCGGGATTCCGTAGAATCCGAAAAGGGGCGCTACAACTTCGGACGCGTGATCACGCACAATCAGGTCACGATCAAGATGCTGGAGGTCGCGCGCAAGGCCGCGGAAAGCGATCACACTACGATTCTGATCCAGGGCGAGAGCGGCACCGGCAAAGGAGTGCTTGCTCGTGCCATTCACTATGCGAGTCCGCGCAGCGCGATGCCCTTGCTGGAACTCAACTGTGCCGCTCTTCCCGATGCGCTGTTGGAGAGCGAGTTGTTCGGCTACGAACCGGGAGCCTTCACCGATGCGCGGCGCCGGAAGGAAGGGCTGCTGGAGCGGGCCAGTGGCGGCACCTTGTTCCTCGACGAAATTGCAAACATGTCCGCGAGCGTGCAGGCGAAGATGCTGCGTGTCCTTGAGGAAGGAACGTTCATGCGGCTGGGAGGAACGGCCACGATCAAAGTGGATATCCGTCTGGTCGCTGCCACCAACGACCAACTGCGCAATGCCATCACGCAAGGCCGGTTTCGTGAAGACCTCTATTACCGCCTGAATGTGGTACAGCTTTACATTCCTCCGTTGCGCGAGCGTCGCGAAGATATTGTGCCGTTGGCACTGGAGATTCTCCAGCACTTGAACCACGAGCTAAAGAAAAACTTCACTGGATTCAGTCATGGAGCCGCAGACTTGCTGGAGCAATATCACTGGCCCGGCAACATCCGCGAACTGCGAAATGTGATTGAGCGCACCATGATCCTGACGCCCGAAGGAGAAGTAGAAGCGGACCACCTTCCGGAAGAAATTCGTGACCAGCATGAGGAGAAAAGAGCGGGAGAACCCTTTTCGGTGGTCGACATTTCTCCGACTGGCGAACAGTTCCTGAGCCTGCGGGAGATGGAGGACCACTACATCGATCAGGTTCTCGCTGCGACTCGAAATAACAAGACGCAGGCATCGCGCATTCTCGGGATTCATCCCACCTCACTGCAGCGAAGGCTTAAAGGGAAGTCGTCGGAATAGCAGTGCTGCTGCATTGAGGCGGACTGGGCGTCCGTTAATCATTCTGTATCAACTGAAAAGCCCCGGACTCTTCGCCCGGGGCTGAGCAGTGCATGCGAGTTTATGCGTTACCGGGTTGCCCCATAACCATCAGCTGTTGCGGTGGTGTCTTCCTCGGCAAGATATCCAGGTAGATCACGGCGTAACGGAAGGCCACGACGGCAGCAGTGATGGTTGCGAAAGTGGCTGCGAACTCTGTCCACTTCGGAATGTAGTACGTCCCCGAGGTTGCCTGCAAGCCAGTGATGGAGACATTCAGCCGGTTGGTCATGAAGCCCATCACGACCAGCGCGCAGACCCAGTACAAGTTCTGCGGAACATTACGCACTTTGTCCATGTTGAGCAGGATCACAGGTGCAATCACCAGCAGTGCGATCTCCAGCCAGAAGGAGAGTGTTTCTTCGCGCCACATCCAGAGGTAGGGCAGGGCATCGCGGTTAATCAGATCAATCGCCCGGAACAAGCCATAGACTCCGAGCAGTGGTGCAATTACCCAGCTTACGTCGCTCAGGATATTCATGTCCACACGAACGTTCAGCGAGCGCACGCACAGGTAGATCGCCATGATGGTGACTGCCAATCCAGCCGGGATCGCGGACAGATAAAACATCGTGGTCAGGTGCGGTGTGTACCAGAGCGGATCGAGTCTGCCTTTGGTGATCAGGTACAGTCCGCCGAGGAATGATTGATGCATGGAAGAAAGCAGTGTGCCGACTACCACCAGTGCGATCAGAATGCTGTGATGCCAGCGCAGGTATAACTCGCGCGCTTTCTTCCAGGGAATTTTCTCTACCAGCGCAGGAGAGAACTCCAGTGCCAGCACCGAGCTGTAAAGCATCACGCACCAGGAAACCTCAAACAGTACGGAATGCCGGTTCCACATGAAAATCGGGTGCCAGATTCTCCAGGGCAGCCCGAGTTCGTACAGCATGCCGATCATGACGGTGGAATATCCCAGGAACGAGATGAGTACGGCCGTCCGCAAGATCGGGCGGTAGCGCTCAAAGCCCAGAAGGTACACGGCTGCGGCAATCGCGAACCCGCCGGCCGATAAGCCAACGCCGCACAGCGTTCCTAATCCAACCCAGAGGCCCCAGGGCTGAGGATCAGTAAGGTTGGTGGAAGCTTGAAAGCCGAGCGCGAATCGCGCATACATCGAATAGATACCAGCAGCGAAAATCAACGCAACGATTGTGCGCCAGAGACTGATCTTTGGAAATCGAGTGGTGGTCATGGCTCAACCTCTTTCCTGTGTAGAATTTTCGCGGGCTTCGGCGAGCGCGACTTCCGCGCGGCGTCGTGTGATCCAGTTCAGGCCGCCGAGCACGGCGCCACCCAGCAGGATCACCGTGGGCCCTTCGCCCAGCGCACTCGCTGTCAACATCGGCAGCGGTTGCTTCGGAGCGGCAGCGAATCCAAGTTTTTCGAACGGCACGTCAGAAATGAAGAAGATCGAAGTTCCGCCCGCTTCGTCGCTGCCGTAGATATGGTTGACGTATTTCGAATTGTTGACGATGCGACGTTGCGCTTCCTGCAAAATATCTTCGCGATTGCCTGCGATGGAAGCCTGCACGGGGCATGCCTCGACACAGGCTGGCTGCTGGCCGTTCGCCAAACGCCCGGCGCACATATCGCATTTCTTCACATAGGGAGCGAGCTTCGTCCATTCGTAACGAGGCACGCTGAACGGGCACGCCACCAGGCAGTAGCGGCAGCCGATACATTTGGCGCCGTCATAAGTGACCGGACCAGCCGAGGTCTTCTTCAGCGCGCCGACTAGGCATGCTGATGCGCATGCCGGATCCTGACAGTGCATGCACATCCTGCGCGTGAATCGGTCACCACGCTCTTCAATCACCGTGAGTGCGGTGGGAGAAAGCTTGGCCTCGGTATCCATCGGGAAGCCGTGGATCTGCTTGCACGCCTGCTCGCAGCTCCGGCATCCGATGCACTTCGTGATATCGACCAGGATTGCTTCTGTGGTTGCCATAACTCGTATCCTTTCCGTAGCCGGGTTCTATTTAGGACAGGAAGAACTCTTCGGCTACTTTCTGTCGCAATTCTGGAGAAAGCTTCGGCAGCAATCCGCAGATCGGGCCGCCGCCATCCTGCGCCAGTGCAGGAGTGGGCGATAGCATCGCATTCAGCCGGATCAGGTTGTGCTGCATCCAGAGCGGCACCATCCCGCCCTGTACGAGATTGCGCTGATTTAACTGGAGATCGGGAGACTTCACGACCGCGATCCAGGCGTTGTCGTAAGGGTCCTTCATCAGCAGACTTGGATCTTGCAGGACATCGTTGTTGATCGCCGTGATTACACCTTCGACCGGCGAGAGAAGATCGATGCTGGTGCCGCCACCGCTGATGGTGATGAGCTTCTGTCCTTGACGGACCCAGTGATCGGCTCCGCGCACATCAATGTGGTCGATCGTTCCCATGAGGTTGGTGACGAACTTGTCGATTCCCACTCGCGCATCATCTGCGCCTTGCTTCATGGCCCACATGTGTCCGGGATGAAAGCAATAGCCCTGCGGGACATCGAACCCGTACTCGCGCTTAACCAAAGGCTGCTGCGGTCGGGCAACGATTTCCGTTTCCAGTGAGGGCCGAACTTTTGGGTCAATAAAATATCGGACGCTGATAATCAGAAGGAACATCAGCAGTACCACCAGAATGGACATAGATCCTCCTCGCACGCTCAATGCCGCTGCTCTGCGAATCCGACGCATGCTCTGCGCTGGTTTCATCCTCATCAAGTGCACGTCAGTGACAAAATCGAGAGGGTGTGCGATTTGTTACAGGGCTTGGAGTTAGCGCGACGGAGGACCTACGAAGCGGATTGCAGCTACCGCACTTTGCAGCTGGTTACCGCATTTTGCATGAGTTGTATGCGACGGGCAGAGCCGAGCACTAACAGACCTAGTTTCAAAACCTTGCAAGATGGCCAGGGAACTTGGATGCGGCGATTCAGCGGGTGACTCGCGAGTGGAAGTCCTCGCGGATCTTCTTGGATTCAGCCCCTTCAGGCAAGAGCAGGCTCGCAAGGTAGCCAACCGCAAACGTCACGATGCTCCCTAGCGCCACGTACCAAGTGAATGGGACCTTGGTGAACTGCCACAAGTAGACATTAAGGATGAAGCCGCAGAGCATGCCCGCCATGGCGCCATGTTCGGTGGCTTTCCGTGTAAGCACTCCGAGCAGAAAGACACCGAGCAGGGAACCGTAAGCGACCGAGGCGATCGACAGCCCCATCTCGACGACCTTGCCTCCCTGTCGCGCCAGAATCGCGAGTCCAAAAAGGATCACTCCCCAAACCACGGTGGCAACGCGCGAGAGGAAGAACTTGCGGCTGTCACTGGCATTCGGGCGCAGGTGAGCGTAGAAATCTACGATCGAAATTGACGAGAGCGAGTTCAATGCCGCGCTGAGATTCGACATCGCGGCCGCCAGGATCGCAGAGATCAGCAATCCGCTTATGCCGTGGGGCAAGTGAGTGACGACGAAAGTGGGGAAGATGACATCGGTTCTCCGAAATGCGGCTTCTGGCGGAAAGAAGCGGTAAAAGACGAACAGCATCGCGCCGATGAACAGGAAGAGTCCAAACTGGAAGAAGATCGCGACTCCACTGAAGAGCAATGCAAGCTTGGAGTGGCGTTCATTGCGTGCCGCAAGCAAACGTTGCACGATGAGTTGGTCCGTGCCGTGACTAGCGGTGGTCAGAAACGCGCCGCCGATCAGGCCGGACCAGAACGTGTATGTCTTGAAGAAATTCCAGGAGAAATCGAATACGCGGAACTTGCCAGCGTCGCCTGCGACCTGGTGAATCGTGCTCCATCCACCGGGCACCAGGTGGAGCAAGGTCACGAACGCGACCAGAGTGCCAGTTACATAAATCCCCATCTGCACGACATCGGTCCAGATGACCGCCGCCATGCCGCCTTCGAAAGTGTAGAGCAGTGTCAGAAAGGTGACGATCGCGATGGCGGCCAAGTCGCGTCCGAAATCGCCCAGGCCGACGAGGAAACTCGAGAGCGCGATCCCGATCACGATTGCCACCGCGAATACCCGGACGCCTTCGGCAGCTGCGCGAGTAATCAGGAACAGGCCGGCCGTGAGTGCGCGAAGCTTCTGGCCAAAACGGCGCTCGATCAACTGGTACGCGGTGAAAAGCTCGCCGCGAAAATAATGGGGAATCAGCAGAAAACTGATAATGACACGCCCGACCAGGTAGCCGACCACCAGTTGAAGAAAGCCGAAGTCCTTTTCATACGCCAGTCCAGGGACGCTGATGATCGTCAGCGTGCTGGTTTCCGCTGCAACAATGGACAGCGATATCGCCCACCATGGAATACTGTTGTCGGCGAGGAAGTAATCCTTTAAGGAGCGCTGCTTTTTGCGAAAGCGCAGGCCAAAGACCGTGATACCCGTCAGGTAGAGAGCGATGACAGCCAGATCCCAGGCATTTAAACCCATCGAGCTTTTCCATTTTGGCGCGCATAGGCGCCAACGGTTCACGAAGCACGAGGATATCATTAGAAATTGGTTCATTCGAAAGTTGAAACGAGCCATCTCGAACCACCCTGGAGAAGCGAGTGAAACACGCAAGAGTGCCGGACCTGAGAAAGTTAGGCACAGAAAAAATCAATGCGGCATCGATCAATCTCAGCCGGAAGAGTTCCATCGAGATTGCGCGCATCATCAACTCGGAAGATGCCAAGGTGGCGGGTGCGGTCAAGCGCGCACTGCCGCAGATTGGACATGCCATCGATCTTATCTCCGGCGCGTTGCGCCAGGGCGGGCGCCTGATTTATGTCGGTGCAGGCACGAGTGGCCGGCTGGGTGCGCTCGACGCCTCCGAATGCACACCCACGTTCAATACGAATCCTCGGACGGTGCAGTACGTGATTGCCGGGGGAAAGCGGGCGCTCGCGGCCGCAGTGGAAGCAAGTGAAGATTCCCTGACTCTCGGCCGCAGCGAACTTGCTCGAAAGAAGCCGGGCAAGAAAGATATTGTGGTCGGCATTGCAGCTAGCGGTCGTACTCCGTTTACGATCGCAGCACTCCGCTACGCGCGTGCCCATGGATCGAAAACCATCGCGGTCTCCTGCAATCGAAATTCGCCGCTTGGACGGTTGGCGGACGTCTCGATCGTCGCCGAGGTTGGTCCCGAGGTTGTCGCAGGTTCGACGCGAATGAAGGCGGGCACGGCGCAGAAGATGATCCTCAACATGCTTACCACCGGCGCCATGACGCGGCTGGGCTACGTGTACGGCAACCTGATGGTGAACGTGCACGTGAAAAATGAGAAGTTGGCTGGGCGGGCGTTGGCGATCCTTGAGTTGACCGCCGGGGTTGGACGGTCCGTCGCCAGGCAAGCTTTGAAGAACTCAGGCAAAAACGTGCCGGTAGCGCTGGTGATGTTGGAAGCGAAGGCCAATCGTGTGGCCGCGGCCAAAGCTCTGAAGCTAGCGTCCGGAGACGTTGGACTTGCCATTACAATCGCCCGGCGCGGTCAGCGACTGTAGTGGCCAATTGGCCTCTTAAAAGCGGCCTCCCGCATTTGCAAAACAACCTTGCATTCCTGAATCGCGGCGCTTCCTCTACCATCTAAAAGAACATTGCCGTTGTAGCTGCCCTGGAAACCATGAATCTTCTTTATCGCTATGCGAAGCAGTACTGGAAACTCTTTGTCGTAGCTTTGTTGCTGGCCGCGACCAATCAGATCTTTTCGCTCCTCGATCCGGTGATCTTCCGCCATGTGATCGACAACTACGCCACCAAGTACCACGATTTCACGCAGGCGCAATTTATCCGTGGCGCCGGGCTGCTGCTGTTAGCAGCGGTGGGCGTGGCATTTGTGTCGCGAGTGGCCAAGAATTTTCAGGACTATTTCACGAACGTGATCGTGCAGCGGCTCGGCGCGAAGATGTATTCGGACGGCATCCGCCATTCGCTGGAATTGCCCTACCAGGTGTTTGAAGATCAGCGTAGTGGCGAGACGCTCGGAAAACTGCAAAAAGTCCGCAGCGACGTGGAACGGTTCATCACGGCGGCGATCAACGTTCTTTTCATTTCGCTGATCGGCATCGTGTTTGTGATGATCTATGCCTTCCGCGTGCACTGGTCGATCGCCCCGGCATTTCTGATCACCGTCCCCATGCTCGGCATTATCAGTTCAGTGCTCAGCAAGAAGATCAAGAAGATTCAGAAGACGATTGTCGCCGAGACGACTGCGCTGGCGGGATCCACGACGGAATCACTCCGCAACATCGAACTGGTAAAGAGCCTTGGACTCGCGCATCAGGAAGTGGTCCGCCTGAACGGAGTCACCGGGAAAATTCTCAAACTCGAACTCAAGAAGGTGAAGTACCTGCGGAGCTTGAGCTTCATCCAGGGGACATGCGTCAATGCGCTGCGCACCAGCATCCTGTTCCTGATGCTGTACCTGATTTTCCGGCAGCAGATCACGATCGGGCAGTTTTTCTCGCTGATGATTTATTCGTTCTACATTTTCACGCCCCTGCAGGAACTGGGGAACGTGATCAATATCTACCGCGAGACGGAAGTTTCGCTGGCAAACTTCCAGCAGATACTCGATACCCCACGGGATCCCAAGCCTGCCAATCCCGCACCGGTAGATGAGTTGATGACTTTGCAATTTGAGCGCGTCAGTTTTCAGCACCAGAGTTCGAGCCTGCCGGCGTTGAATGAAATCAGCTTCAGCGCGGCTCGCGGCGACACGATTGCTTTTGTCGGACCGTCGGGAGCAGGCAAGTCGACCCTCGTGAAACTTCTCGTCGGACTGTATTCGACCAAAGAAGGTACGATTCTCTACAACGGTATTCCTTCCAATCGCGTGGACCTTGATCTACTTCGAGAGAAGATTGGTTTCGTCACCCAGGACACTCAGCTGTTTTCAGGTTCGATCCGCGAGAACCTGCTGTTTGTGAATCCCACGGCCACCGACGAGGAATGCATGGAAGTCCTGCAGCAGGCAGCGGCGGATAGCCTTCTATCACGTGCCGATCGTGGACTGGACACGCTGATCGGCGAGGGCGGCGTAAAAGTTTCCGGCGGCGAGAAGCAACGGCTCTCGATTGCGCGCGCGTTGTTGCGCCGGCCGCAGTTGCTGGTCTTCGACGAAGCGACTTCTTCGCTCGACTCACTGACGGAAGAAGAAATCAGCCGGACGATCCGCGAGGTGGCGACGAATCAGGAAGCGATCACCATTCTCATCGCTCATCGCCTGTCGACCATCATGCATGCGGATCGCATCTTTGTGCTCGAACGTGGACGCATCGTTGAATTTGGCGGTCATTCCGAGTTGCTCGATCAGAAGGGCCTGTACTACGCAATGTGGCGGCAGCAGGTGGGCGAACGCGAAGCAATTGCAGCGAGCTGATCCAGTCCTGCTGACACGGTCAGAAGTGGGGAATCACAACTCAAAGGAGGCAGCCTATGCCTACGATCACAATAAAAGATGGCACCGAGATTTACTACAAGGACTGGGGTACGGGACAGCCCGTCGTGTTCAGTCATGGTTGGCCACTCAGCGGCGACGCCTTCGAAGACCAGATGATCTTTCTGGCGGAACGCGGATACCGTTGCATTGCTCATGACCGCCGCGGCCACGGCCGGTCCAGCCAGCCCTGGAACGGCAACGAGATGAATACCTATGCCGACGACCTCGCAACGCTGACCGAAAAACTCGACTTGAAGGATGCCGTCCACATCGGGCACTCGACGGGCGGCGGAGAAGTGGCGCGGTACATCGGACGCCATGGCACCAAGCGAGTCAGCGCCGCGGTGCTGATCAGTGCGGTGCCACCGCTGATGTTAAAGACTGCGGCCAATCCTGCGGGCTTGCCCATGGCGGTGTTCGACGAGATCCGTGCAGCTGTTCTAGCGGACCGCTCGCAATATTGGAAGGACCTGAGCATGCCGTTTTACGGATTCAACCGCCCCGGCGCTAAAGTTTCCGAGGGACTGCGTGAATCTTTCGGGTTTCAGGGCACCCTTTGCGGCCTCAAGGCCGCCTACGATTGCGTCAAGGCATTTTCCGAAACCGACTTCACCGAAGACCTCAAGAAGTTTGACGTGCCAACGCTCATCCTTCATGGCGACGACGATCAAATCGTCCCCATTGGCGCGGCCGCGATGTTGTCGTCGAAGCTCGTGAAGGGAGCAACGTTGAAGGTCTATCCGGGGTTCCCGCATGGCATGTGCCAGACCGAAAAAGACCAGATCAACGGCGATCTGCTTGAATTCCTGGAAAAGGCGCAACGCATCGCAGCCTAGTCGAACTTCGGACTTGTCATCCTGAGCGAAGCGAAGGACCTGCTTTCTGTTTGTGCACGGCTCAGGATGACAATTCTTCATCACCGCAAGAGACGTCTATTCCTATTCACCCCGGCAGTCTTTTCCAACCTTGCTAACCTTCCGTCTTCACTGATAGCGTGGAGCGCGATCCAATCCTCTCCCGGGAAGAGACACAGTGATGCAAAGACCAGAAGAGAATGTTAAAGCGCGTCGCCGGTTTCTCGGCTTCTTGGCGGCCAGTCCGCTGCTGATGAGTGGCGGTCTGATTCACGGTCCGCTTGCGAAGATGCTGGCGCTGCATCCATTGGACGACAAGGGCGCGCAGACTGCCTTAGAAGGGATCGCAGCGGGCGAGAACCTCATCACCAGCGCCGACCAGGCATTCGATGTGCTGGACTTCGAACCAGTTGCGCGCAAGGTTCTTCCTCCCGCGCATTTTGGATATCTCGCCACCGGCGTGGATGACGACGCCACGATCCGCGCCAATCGCGAAGGCTATTCCCATCTGGAGATCCGTTCGCGCCGTCTGGTTGATGTCAGCAAGATCGATATGTCGGTGAAACTCTTCGGGACGCCCTGGACTTCGCCAATCGTGATGTGCCCCGTCAGTTCCCAGAAAGCGTTTCATCCAGATGGAGAAGTTGCATCCGCAAAGGGAGCCCGGGCCAAGGATCATCTGTACATGCTGTCCACGGTTGGAAGCGCTTCCGTTGAGGAAGTAACTGCCGCACGCGGCGCACCGATCTGGCAGCAGCTCTACGCAACCGATGTATGGGATCTGACGCGCGCGATTGTGAAACGCGCGGAGGCGGCGGGCTGTCCGGTACTCGTTCTTACCGTGGATTTGCAGTCGAACAGTAACCGGGAGACGCTCTGGCGTGCGAAGAAGGTCGATACGCGTGATTGTGCGGACTGTCATCAGCCAGGATTCGGCAACTACCTGCACCAGTTTCCGATGTTCGACGGTCTTGACGTTTCAAAGGTCCGTGATCTGCATCCGCCCTCGATGAACTGGGATTTTGTGGCGCGGCTAAAAGATTCGACGAAGATGAAACTGGTCATCAAGGGTATCGTGACCCGCGAGGACGCGGAACTGGCTGTCAAGCATGGCGTCGATGGCCTGGTTGTGTCTAACCATGGTGGACGCGGTGAAGAGACGTTGCGCTCGACCATCGAGTGCCTGCCGGAAGTTGTGCAAGGCTGTGGCGGGAAGATCCCTGCGCTCCTCGATGGGGGAATTCGGCGCGGCACTGACATCTTCAAGGCGCTTGCGCTGGGTGCGGCGTCAGTGGGTATCGGACGTCCTTATAACTGGGGACTTGCGGCTTTCGGGCAGCCCGGCGTGGAAGCGGTGCTTACAATCCTGCGGCGCGAGTTGGAAACAATTATGCGGCAGGCGGGAACGCCATCGGTTGCGGACATCACGCGCACGCACGTGGTACCTCGGCCAGCCTGACAAGCGAATTGAACTTATTTCTTCGCCAGTTCCTGTACCGCGCGATAGGCCTGGTCAATCGCGCAGTCCGTGTAGGCGTAGGCATCGGCATCGGCGTTCGCAATTGCTATCCGGCCGAAGGGCTTACGGGCTACCTGGCACGGAGTCTCGCCTCCATTCAGCCAGAAATCGTCGAACAGGGAGTTGTACTGGTAGGCGTAACCGTGCGGCCAGCGGTTCACTGTGATTTCCTGGATATCACGTGCGGGATCGAATCCGCCCGGACCGAGCATGCGCGCTAACTGCTCCCGGATATTGCGTTCGTACGTTTCCCATGTCGTGGTGTAAAGCTGGATGCGCCCAATCTTGTGCTGCTCGCGGCCGGTGCGGCCCGGTTTGCATGCGGCTTTCATCATGTGAACCACGATCGGCTGATCGGGCTTCTTCGTGCATTCGTATCCCCCGATGGAAACGGGCAGATCCAAATTCACGAATGAGTGATACATATTTGGGCAATAAATCGAATTGACACCGAGTTTTTCGAATGATTTCCAGTTGCGGAGCACGATGTTGTTGTAAAGGAGCGGAACTTTTTGTGCCGAGGCAAGCGCTTCTTTCTGCGGATCGGGCAATTCCTGCGCAATGTAGGGGATGACGACATGCCAGCAGGCCAGAATGCAGTTCTTTGCCCGGACACTCTTGAGATTCTTGCCCGTCGCGTAGGTGATCTCGACTTCTTTGGCGGTCGCCGGATCACCGACATGCTTCACCTTCACGACAGTGCTGTTGAGACGAATCCGCACTGCGGACGAAGTGGTGTCGAGCTTGGAGTAGTCAGCCTTGGCAAGAACGACGTCCGTTGCCGTTGTGCCGGGGATGGCCGAAGGGTTCAGTTTGCGCACCAGCAGGCGTGCGATGCTAGCGTTGCCGTCCGGAAAGTGGAAGAAATATTTGTCGGCTTCTTCACTGCGGATCGTGTCGCGGTTCTGCCCTTTGCCAGGAGCAGGGTCGAGCGCGAGGCCGGCGAATCCGGGGAGTTCGAGTCCCCATGCATCCTGCGCTGAAACGCCGTCGATTCCAAAACCAAATAGTGGATGCGGCATGGACTGGAAAAGCTTGACGAGTTCGCCGCTCACACCGATGGTCTCGGTCAGGTATGCGGCGTAACTCATCCGGGCGAGCTTGGCTTTCTTCTCGTCCGATGTCAGTCCCGGCAAATAGTCCTTTTTCTCGGTGAGCAGGCGGACAAAGTCCTGTTTCGCCTGTTCCGACAGCGGAGCGTCTTTCAGGAACGCCTGTAACTCAGCCTGGCCCGTCGCCGCATTGATACCGCTTTCGTCGCCGCCCGCGCGAGCCGGGTTCACAACCAGTTTGTCCGCTCCGAAGGTTTCCTTGTCGAAAAAAATATGCGGCTTCAATCCGAACGAGCGATAGAGATCCTTGTCTACATATTTTCGATAGGAGGGAACATCAATGCCGAGTTCCTCGATCAGCGCCTTTGCTTCTTTGCTGTAAGGAGAGGGACTCTCGATCGAAAATGTACCGCCAAATCCGAGGATGGTACGGTCCCCGGCGTGAAATTCGTTGCGCTTTGCATGACCTCCGAAGTCGTCGTGGTTATCGAGGATGAGGACTCGGGCTTTCTCGCCCGCGGATTGGCGGAAATAGTGGGCGGCAGAGAGTCCGCTGATGCCTCCGCCCACAACTACCAGGTCGTAGGATTCGCCCGTCTCGACAGGTTTGGACGCATCGTCCCAGAATGCCCGGTCGCGAAGCTTGTGCATGTTCTCGAAGGAGCCGACGTGCGATCCACGCAGCCCGGTCTTAGTCGGAGGATAGTAGCCAGCGGCGTTCTGAGGCTCGAGATCAGTGGCGGCTGCCGCCCACATTTCCGGCGGAATCAAGGCTGCCCCCGCCGTCAATGCCACTCCGTTCAAAAAGTCGCGGCGCGTGATGCTGGCGCCCATCCCTAGTGCTCGGTCCCGTTTGTCTGACAAAAGTGCCTCCGGCGAGGGAGTTTACCACTGTGTGAGGTTCCTGGCTGTGCGATGCACGCTTCAGGCCGCGAGTGGCATGCGCGCTGCTCTATTTCCTTTTTCCTGCCCCTGGAACGGCAGGCTCTTGTTGCTGCTGCCGGGCGGCGACCTGAATCGCAGGGTCCCAAAGCGTAGTGTTCTGTTCGATCACAATTACGCCGATTTGGCCTGCCAACGAGGTCAGGGACGCGCCCACCCATGACACTCGGAAATCTTCCCGGCGGTCGCCGGACGCGATGGAGACGATGTCGTTGACCCGCAATTTTGCCTGAACACCTTCCAGTTGTGCTCCACGCCGGCTCACGTTGCTCGTTCGGACGGTTTCCACGAACGATTTGCCATGGATGTCGGTACCGCTGATCTCGACCGGCAACGTAACGTCGATGCGCGGTTCGGCCCGATCGCCCAATCTCTGGGCTCGCAGATCCTCCAGGAATTTCTCGATCGGCATCGAATCACCTTGCCGGATCAAGGTAAGGAGCGCATCGAAGGGATCGTCCGTTGCTCCTGACGGCGCTGCGGCACGGATCGGCTGGACGGCACGCGGGCCTTCCTTCCGTCCAACGAATACACGGGGCACTTCGCGGTGAGTCGTCAGCTGCGCGATAAGTTCCTCGGCGCGGGCGCGATGATCCTGTTTTATAGAAGTAAACTCAATTCCCATTCCTAGATTCGGATGAGAGGCGCGGACTACCCCGTCCAGAAGACATTCTGAACTTGCCACTCGAACGCTGATGAGGACCGGAGTATCCACGGGCAGCAGGTCCACAGCCTCCAGGTAACAAGCGCCAGCACTGATGTCCGTTAAGCGCCAACGGCGGCCGGCAGGAGCAGGTTGCGTGGCCGCCGCGGGTTCCGGTACGTGAGGGCTGCTTGCGGCCGGCTGCGGAGCCTCTTCGATTTTCCAGTCGGATGGGGCGTATTCAATTCCCCAAAAGTTCCCAGGGGTATCGAGTTCCAATCCAAGGAGCCATGTTTCCGGCTCTCCACCCAACGAAACAACGTCGGCGACGCGCGCTGTAACGTGGCGTTTGGCGGAGACAATTTCAAGTCGAACGGGGAGGTCGCGCGGGAGCGCGTGTTGCGTAATCAGGCCGCATCCATGCGCGTTGACGAGCGTGGTCTTGCACTCCTCGGAAAAATCCCGCGCCGGATCAAGACTAGTGATGAGAATGGGGATTTCAAGCGGCAGCCTCGTACTACGACGAATGGCGTGTTGTTTTGGCGAGGCGTTCATGATCACGCGAGCCGGCGTGCCAGCCCCTGAGAATCCATGCTAGATCATTGGAAAACCGCCGTGTAAAGCATTTCGGCGGTCCCGGTTTGCAGTTAGGTACATGCCTGCACGAGGGGCGGCATGCATGTCGGTGAGGAGGGGGAGGATCGCGGCACCGACAGGACTGGAACTATCCCTCGGCTTTGACAGCCGCTTCGGCAGCGAGGAATCCAATCTTGCTGTGTGTGCCATCACAAAATGGCTTGTTCACGGACGCACCGCACCGGCAGAGGGAAAACGCGGGCTTCCCAGTAAGGTCGTACTTGTTGCCGCTAGGGTCGACCAGTTCAACCAGGCCATTGGGATCCTCGACGCGAAATGGGCCGTTGGGGCGGACCGTGATTTTGACTTGTGACATGCAGCCTCCAGTGGGATGAATGATCAAAACTAACACAGCTTTGTCGTGCTCACTTCCAGCGATCCACCGCCTCAAACCACACTCGCTTCGCACATTCATCGAACGTCGTCTTCGCCCACTCGCGATTCGTCCACCATTGATATCCGAAATGACCCTCGTCCTGCGCGGCGGCAACGGAGAACTGATATTGCGGCAAGCGCAGGCGCAGTATCCGCAGTGCGCGTCCCGTGTGGGAAGCGGAGGTTACGATCAGCACGCGATGCACGCCGAGTGGCTGAAGGCAGCGATTGATGTCGTCACTTTCGGCAAACGTGGAGAAGCCCGTAATTGGACACACCACGATGCGGTCCTTCTCAGGCAGGGATTGAATGTAACGCTGCGCCAAATCAATGAGCGGTTGTTGGTAGAGAACATCGTGCGATTCCACATCCAGAAACGCGCGCGGGGCCATTCCCTGACGCAACAACTCGACCGCACGCTCCGGACGCACAGACGTTTCGCCCGCCAGCACGATGATGGCGTCCGAGGGTTGCGGAGCGTCGACAACCAGCAAGCGCCCGGCCTGACTGGCAAGCACCAGGACGCCGACAAGAAAGAGAAGGATCAGCCGAATGCGCATGCGAATCTCGAAATGTTACTAAGGAATGCGCGATCCTGGGGAATTCGATTACGCGAGTAATCACCCATTTGTGCCATGCTCATGAAAATACAGCGAAAAGGCCTATTTCTGCGGCTGGAAGCAACGTGTTCGATGCTAGAATTCTCTTGGACTTATGACCACTCAACTGACCTCTTCTTCCCTCCTGACTGACCTGAAAGCCCGCATTGAAGCCCGCAAGGCGAAAGTGGGAATCATTGGTTTAGGCTACGTTGGACTTCCGCTGGCATTGCTCTACAGTGAGCAGAAATTTCCCGTGACCGGGTTCGATATCGACCAGAAAAAAGTCGATACCCTAGCCCAGGACGGCTCCTACATCTTCCGTATTTCGCCGGAAGAGATCAAGGCAGCCAAGAGCAGCGGTTTCAACGCTACCTCGGACTACGCGCGCATCACCGAGATGGACGCCATCATCATCTGCGTGCCCACTCCGCTGAACGAGTATCACGAACCCGACCTCAGCTATATCACCAATACCACGCACGCGGTCGCGCCTTACCTGCGCGCCGGACAGATCGTGATCCTCGAGAGCACTACCTATCCCGGCACCACCGAAGAAGTGATGATTCCGATTCTCGAAAAAGAGAATCGTGCGGGATTGAAAGCGTCGCGTTCGGGTGCAGCCAGCGATCAGGAATTCTGGGTTGCGTTTTCGCCGGAACGTGAGGATCCCGGTAATACGCAGGTGGCCCGCCACGATATCCCGAAAGTGATCGGCGGTCTCGACAAGCAAGCCACGGAAATCGCGGCCGCATTGTACGGTTCAATTTTCCGGCGCACCGTTCCGGTGTCGTCGCCTGCTGCCGCGGAAATGACCAAGTTGCTCGAGAACATTTACCGCTGCGTGAATATCGCATTGGTCAACGAACTCAAGATGCTCTGTCTCCGCATGGACCTGAACATTTGGGAAATCATCGAAGCCGCTGCCACCAAGCCGTTCGGCTTCCATCCGTTCTATCCGGGACCCGGCCTCGGCGGACACTGCATTCCCGTCGACCCGTTTTACCTTTCCTGGAAGGCGAAAGAGTTTGATTTCCACACGCGTTTCATCGAACTCGCCGGCGAAGTGAACTCGGCGATGCCGTACAACGTAATCTCCGCCACGATCGGCGCCCTCAATCAGCACAAGAAGGCGATCAATGGGTCGAAGATCCTGGTGCTCGGCGTGGCCTACAAAAAGGACATCGACGATCTGCGCGAATCTCCAGCGCTGACCATTATCGAACTGCTGCAAAAAGAAGGCGCCGAAGTCAGCTACAACGATCCTTATTTCCCGTTCGTGGGTCGTGGCCGCAAGTACGACCTGCAGATGAAGCGTACTTCTCTCGACAATCTCGGCCAGTACGACTGTGTGCTGATCGTGACCGACCACACCGACTACGACTACAAGAAGATCGTGAAAGAAGCCCAGTTGGTTGTAGATTCCCGCTACGCAACGCGTGGCATCGACAGCAAGAAGATCGTCCACTGCTAGGGCAGTTTCAGCAAGAAAGAATCAAGTAGAGACGGGGCTTGCCCCCGTCTCTTTTTCTTGCGCCGACAACGTGGCGTCCTACCGAGGAGGCGAGCGGCGAGCCGGCCCAACTCGCCTTGCCGTCAAATTTTTTCCCGCGCCTTTTCCTGTTACTTCCGGGACGGTTCCCGCGCCAACCTCGTGCTGTGCTAGTATTCGGCGGTTGACTGTGGTTTCCGGACCCTAGGCGTCATTTTCGGAACCGCGGCACGTAACCGTTACGATCTCACGGTGCACCGATGAAAGATACACTCGGAGTCCTGCTCGCGGGAGGCGCGGGCGAACGTCTTTATCCCCTCACCCGCGATCGTGCCAAGCCGGCGGTTACATTTGGCGGGATCTACCGCATTATCGATATCACTCTCTCCAATTGCCTGAATTCCGGGTTGCACCGCGTCTACATCCTTACCCAGTACAAGGCACTCTCCTTGAACCGGCACATCCGCGAAGGATGGAATATTTTCGGGCGCGAGATTGGAGAATTTGTCGAGATCCTGCCGCCCATGAAGCGGGTGAGCGATAACTGGTATATGGGCACAGCCGACGCCGTGTATCAGAACATTTATTCGATCGGCTCCGAGCAACCCAAGCATGTGCTGATCCTTTCCGGCGACCACATCTACAAGATGGATTACAGCATCATGCTGAAGCAGCACAACGACGCCGGCGCGGACGTGACGGTCGCGACGATCCTTATGGACCCCGAGGAGTGTCGGCACTTCGGCGTGGTCGATATCGATCGCGACAGCCGCATCGTCGGCTTCCAGGAAAAGCCGCAGAAGACCGACCTGCGGTCGCCCTACGACGCCAACATGATTTCGGCGTCGATGGGCGTCTATATCTTCAACACCGATGTCCTCATTCCAGTGCTGTTGAAGGACGCGGAAGACCCGACGTCAAGCCACGATTTCGGCAAGAACATTCTGCCAAAGATGCTTGCGGACTACCGCGTTTACTCGTTCAACTTCATTGATGAGAACAAGAAAGAAGCGCAGTACTGGCGCGACGTGGGCACATTAGAAGCTTTCTACGAAGCCAATATGGACCTGGTTTCCGTGTCGCCGGTGTTTAACCTCTACGACGAGCACTGGCCGATCCGTACCTATCAGCGGCAGTATCCACCGGCGAAATTTGTGTTTGCGGAAACCGGCCGGACGGGCCACGCCCTTGACTCTCTGGTGTCGTCAGGCTGCATCGTGTCTGGTGGATCGGTACAGAACTGCGTTCTCTCGCCAGACGTGCGCGTGAATTCCTATAGCGAAGTGGAGTCCAGCATTCTCTTTTCGCACGCTAACGTAGGACGCCGCTGCAAGATCCGGCGGGCCATTCTCGACCGCGATGTTCACATTCCCGAGGGGACCAACATCGGCTACGACGCCGAAGCCGACCGCGAACGCTATTTTGTGACGGAGAGCGGTATCACGGTGGTGACACGCGATTACTCGTTGTTCGAGAATCCCGTCGCGGTGGACTACTTCACGAGCGAGTAGCCCAAGTCTCACGGCAGGTTTGATCCTCGGCTAACCAGACACGGAGTGCCGCGTCTCTACAAAGGACGTCTGTTTCCCGGTTTCTTCAAATTGCGAGGTCGTTATGCGTTTTCTGTCTGTGGCTCTCCTCTTGATGGTCTCATCATTAAGCTTTGGCCAAGCCGCCCCGGTTGCGGCTGCGGTTAAACCTTCGCAGCGTTTCAGCATCGACAACCTCGACAAGTCGGCCGATCCCTGCACAGACTTCTATCAGTACGCCTGCGGCACCTGGCTGAAGAACACGGAGATTCCCGCCGACCAATCGTCCTGGCTCAGCTTCGCAGAACTCGATGAGCGCAATCAGTACACGATGAGAGACATCCTGGACAAAGCCGCGGGCGCGCCCAGTGGACGCGATGCTCTGACTCAGAAGATCGGCGATTTCTACGGCTCCTGCATGGACGAGAAGGCCGTCGAATCCCGAGCCAGCGCGCCTCTGAAGCCAGCGCTGGACCGCATTGCGGCCGTGAAGGATAAGTCCGCGCTCATCGACGAACTCGCCCATGTTCATCTCCAGGGAGCGCGCGGATTGTTTGCCTTCTACTCTTCCCCCGACCTGCACAACGCGGACATGGTGGTGGGCAACATCGATCAGGGCGGACTCACACTGCCGGATCGCAGATATTACGTGGATGGGGAGAAAGATACCCCTGACCAGCAGCAGAAGATGGCGGAGATGCGCCAGCACATGATCGAGTACGCTACGCAACTGTTTACCTTGACGGGACAGACTCCGGCACAGGCGGGCGATTCGGCGAAGACGGTACTGCGCATCGAGACCGGCCTGGCCAAGGCCTCCATGGATCGCACCCTCCGCCGCGATCCGAAGAATCGCGATCACAAAATGGCGCGCGACCAGGCGGTGGCCCTGGCTCCGAATTTCTATTTGGCCCGCTACTTTACGGCCGTCGGGACGCCCGTGTTTACAGAGCTGAATGTTGTTAACCCCGACTTTTTCAAGGAAGTGAACGGCCTGCTGGAGACGGAATCGCTCGATGCTTTGAAGACGTACGTGACCTGGCATGTGTTGAATGGTGCGGCACCCTGGTTGTCGAAGGAATGGGTCGACAACAATTTCAAAATGCGGCAGTATCTCAGCGGCCAGAAACAGATTCAGGATCGCTGGAAGCGGTGCGTCGACGAAACCGACAGCGATCTCGGAGAAGCGCTGGGACAAAAATATGTCGAGGTCGCCTTTGGAGCCGAGAGCAAGCAGCGCATGCTGAAAATGGTAGATGCGCTTGAAAGATCCCTCGATCAGGACATTGCGGGCTTGCCTTGGATGACCGGCGAGACCAAGAAGCAAGCCAAGGTCAAACTCGACGCGATCCGTAACAAGATTGGCTATCCCGACGTCTGGCGCGACTACAGTTCGCTCAAGGTCGAACCCGGCGATCTAATGGGCAACATTCTGCGCGCCAACGAATTCGAGGCTCGCCGACGTATCGCGAAGATCGGCAAGCCTCTCGATCGCAAGGAATGGGGGATGACTCCACCCACCGTGAATGCGTATTACAGCGGTTCGTATAACGAGATTGTTTTTCCGGCCGGCATCCTTCAGCCGCCATTTTTTGACAACAACATCGACGATGCCGTGAACATGGGCGGCATCGGAGTCGTGATTGGCCATGAACTTACTCACGGTTTCGACGACCAGGGCCGCAAATTTGATCCGCAGGGAAATCTGCGCGACTGGTGGACGGAGCAGGACGGCAAGGAATTTGAAAAGCGTGCCAGTTGCGTGGCCGACGAATACAGCAGTTTCGTCGCGGTAGACGACCTGCATCTGAACGGACGCCTCACACTCGGCGAAAATACAGCTGATAACGGCGGCGCGCGCATCGCGTTGATGGCGCTGCGCGAAATGGTTGCGGCCGACAAGTCCGGCAAGGCTGCCGAAAAAATCGATGGCTACACTCCGGAACAGCGATTCTTCCTGGGATTCGGCCGGGTATGGTGCGAGAAGCGGCGTCCGGAACTGGCGCGTACGCTTGTGAACACGGATTCACACTCTCCTGGAAAATATCGTGTGAATGGCGTGGTCCAGAACATGCCCGAATTTCAACAGGCGTGGGGATGCAAAACCGGGCAAGCGATGGTCCGCGAAAACGCCTGCCGGGTTTGGTAGGAAGCAGGATTCAGGTGTCAGGGCTCAGGTGTCAGGGTAAGGCGGTTTCTTTCCGGGTACCCGGTGATCGTGTGATAATCGCCAATGCCGATGGTTTTGCTGACACCTGAGACCTGACACCTTGACACTCTCCCTGAGGCGCCTCTTCAAAAAAGAAAAGCAGGAGCATCGCATCCTGCGGCAAATCGAGCGTGGAGATCATCTCCAGCCCGAATATCACCGTGCCACCCCGGAGAACCCGCACCCGGAATGGTGGAGCATGTACGACTCCATGACCGCGGAAGTTGAGGTCCTGGAATTCCTTCGGACCATCGTGACTACGATCAAGCCGGAACTGGTTGTCGAGACCGGAACCTTCAGCGGCATCAGCACGTTGTGGATCGCGGAAGGACTGAAAGCCAACGGTCGCGGACGAATCATCACCTGCGAATACGATTCGAAAGTTTACGAGAGCGCCAAATCGCGAATCGCCACTTCCGGACTCGCCGAGTGGATTGAACTCCGCAATGAGTCCAGCCTCGAAATGAAAGTCCAAGGCACGATCGATCTGTTCTTCAGCGACAGTGACATGCCGATACGCGAGCAGGAAATCCGCCGGTTTTTGCCCCAGATCAATCCTTACGGGTTGATCCTGATGCACGATGCCAGTTCCCATTTGAAGATCGTTCGCGACGCTGCCTTGAACCTGGAGCGCGAAGGGCTTATTTCCGTAGTGCTTCTCCGGACGCCGCGAGGCCTGGTCGTTGCGCAGAAGCGCGAGGGGCGGAAGTAGTCCTGCAGAATACCTTTCTCTTAAATCCGTGAAGAGCCGTGATCCCGTTCCTTGCGCCGCGACCCATTCGGCGTTACGATTCGCGCTGCAAAATCTCTAGTCTCCCGGAGGCTGCCATGCGTCGTGCCGCCGTCGTTGTCGTGCTCCTATCTCTCTCTGCATTTGCCCAACTCGACAAAATTGTCATTGCGGCTGGCACTCCGGAAGATCAGGCACTCACCGCGATCTCGAACGAGCAGGATGCGGCGAAAAAACTCGCCATGTATGAAGAGTTTGTCGCGAATTTTTCCGGCAATCCCGCTGCGGTTGCGTATGGCAACTGGCAACTGGCCCAGGCCTACCAGACCGATGGCAATCTGGAAAAAGCTCTCGGCTATGGAGACAAAGCGTTAGCCAGCGCTCCCAACAATCTCGACATTCTGGTTTCGCAGGTGAACATCGCGCAGCAAATGAAGTCCAGCGCGAAGATGTTCGATTACGCGGTGCGGGGCGGAAAAGCATACAACTCGGTTGAGCAGACTCCCAAACCGGAAGGGCTTACGGACGAAGTGTTCGCGTCTCGTATCGCCGACGCGAAGCAGAGTAACAAGACTTCTTACGAATACCTCGAGACAATTGCCTTCAACACCATTGCCGACGAGAAGGACGCGAAGACTCGCATGAGCTACATCGAGCGGTTCTCGCCGTCGTTCCCGGCGGGACGCTTCGACGAGCCTGTGACTCAGTATGCGATGTTCACGTTCGGACAACTGAACGATTCGTCGCGCATGTTCGCCTACGGAGAAAAAGCGTTGGCGGCGAATCCGAACAGCGTGCCCACCATGCTCTTGCTGGCGAATGCCTATGTGGAAGACACTCGTCCAGCGGGCTGGGCAAAAGCGATTACATATTCGCAAAAAGTGATTGAACTGTCGAAAGCCGATGCTTCCGACGCCGACAAAACGCGCAAGATTTCAGCAGGGTCCGCCCATTCCAGCCTGGGTTGGGCTTATGTCCGGCAGGAGAAGGTGCCGGCCGCAATCGTGGAACTCAAGGCAGCCGCTGCGCTACTGAAAGGTCAGGAGGAGGGCTCGTATGCGACCGCCCTCTATCGCCTGGGATATGCCTACGGAAAAACCAACAAAGCGGCCGAGGCGCGAGCGGTTCTCGAAGAAGCAGTGAAGATTCCGGGCCCACTGCAGGGTCCATCTCGCGATCTGCTGGAAAAAGTGAACGGCTTGCGCACCACCAAGCCGAAATAGGGAAGTGGCGGCGCTACGTTTAGCGCTTCACGAGGTCATCCGACAACAAATAGGCTTTCTGCGCCAGGGTGTGGGCTCGTTGAGGGTCGCTGTCTTTGAGCGCTGCACGGGAGGCGTCCATGTATTGGCGAATCTGGACGACCGTGTCCTGCTTATTCTTGTCGATCGGCCGGTAGGCTAGTTGTTGCAGAGAAGTTTCAGCGGCAGCAAGAAACTGCTCGGTGCTCTCCCGCTGCCTGGCCGCTTCCTCGGGAGTCATCCCTGGCAGAATCTGCGCGCCGGGTTCTGTGGTTCCACCCTGGTGGACGACGATCTTTCGGGGCTCGCTTTCCGTGCTGGGCGGGGGCGATTTCTTGATTCGTCCACGACGTTTCCGCACGCCACTGGCAGCCGGAGTGGGCATCGCTTTTTGCGGAACTGATTCATTTTTCTTCGCTGCCGGTGGACCTTCCTCAGATTTTTTTTCAGAAGGTATCGGATCACTGCTGCTCGCTGGAGTCGGTTCGGCTGCAGGTGCCTGCTGACTTTGCGCCGGTACCGCTTGCGAGGAGTCGTCTCCCCTCACTCCTGCGCCGGGAGGCGAGGACAACAACAGAATAACGAGGATGGCGGTCCAAGGCATATAGAAGTTCAGATGCGATTCTGGCTACTGCCGGACGCAACGCCTATCCCACTCGTTCCGACGCGGCAGTAACATCCTTCGAGGTCATACGATTTCCGTTGACCGCCGGCAATCGCAGCCGGAAAGTCGTGCCCACCCCCACTTTCGATTCGAAATCTACCTTCCCGTGATGCCATTCCACATACTGGGACGCTTGCGCCAATCCAATCCCAGTTCCGCCCTTATCTTTTTTCGTCGTGAAGTAGAGCTGGAAGACTTTTTCCTGCAACTCCGGCGGAATTCCGCGGCCCTGGTCGCGCACTTCGGCGACCACCATGTCGCCTTCGCGCCGGGCCGCGAGCGTCAAGGTTCCACCTTGGTCCATAGCCTGAAGTCCGTTTAGTACAAGATTCAGTACTGCTTGCTTCATGAGGTCGGAATCCACCCGCACGATGAGTTGTTCGTGCGAAAACTCCCGGACCAGGAGCGCACGCTGCCGTTCGGCATCGGGAGCAGCGAGAATTGAAACGTCCTCCAGGATCTTCCGCATATCGACGTCCTGTTCGCGAAGGTCGCGCGGGCGCGTGAAATCCACCAGCGTTTGTACAACCCGATCGAGGCGGTGGATCTCGTCCCCGATTACTGCCATGTGGCGGCGTGTCTCAGGATCAGAACTCTGCATTTTGTCCTGCAAAAGTTGAAGATGAAGCACGATCGCATTCATCGGATTCTTGACTTCGTGGGCCACTTCTTTCGTCTTGTGCCCACTGGCGGAAAGGCGGCGCGAAATTTCGATTTCGTCTTCGATTCGATGCACCGACTCGAGATCCCGCATGATGAGCAGCGCGCCGATCGAAGCTTCTTTCTGTTGGATGAAATCGAGTGAAACTTGCACCCGTCGCTTGTCGGCGGCATCGAACTCGTATTGCACAAGGTTCCTTCGTGCCGTGAAGGCTGGCAGCACAACCGCGCCGAGAGGTGAACCGTCGGAAAAAATTTCTTGTGCGCTTCGACCCAGAATTTCGTGCCGGGGACGGCCCAGGAACTGCTCGGCAGATGCGCTCACCAGCACCACCCGCGAGTCAGGTGTAAAGAGCATGAGCCCGTCTTGAAGATTAGCCATGACCTGTTCAACGTTGTCTTTCAGCGCTGAGAAAATCTGGTTGGTGTCACGGATCTGGCGCCCCAGGTGCGCGATCTTCAGGGATACGAGGCCGACTTCATCGGCGGGCGAGTCGTCGGCGGGAAGCATCTCGGTACCGCCCGCGCTGGCGCTATCCAGATTCGCGGCAATTCGTTTAAGAGGGCCGAGCGCGAGGTTGGAGATAACCGCGGAGAGCACTAGCGAACAAAAAATCGCGACCACGCAAAAAAAAGCCGCCTGCTGCAGCCTCGGCGTCAGTTCGTTGCGCAGGAAAACGGTTGCAACTCCTACGCGCACGCTGCCGAAGGGCTGTCCGCCCAATTGCAACGGGATGCTGACGTCGTACACCGAGCCCAGGTTGTAGAGCAGACGCAACTGGCGGCGAAAGCCGGCATCTCGCAAAACGATCAGGTCCGAGCGGGGTGGAATCGGCTTACCGTTCAATGCGGGGTTCGTGTCAAGAATCGCGATGCCTGCGGGATCGACGATGGCGGCGTCGTAGATGATCTGAGAATTCCCGACCACCGATTCCAGCATATCGTTGAGATTCGCGTCGTTCTGAAGGTAGTCCGAGACGGCGGAGCGTACGGCTTTCGGATTCGAGGTGTCGACACGCGTGCTGGTGAGATCGGGGACGGCTTTGGAAGCGGTGTACTCCAACTGCCGCGTGAGCATCGAGGCCGTCTCGTCCGCCCACAACAGGCGTTGCCGAAGCAGTTGCGAGAGGTACACCCAGGAAAATCCGAACACCAGCGCCGTGATAAGCGTCGTGATCGCGAACACGATAATGGCTTTTCGGCTCATGGGAGTTCTTCGGCCGTTGCTGACTGTGAGTTCGCTAAGGAATAGTGATCCTCAGAATGCCATCTCAATAAGGAGCTAACGACTCAGTTCTCGCTATTCCTCCGCCGTCAACACCGAATCTGTTGCCCGACCGTATTCCTTGAGCTTGTTGTGCAAAGTTTTCAGGCTGATCCCAAGAATTTCAGCGGCCCGCGTCTTGTTGTTTGTCGTCGCCTGCAGGGTTTTGAGGATGAGCTGCTTTTCAGCCTCTTCTACGGTTGTCCCCACACCCAGGTGAACGGCATCAGGATCGTGAACTGCCGGACGAACGCTCTGTCCGAAGCCGGGAGGCAAGTGCTTGGTTTCGACCAGGCCACCTTCGCAGACAATTACCGCGCGCTCCAGAGTGTTGCGTAACTCACGGACATTCCCCGGCCACGAGTAACTTTGAAACAAGTTGAGCACCGCCTCGCTGACGTCGGCCACTTTGCGTTCGTGTTTCTTGCTCATCTCGGCGAGTAAAGACTTGACCAGGTCGCGGATGTCTTCCTTATGTTCCCGCAGAGACGGCATGTTGATATTGAAGACATTCAGCCGGTAATACAGATCCTGGCGTAGTTCTCCGGTTGCAACGGCATCATCAGGAATTTTGTTGGTCGCTGCCAGGACGCGCACATCCACCGCGGTTTCCGCTTTACTGCCGAGGCGCCGCACCTTGTGGTCTTCGAGCACGCGCAGCAATTTCGCCTGCGTACCAACCGGCATCTCGCCGATCTCATCCAGCAACAACGTTCCACCTTCGGCAAGTTCGAAGCAGCCTGTTCGGCGTTCGAGTGCGCCCGTGAACGCTCCTTTTTCGTGGCCAAAGATTTCACTTTCGATCAGAGTTTCCGGGATGGCCGCACAATTGATCGGGACGAACGGCTTGTTGCGGCGCGGACTCAGATCGTGAATCGTGCGCGCGACCAACTCCTTCCCAGTGCCGCTGGCTCCGGTTATGAGTACGGACGCGGTGCTGGGAGCAACCATCTCGATGAGATGAAAAATCTCCAGCATCTTCGGAGAAGATCCCACGAGTCGGCCCAAGGCTCCCTTGTCGCGTAGTGAACGCCGCAGGGTTTCGTTCTCCGTGCGCGTTTGGAGAATCTCTCCGATATTTCCGAGGATCGAGCGCAGGCGTCGGAAATCGATCGGCTTTTCAATGTAGTCCTGAACACCGAGGCGCCCGGCGTGAAACGCAGTCTCGGTGGTCTTCTGCGCCGTCACCATGACCACGGCGATCGACTGGGAAAGGTCGGAGAGTTCTTCCACCAATTCCATACCGTCCATGCGCGGCATCTTGATGTCGGTGATGACGATGGAAGGCGAGAAAGCAGCAACTTTTTCCATCGCTTCGACGCCGTCGCAGGCGGTGTCGGTGCGATAGCCCCAGCTGGAAACTAGTTCGGCCAAGCCGGTACGTTCGTTGGCTTCGTCCTCGACGATGAGTATGCGTTCTTGTGTCATAGGCGCAAACCCTTATTATTGGCCCTGCAGCGTTGCCTCGCAACCCTGCACACCCTGAAATCGTCTGCGCAGCTCAAGAATGTAGTCGATTCGGGCGGCCCCTGCATGGCTGTTCAAGGAAGACTCCAAGCCCGGCAATATCAATTTGAGATGCCTTGTCCGAGCCTGATGCAACCCTGCTTTTCGTCGCAAAGGTGGCCGAAGCGCCGCCAAATGCAATTCTTTTCCTTTTCGAGAAGTGGCATCGTGCTGTAGAATTCATGGTTCCCAAGGGCAGGCACATCATTTGTGCAGTCGGGTTTCGTTGGTCTGTTCATTCTGCTCTCATTAACACATGATCGTTGTGGATTTGATTCGGAGGAATCTATGTCACTTTGTTCCCAGGCTCACCGCAGAAGTGCTTGCGTAGCATTTGTGCTGGCGGTAGTGGTTGCGATGTTCCCATCATTCATGAGCGCGCAAGACGAGGCGCCGCCAAAAGTTGACATATTTGTCGGCTATCAATGGTTGAACCCCGGCGGCGAGGTGCCGCAGTCAACTGCTAATCCGGTTTCGTTCACTCTCCCGTCACTCCCGAAGGGTGGGGGCGGTAGTGTCGCCTACAACTTCACGAAGTATTGGGCCTTGGAAGCTGATTCTGGCATGAATCGTAGAGGGGATGTCACTGAGTCGACATTCAGCGGCGGGCCGAGGTTAACTTGGCGCGGAGAGAACCTGAACATCTTCGCTCACACCCTTCTTGGTGTGAATCGTCTCAACGTAAAAGGACTCGGAGCAGACAATAACCTCGGAGCGGTTTTGGGTGGCGGTATTGATTTAAAGCTCTTCAAGTTAATGAGTCTGCGTCTCATAGAAGTGGACTATGTTCTCGGTCGGCACAACTTTGCAGCCCCGATCACCGATTCGAACCTTCGTCATCCGGTCCTTAGCGGAACGCGCCTGCGCACGGGCGTCGTATTCAATCTGGGTGGTGGCGCTCCGGAATTGCCGGTGGCCGCGACCTGCTCGGTTGACCACAGCGAAGTCATGGTCGGAGAACCGGTCCATGCGACCGTGGCCGCCAACAACTTCAATCCGAAGCACCCGCTGACCTATGCCTGGTCTAGCACCGGTGGCAAACTCGATGGCAAGGACACGGGCGCGAACATCGACACGAATGGTGTCCCGGGCGGCAGCTACGCAGTGACTGCGCATGTGACCGATCCGAAGGCCAAGAAGAACAATGAAGCGAGCTGCACTTCGAACTTCACGGTAAAGGAACCGCCAAAGAACCCGCCGCAAATTTCCTGCTCGGCGAGTCCGACCAGCGTCCAGACCGGTTCGCCCTCTACCATCACTTGCACCTGCACCAGCCCCGACAGCGTTCCTGTCACGGTCGGTGGATGGACGTCCAGTGGCGGCAGTATTTCGGGCAGCGGCAACACCGCGACCCTCAACACCACGGGCGCGCCATCGGGCACGGTCACAGTAAATGCGACCTGTACCGATTCGCGCGGTTTGACGGCTTCGACCTCGAGTTCGGTCACGGTGGAGAATCCCCCACCGCCGCCGCCGCAGGCCAGCAAGTTGAACGAGTGCCAGTATCCCAACAAGATGAAGCCCTGGCGCGTGGACAACACCTGCAAGGCCATGCTGGACGATGTTGCGCTGAAGTTGCAGCAGGATCCGGAAGCCAAGCTGGTCGTCGTCGGCAACGCCGATCCGAAAGAGAAGCGTAAGAACCTGGCCGGCGAGCGCGCAGCCGACGTGAAGTTCTACATCTCGGGCGGCGAAGCGAAGCAGAACATCGATCCCAGCCGGATCGAGGTTCGCACTGGCAACGAGGGTACGACGACCTCCGAGCAGTGGATCGTCCCGTCCGGCGCCACCTTCCCCGAGGCCAGCAGCACGGCTCCGGTGGACGAATCCAAAATCAAAGCCATTCCCGACCATCCGAAGCCAGCCGCCAAGAAGGCAGCCGGCAAGAAGGCGGAATAGCTTCTCTAGCAATATGAAGGGCATACGGGGCCGGTGGGTACAAACCACCGGCCCTTTTTCGTCTCTGTTCTTCGGTAACCTTGTAGTGTGCGTGGTAGCCTGTCAGTCTCTGGGACGGGCGAATACTGTTCGCAGGGGTAAACATACGTTTATGAACTGGGGCCTTTACCGCAAAAGTTTGGTTGTTTTGGCTTTCAGCCTGGTAGCTACCGCGCTGTTCGCTGGATCCTGGCAGGCAATGGGACCGGACGGCGGCGACGCTCGTAGCCTGGCTTATGATTCTCACAATCCGGACCACCTTCTGCTCGGCACCAGTACCGGACAACTGTTCGTTTCCGAGGATGCCGGTAAGAACTGGGCGCGGTTAGCCCGTCTCGGCGGCGATGACTACGTTCTCGATCACATCACCGTCGATCCGCAAAATTCCAAGCACATATTTGTTTCCGCCTGGAGTGTTTCCAGCCAGCAGATTGGCGACGTCTTCCGCACTCGTGACGGCGGCAAGAAATGGGAAACTCTGCCCGCGATGCACGGCAAGTCGATTCGCGCGATGGCAATGTTCCACGGCGATTCCAAGATCATGGTTGTCGGCGCACTGGACGGCGTGTTCCGCAGCAAAGATGGCGGCGACAGCTGGGACCGGATGTCTCCCGCGAACCATGCCGATATCAAAAACATTGAGTCGATTGCGATCGATCCCAAGGACCCCAACACGGTCTATGCCGGTACGTGGCATCTGGCTTGGAAGACCGCCGATGGCGGCGCCAACTGGCAGCAGATCAAGAAAGGCATGATTGACGATTCCGATGTGTTCTCGGTCATCGTCGATCACTCCAATCCTTCAATCGTGTTCGCCAGCGCTTGCTCTGGAATCTACAAGAGCGAGAGCGCGGGTGGTCTATTTGCGAAGATTCAGGGCATCCCGTTTTCGGCGCGCCGCACGCGCGTTCTGAAACAGGATCCAACGAACGAAAACATTGTGTACGCCGGCACCACCGAAGGTCTGTGGAAGACAACCGACCTGGGCAAGACATGGAAGCGCGTGAGCAATCCTGAAGTCGTCGTCAACGACGTTTCGATTGATCCCCGCGATTCCAATCACGTTCTCCTCGCCACCGACCGCAGCGGCGTTATGGCCAGCACCGACGGCACGCAGAGCTGGTCTTCTTCGAACCATGGATACGCTCATCGCTACGTTTCGGCTCTTCTGGCCGATGCGAAAGAAGCGGACACGTTCTACGTAGGCGTGGTCAATGACCGCGAGTACGGTGGCGTCTTCTACACGCGCGATGCCGGACACACCTGGCTGCAGCGCAGCGCGGGCCTCGGCGGACGCGATGTGTTTTCCCTGAAGCAGGCTTCGAACGGCGCGCTCGTGACCGGAACCAACCGGGGTATGTTCTCTCTCGACCGCAATGGCAGCGAGTGGCATCCCATGAACGTCGTTGTGACCGAGCAGACTGTTAAGACCGCCAAGAAGGGGTCGAAAAAGGCTGCCACGACAACCATCGTGAAGAAGTCGGGCGTTCTCGAGGCACGTGTGAATGATCTGGAACTGGGTTCGCAGCGCTGGCTGGCGGCGACCTCGGAAGGCATTTACACCAGCGTCGATCAGGGCAAAACCTGGAAGGGCGGACCAGTGATGGGACAAAAAGACTTCGTCTCGATCCGGGCGCAAGGATCTTTCATGGTGGCTTCGACGCGATCCACGGCTCTGGTTTCGAATGATTCCGGCGCGACCTGGAAACAGGCTGGGCTGCCTTCGTTCATGGTTGGCATTCGCGGTAGCGCAATTGCCGCCGACAATGCCGTAGTGATCGCCGCTCGCGAAGGGATCTACCGCAGCACGGATGGTGGCGCCAGCTGGGAGCACGTTGTTGATGGATTGCCCGGCAAGGACATCACCTCGGTAAGCTTCGACGCCGCTCACAAGCGGCTTCTGGCGACCAGCGATTCAACGGGCGTGATTTTTGTCAGCAATGACAACGGTCACTCCTGGAAACGCGGGCCGGACACCGGGTTCCCGTTGCGCCGAGTCAGTGTAGTCGGCGGGCGCTTTGTGGCTGCAACTCCGTTTGATGGTGTCGTTCTCCAACCTGAGGATGGCAACATCAGCGCGGCCGCGGATGCCGGTAGCACGAACTAGATCAGCACTCAGCAAAGAGGGGGGAGCGGAGACGCTCCCCCTTATTCTGTTGGAGTTCAGTTGTCACCCGGAGCGGAGAAGTTTGCGAAGATTGGCAAAAAATACACGATTCAACGTGGGTCATCATCTTCAAGTATCTTGTTTTCAATAACTCTGATGGTGACCCTCTTGCGTTCAGAAGTGTAGGCAACAGAGTTTTATGAAACCGCTTCAGGCGTGCCAACTCGCAGGGGTCGTTGTCATGATTGGTCTCGCTTTGGCCTGCGGCAAGGCAACCGGCGTTCCGGATGACGGGCGGCAGAGCGCCGATGACGTTCAAAAGGTCCCTTTTGAACTGGAATCACAGCCCGCTGCGCGATTGACTACTGGTTTGCCGCAGTCCGCCGGCAGTTTGCCGGAAGGAACCGCCATCACCATCCGCTTGCTCAGGACTATCTCCAGCGCTCAGGTTCATGCCGGCGACCACTTCGAGGGCACCTTAGAGGATCCCATTACGATCGCTGGACGGAACACGTTGGAACGAGGTGCCGCCGTGACCGGGCGCATCCTCGCTGCCAAGGCCTCCGGAAGCAGGCATGATCCAGGGTATCTCCGCATCGCACTAGCCAGTCTCAGCGTAGATGGAAAGGCGATGCCGATTGAGACCTCAAGCCTGTTCGTCAAGGGCGGAGCGCGTGATCGGACCAGTTCCATTGCGTCGGGCGGGAACGCCTTCGTATCCGAAAGCCAAGAGGTATCGTTTGCGGCAGAGCGCCGCCTCACATTCAGGCTCGCGCAAGCCTTGGAATTGCAATAGACCGCCATCCCGGAGATCGATTCGCACTTACTCCGGTCCATCAGGATTACCCTTCAGTAAGTACGTCCAAGCGGATGCTTGCGCCCCTTCTCGGAATCATCACAAATTGACGTGATAGCCCGCACTTAGTGTGAGCCACTAAGTCCGTAGAATTCCCAAAATAAGACTCAAAGGCATCGGGGTCATTGATGAGCGCTGCGGGTAAGGCAACGGTCGGATCGAACGGAGCCAAGCAAAGTAATGCGTTGTCGCACGACCCGAAGTTGCGATTGACGTCTCTAGTCGAAGGGGCTGCGATCGGAATCGCAACCTGTACGCTCGATGGCCGGCTGATGGAAGGCAATACCGCTCTTGCGACAATGCTGGGCTACAACCGCGAGGAGTTGGCTGGCTTACCAATTCGCGAACTCCGACTCGATGATTCTAACGAGACTGAAGTCTCTCTCGCGGAATTACATGCCGGTAAGCATGATTCGCTGAAACAGGAAAGTTGCTATCGCCGAAAGGATGGCACTCACTTCTGGGCTCGATTGACGATGTCGGTCGTGCACGACGGTGCGGGCGATCCTGCATTTCTAGTCGCCTTGCTGGAGGACTCCAGCGAGCAGCGGCGCGCCGCCGAAAAATCGCAGGAAGCGGAAAAGATGGAAGTCATGGGCCGGCTGGCCGCGGGTATCGCGCACGACTTCAACAATCTTCTGACCGGAGTCCTGCTCTATTGCGATCTGCTGTCGGATGGAATCGGGGCCGACACTCCTCTCCTGCAACATGTGGAAGAGATTCGCATGGCAGGTGAGCAGGGTGCTGCAATCACCCATCAACTATTGGCGATCGCTCGCAAACAAGTGATCCAGCCCCGTCCGATTTCGATCAATGCCCTCGTCACCTCGACACAGGACCTGCTTGGACGGCTGATCGGTGAACAAATTGAAATTGTAACCGTGCTCGCGCCGAAATTGCCGACGGTACTCGCGGATCCCGGGCAGTTGCGTCAGGTGTTGTTGAACCTGGTTTTGAACGCGCGCGACGCGATGCCACGCGGTGGACGGATCACCATTCGGACTCGGGTCAACCCCGGCGTCAACGTCGGCCCAGCCATGGTCACACTTCTCGTGGAAGACACCGGATGTGGCATGGATGAGCAGACCCGCGCCCGACTCTTTGAGCCCTTGTTTACCACAAAGCCGCCGGGGCAGGGAACCGGCCTGGGGCTGGCGACAGTGCAGCGCATCGTCTCGGAATCAGGTGGCACGATCGATGTAGAGAGTGAACTCGGAAACGGCACGTGCATCCAGGTTTCATTCCGGGCATTGGATGTCATCCCGGACACCTCCTTACAGATCGCCGGCTGTGTGCCCCCGAAGCGCATTCGCGAAGTTCTTGACCCCAAGGGAGACTCGCCATGGTAGCCATCAACCCTGCACTCAGCCGTCCTCCGCAAATCGAGGGCGCAAATTTCCTTCAACTGCTGATCGTGGATGACGACCGGGCAGTCCGCGAGGCGTGTCGCGACGTAGCGTTGACGTTGGGCTTTGATCCACAAACTGCCGAGTCTGCCGAGCAGGCTTATCGCGCGCTCGAGTCCCGTGGAGCCGACGTCGTGTTGCTCGACTTGAAACTGCCTGGATCGAGCGGACTGGAGGCGCTGCACAGCATCCGGAAGAACAGTCCTGGAGCGCTGGTGATCGTGGTCACGGGCCATGGAACGATCCAGTCCGCTGTGCAGGCCATGAAAGATGGCGCGTATGACTACGTCACCAAACCGTTCAGCCTCGAAGAACTGCGACTGCTTCTCGAGCGTGTTGCCGGACACCTGAAGTTAAAGACGGAAAATCGCCTGCTGCGCGAAAGCATCAAGTCGCGCCAGGGATTTGGCAACATCATTGGCCGCGCACCGGAGATGGAAAAGCTGTACCGCATTATTGCCAAGGCCAGTCAGAGCACGCATCCGGTGCTGATTTTAGGAGAAAGTGGAACGGGCAAGGAACTCGTTGCCAAGTCGTTGCACTTCACGGGGCCCAATCGAACCAAGCCATTTATTCCCGTTGACTGCGGATCTCTGGTGCCAACCCTGATTGAAAGCGAACTTTTTGGCCACGTGCGAGGAGCCTTTACCGGTGCGACCCATCCCAAAGACGGACTGCTGGCGGTCGCCGAAGGTGGCACGATCTTCCTCGACGAGATTGGCGAGCTTACGGTCGATCTGCAAGCAAAACTGCTGCGGGCAATTCAGGAGAAAGAGATCCGCCCTGTCGGCAGCGTGCGGCGCATTCCCATCAACGTACGGATTCTCGCCGCCACCAATCACGATCTTGAAATCTCGGTCACGCAGGGTACTTTCCGGCGCGACCTTTTCTTCCGACTGAACGTACTGACCTTACGCATTCCACCGTTGCGCGAACGACGGCAGGATATCCCGCTGCTGGTGGCGCATGTGCTCGATCGCGTGGGTCGCGACACGGGCACCGTAAAAACAATTTCCGACGAAGCGCTCAAAATCCTCTTGAGCTATGACTGGCCCGGCAATGTCCGTGAACTGGAAAACTGCCTGGAGCGGGCCTGTGCGCTCTCGAGTGCCGACGAGATCCAGTTGCGGGACTTACCCACTCGCGTCTGCAGCGCCCCCGCCGAAATGCTCGCCGTTCCCTCACCCGGAAATGGAGGAATCCTGCCCATGGCCGAATTGGAGAAGTTGACAATACTGAACGCACTCGCGCAGGTGAATGGAGACAAGATAGTGGCCGCCAGACTGCTCGGGATTGGCAAAACCACTCTGTATCGAAAGCTCAAGGAGTACGCGCAGGCGTGAACCGCGTGCTAGAACGCGTCTGCACACTGCTGTGCGCCGTGGTAGATCGCAAGAATCGTAACGTGCTGCCCCGCAACGCGATACGCCGCGCCTTTCCCCAATCTGAGCCGGAGCCCACAGAAACGTGCCGAACTGGGAAAGATCTCCAGACATGGTCCGATAAACCTCGCATTCTCAACAGTCCATGATTGGTCCGCGACTTGCTTGTCAGCAGAGGCATGATCCTCGTTGTCACACCGAATCTTGCAGTAGACGAATCCTTTGCAACGCTCCAGCAGGCTACCAAGGAGAAGATCGTCCTCGCCAAGAG
The DNA here is from genome assembly GCA_016196065.1 of Acidobacteriota bacterium. Classification (NCBI taxonomy): domain Bacteria; kingdom Pseudomonadati; phylum Acidobacteriota; species Acidobacteriota bacterium. The sequence continues at coordinate 389,453 of JACPYL010000025.1, read as the reverse complement.
CCTGGTTGAGGCAGCAACTCTACTTCGTGCCGAGTCATACCTGGCCGTTGTGCTGGATCAGTATTTGTTGGAGACCGAACCGCATAACACGGAAGTGGTGATGCGCCACCTGGGAACGGCGATCCCACTGCAATTCAATTTTGCGATCAGCGGCGTTGCCAGATTGGTGCGCGAAGTTCGAGCTACTGTAGATCGCCGTCAGCGTGAGGAAGAGTCTGCGCGGCGGGCTGCAGTCAACACACTCCAGTCAGAAACCAATGGGACCGTGACGGCGCTCTTACTCTGTTGTGAACTTGCCATGGGAGCTCCTGGCATCTCCTCGACTGCCTTCAAGAATATCGAGTCCGCTCACGAACTGGTCAAGAAACTGCGGGATCAACTGGAGTCCTCTCTGACCGAAGCCTGATTTCCAACAGCTTATTGGTGGATCAAGGGAGTCTCACGCAGGAATAACTCGCCCCTGGCACTCTTTTGGACCCAAATGGCCTTCTGTGTGGGGCTTTCGGCCAAAAAACCACAAACTCGTGCAAGAAAAGCTTGGCTCCCGGGCCTCCTCGCCAATAAACTATCCCCACTGCGAGGACCTTCCAGCCTCGCACCTCCTTGGGAGGTTCTGTGCGCGTTCTTGTCACAACTGACACGTTCAGTGGAGTGTGGACCTACACTCGCGAATTAGTGTCGGGCTTGGTGACGCAAGGCGCCCAGGTTGTGCTGGTCAGCTTCGGCGAAATTCCCCTGCCTCACCAGACGAGTTGGATGCAAGGCCTGCACGGACTGGAATACCATCCCACCGCATTTCGCCTCGACTGGATGCAGGAAGGCGAGCAGGATTTCCACGCCGCACAAGACTATCTCTGCTCCATCATTCAAGACACGCGTCCGACCTTACTCCACCTTAACCAGCTAAGTTTTGGATCCCTGCCAGTGGATACCCCGCGTCTGGTGATTGCGCACGGCGACATCCTCACCTGGTGGCTCAGCGTCCACGGACGCGAGCCCGCCGCTTCGAGTTGGCTTGACTGGTATCGCGAAACCATTGTGCAAGGGCTGGCGCGTGCCGAAGCCGTTGTCACCACTTCGCGATGGATGGAAGAAATGCTGCGCCTGGCCTATGGCGACGAATTCGAGTCGTACGTTGTCGCGCCCGGGCGCAATCCGATCTATTTCAATCCGTTTGTCACCAAGGAAGAATCGGTCCTGGCGATCGGCCGCCTCTGGGATACCGGGAAACAAGTTGCGCTCCTCACTCACCATTCCCATGGAATGCCGGTTTGCATCGTGGGCGCGGACCATACGGTCCCTCCACCGCCTGTGCCGATCCGTGCCGATGTGCGCGTCTCCACCAGCAAGCACGACATTTCGGTCAAAGGTGCGCAGACCGAATCGCAGTTGCGGACCCTCTACAGCAAAGCCACAATTTTTGCCGCCACTTCGCGCTACGAACCCGTGGGCCTGGCCGCAATTGAAGCGGCTTTTTCCCGCTGCGCTATCGTCGCGAATGACACACCGGTCTATCGCGAAATGTGGGGCGACGCGGCGTTGTATTTCGAACGCAACGACGCCGACAGCCTGACCGAGACCCTGGCACAGTTACATCACGATCCGGAAATGGCGCGGCTTTACGGCACCCGAGCCTACAATCGCGCCCGCGAGCACTTCACCGCCCGCCGCATGGTGGACGATTATCTCCGACTCTACCGGCAACTGCGCACGCCGAAAGTCGCTGTGGCGTAATGGACGCGGCACCTGACCCAACGGCAAACCATTCCAAAGTTCTGATTGTCACCGGAGGCGGTCGAGGGATAGGTGCGTCCACGTGCCTTCTTGCGGCGCGCCGTGGTTACGCTGTTTGCGTCAACTATTTGCAGGGACGATCGACTGCCGACGAGGTGGTGCATGCGATTCAGAAGGAGCACGGGCGGGCCATCGCCGTCCAAGCCGACATCAGTGCAGAACCAGACGTGATCCGACTCTTCAACACCGTTGACCGCGAGCTAGGCCGTCTCTCGGCGCTCGTAAACAACGCCGCCACCATCGCGCCGCAGATGCGTCTGGACATGATGGACGCAGCGCGCCTCCAGCGCATCTTCGCGACCAATGTGATCGGAACATTCTTGTGCTCGCGAGAAGCCGTCCGCCGCATGTCGACCCAACATGGAGGATCGGGCGGGGCCATCGTCAACGTTTCGTCCGCTGCAGCAAGACTGGGGTCCGCTGGCGAATACATCGATTACGCGGCCAGCAAAGGAGCCGTTGATACGCTCACGATCGGGCTGGCGAAAGAAGTGGCCCAAGAAGGGATTCGCGTCAACGCCGTCCGCCCTGGGCTCATCTACACCGATCTGCATGCCAGCAGCGGAGAACCCGGACGCGTGGACCGCCTCAAAAAAATGGTGGCGATGAAGCGCGGTGGACAGCCAGAAGAAGTGGCCAACGCCATTCTGTGGCTGTTATCGGACGAAGCTTCCTATACAACCGGCGCCATTCTGGACGTCACCGGCGGACGCTAGGCTCACTCCAACTCATTAAAAAAAATAGAGAACATAGAATTCGTACGCTCGTGCAAGATTCTTGTTCCTTAATATAGTTCTCATGATATAGTTCATGTGAACTATATGAAAGAAATCGACTCACATCGCGGCCTTTGGGATTTGGCGGTGCTCTGTTTTCTGCGCGAATGTCCGATGCACCCCTACGAGATGCAGCGTTTACTCCTGGAACGGCACTGGGACGAAGTTCTGGTTCTGAAGAAGGGATCCCTTTACCACGCGATCAAGCGCTTGTTGAAGTCCCGCCTGATCACCGCTGCCGGAATCAGCCGGGATGGGCGGCGGCCCGAACGCACGACCTATCGCATCACGCCCGAAGGCGAGCAGGAACTCGTTCACTGGCTTCGAGAAATGGTTGCGGTTCCTTTGCGGGAGCCTTCGACGTTTATGGCTTCGATCAATTTCCTGATTCACTTGACGCCGAGCGATGCGGTCGCACAGCTGGAAAAGCGCGCGCAGCAACTCGACCAGGAAATCGCCACCAGCGAGGCTGTTTTGAAACAGGTGGCTACCTTTCTGCCACGTTTCCACCTGCTCGAAGGCGACTACCTGCTCTCGATGCGCAAAGCCGAACAGCAATGGGTTCGTAGTCTGCTGGATGAGCTAAGTTCCGGGCGATTGACATGGGACCTGAAGAAGATTTTTGACGACCTCGAAGCCGCAAGAAGAGGAGCGTCCACGCAGGCAAAAGGAGAACAGCCATGAACACCCAGACCCTCACTACGCATTCGACTGAAGAACTGCCGAAGAATCGAATCGCTCCCATCGTGGTCCTGATCCTGCTGTCGCCTTTGGTAGGCGAAGTCCTGAGTGGGGCGACGCGACTGAGCTACATGTTTGCCTACCTTCCAGAAGTGATGATGTGGGGATGCGGCACGCTGCTCATTCGCGAGGCGGTGCGCCGCTGGCACGGCGATTGGACCACTATGCTGCCGCTGGGTTTCGCGCTGTCGGTAGCGGAAGAGTTCATCGTTCAGCAAACGTCCCTCGCGCCCTTGCCATTCTTGGGCACAACTCCGATGTATGGACGCGTCTGGGGTGTGAACTGGATCTACTTCCTATTCATGCTTGGATTCGAGAGCGTTTTCATTACGCTGGTTCCGGTACAGATTGTCGAACTCATCTTCCCGAAGCGCCGCCATGAGCCGTGGCTGCGCACACGCGGCATCGTCATTGCCAGCGTTATCTTTCTTCTCGGAGCCGTCATAGCATGGTTTCTGTGGGTCAAGATCGCGCGCATTCAAGTATTCCACATGCCTGATTACCGTCCGCCGATGGTGACGATCCTGATTGGACTGCTCGCAATCGTCGCCATGGCGCTGGCTAGCTACGCGTTGCGTGGGCCACGCCCCGCAGGAGGGGCTTCGCATAAAGCGGTCAGTCCCGCACTCGTGTTGCCGGTCACCATGCTTCTTGCATTCCCCTGGTACATCCTGATGGCGTTGATTTTTGTTCCGCAGCCCCTGGCTCTATGGATACCCGTCACCGGCACCATCGCCTGGGCCGCATTCACCTTCTTTTTGCTCCGGCGCTGGGTATCGGCCGACGGCTGGGGGGAGATGCATGAGTGGGCCCTTTCATTCGGTGCGCTGCTGGTTTGTATGATTGCAGGATTCCTAGGGAGCAGTTTATGGCCACGCATCGATCTGATTGCAAAGATCGTCCTGAATGGGATCGCGTTCGGGAGCATGATTCTGCTCGCGATACAAATCCGGCGGCGCTCCGCAGCATAAGAATTTGGGTCCCGACGAACGCTCCGGTGCTCCTGTTGTCGCAGTTCATCCGTCTATGGCATTGACAGAGGCTGGCGATTCAGGTCGAGCGGCTTTTGATACCCAATCCGGGTGGCGGAAAGACGGCCGATGGCTGCGTTGCAACCTCAATTCAATCGAGTTGTCTTTGAGACGGGCCTGGTCCGGATCGGGGCCTTTCGATGCCATCCGGAGCATCCATCGTTCCGTGATACTGGACCTGCGAGAAACTTCTGTTTCGTGTTTCCGCGGACTGCGGTGGAAATTCAACATGAGCACGAACCAGCGTTCGTGGCCAACCCGAATGTCGTAACTTTTTACAATTCCGGGCAGCAGTATGGACGCAATGCCATCAGTCCCGAGGGCGACCTCTGCGACTGGTTCGGCGTTGATGCGAAGGTGGTGCGAGACGCAGTGCGGACGTTTGACCGTCGAGTCGATGACCGCCCTGAGCGACCGTTTCTGCTTCCGCGTGGGTGCGCGGAGTCTTCCACGTATCTTCTCCAACGAAATCTGTTTACGAGAGTTGTGCGGGGAGAAGGCGTAGAGCCGCTCGCGGTAGAGGAAACCGTGATTGAACTGCTCGATCAAGTAATGCTCTCCACCTACGCACCGCTTGCAAGTCTCGTTTCACCGCAGGTCAGCGCGCGGCAGCGGGCGACGGTTCACGATATCGAAACGATTCTCAGCCAACATACGGATGAGCCTGTAACACTGACCAGCATCGCCTGCCGACTAGGCCTGTCTCCGTATCATGTTTGCCGGCTGTTCCGGCAGGTGACAGGAACGAAACTGCATCAGTATCGTTTGCGGCTCCGGCTTCGCGTGGCGTTGGCGGCGGTTCTTGAATCCACGCAGCCACTGATCGATATAGCCCTCGACACAGGTTTCGCAAGCCACAGCCATTTTACGAATTCCTTCCGTCACGAGTTCGGCATGACGCCTTCCATGGTGCGAACTGCTCGCCCGAGCAAATCCTGGATTCGCAATTTTCTGATAGCGCCTTCGACTCCCGCTGGGATAAGCCTAGGGAGGTGATGATCTCGATGCCATTCAAGAACAAACAATGCCTCGCCCTAGCACTGCTGGTTTTCAGTGCCTCTTGTGCTCCCAAACAAAAAGCAGTTGCGCCCGAAGCGACTTTGCACGCTGCCATGGGCCGGATCCAGTCAAGCGACTTTGCCGGGGCCGCGAAGATTTTGGAGGAGGTCACGAAGAAAGAGCCAGGCAACGGGCGGGCATGGCGAAATCTTGGTTTGGCTGACCAGCGGCTCAAGAATGTTGATCGTGCCATAGAAGCCCTCACCAAGGCGATGGAAGTTGAGCCTGCGGTTCCCACGCCCATGTTTCAACTCGCTGCACTTTACGCATCGAAAGGCGACAAGGAACAGGCGTTCTACTGGTTGTCCAAAGCGAAAGCAAGTCGCAAGTTGGATATGACGCAGATGGACGCCACTCCGGAATTGGCCGCGCTGAAGACCGATCCACGTTATGCCGCCCTGTTGCCTGCTCACAAGGATTTCGATGACCCGTTTGTGGAGCCAGTGACGATCCTCCACGAGTGGGATGGCGAGGCCGCCCAAGACCAGTTTGGTTGGATTGCGCGCAATATAGGCGATGTGGACGGTGACGGCGTTCCTGACTTCGTAACTTCGGCGCCGACCAACAGCGCAGGCGGAGCAAGCGCGGGCCGTATCTATGTGTACTCAACCAAGTCCGGCAAACTTTTGTGGAAAGCAAACGGCCACGCAAACGACCAGCTTGGAACCGGTCTGGAAGCGGCGGGAGATACGAATGGAGATGGAATTCCCGATGTGGTTGCCAGCGGACCCGGGGGCGGTTATGCCAACATTTATTCGGGACGCGATGGTCGCGTGCTCCGAACGCTCAAAGCGGAAAACGTGAATGACGATTTCGGACGGCATGTGGAAGGCGTCGGGGACGTCAATCGAGATGGATACGCTGACATCATCGTCGGTGCGCCGAACAACAGCGCGGCCGGGGATAAGGCTGGCCGGGCATATGTTTACTCGGGCAAGGATGGAAGCATTCTCCTGACGCTGAGCGGCGAGAGGGCAAACGACAATTTTGGCAGCGCCGTAGCGGGTTATTCCGACAAGAAACATATTCTCCTGATGACAGGAGCGCCGGCTGCCGGGCCGAAGCAGACGGGGCGCGTCTATGTGTACGACGGTCTGACCGCCGTTCCCAAATTCACGATCGACGCGGATGAGACGGGGGCCGGTTTGGGACACATGTTCTTGTCCATCCTCGGCGATGTGGATGGCGACGGTGTGCCGGACGTGTACGCGTCCGACTGGGCGAACAGTGCGAAGGGGCCGTCGACTGGCCGCGTGTATATCCATTCGGGAAAAGATGGTCACCTCCTGTTCGCTTTGACAGGCGAGACAGCGGGAGAGGGATTCGGCACAAGCCCATCCGTTGCGGGCGATGTGGATGGAGACGGTCATGCGGATGTCGTCGTCGGGGCGTGGCAGTATTCGGGCGCCGCGATCGGCGCGGGGCGTGCTTATCTATACTCGGGTCTCGATGGACATCTGATTCGCACTTACACCTGCCGGACTCCGGGCGACACTTTCGGCTTCGATTCCGTCACCATGGGCGACGTGAAGGGTGATGGCATGAGCGCCTTCCTGATTACTTCGGGATGGAGTGGAGTACATGGCTACCACTCGGGCCGCGTGTTTCTGATCGCGAGCGGTATTAAACGCGGCTCGCATTGAAAATCCGCGAAAGAGAAGAAATAGCTGGGGACTGGGGCGAGGAATATGCTCCCTCAAACCGCCCCGCCGTTGCATGTTATACTTTTTAAGCATCTTTCCGCTCAGAACGGACGACGGAGGACGGTATCGACAAACGCTTTATCCGCATGAATGAGCGCATCCGCGCACGCGAAGTGCGTGTGATTGGTGACGAAGGTGAACAAATTGGCATTATGCCTCCCTTCGAAGCGCTCAAGATGGCTCGCGAGAAGAACCTGGATCTGGTAGAGATTTCCCCCACTGCGCAACCTCCGGTTTGCCGCATCATGGATTACGGGAAGTTCCTCTATCAGAACGAAAAACGCGAACGCGAAGCCAAGAAGAAACAAAAGACGATTACGGTCAAGGAAGTGAAGTTCCGTATCAACGTCGATGATCACGACTACGATACGAAAAAAAATCATGTGTTGCGATTCCTGGATGAAGGCGACAAGGTCAAAGCGACCATCTTCTTCCGCGGACGCGAAATGACCCGGCAAAGCCTGGGCCGCCAGATTCTGGAACGGTTGATCAAAGACGTCGAACACAAGGGACTGGTGGAATTCCGGCCCCGTCAGGAAGGCAACACGCTGCACCTGATCCTGGCGCCGAAGAAGGACGCCGGAGGAGCAAAAGAAAGTAAGCCGGCGCCTCCGAAGATTGCGCCTCCGCCACCGCAAGGCGGCGCGCAGACAGCGTAACGACAGCATTTCAGCCGTCAGCACTCAGCCATCAAAAACTGATTGTGTGCGATAGCGAAAAAAAACGGTTGTCTTCTCAGAAGTGGTAGCACTGAGAACTGGCAATCGAGAACTGGGAACTGATTTCAATGCCGAAACTAAAAACACACAAGGGCGCTGCCAAGCGCTTCAAGAAGACTGGGACTGGAAAGGTAAAACGCCATCAGGCGTATTTGCGCCACATTCTCAGTTCGAAATCCAAGAAGCGTAAGCGTCACCTTGGTAAAGCTGTACTGGTAAGCGATGGCGATCTTCTCAAAGTAAAGCGGATGATCCCGTACGCTTAATCGTCGATCGTGACTGGTAGTTCGTGGCTGGCGCATGTGCAATTCAAAAGCCAGCCTGGCGCGTGAAGAGGTCAGACTTCAGAAATCCCTTAGGGTAGAAGTCGCCTTACCTCCAGCCGCCTTAACGTAGTAAAAAAAAGGAGAACACTCATGCCTCGTGTAAAACGCGGAACCAAACGCCGCGCCAAGCGCAAAAAGATTCTTGATCGCGCTAGTGGATATTTCCTAACAAAATCAAAACTCTACCGCTCTGCAAAAGAAGCGGTTGATCGTGCCCTCAAGTTTGCCTACTCCGGACGCAAACAGAAAAAGCGGCAGTACCGCTCTATCTGGATCGTCCGCATCGGCGCTGCCGCCCGTTTGAATGGACTGAACTACAACCAGTTCATCAGCGGACTCAAGAAAGCCGGCGTGGAACTGGATCGCAAGATCCTTGCGGAGTTGGCCGTGAATGATGCGGCAGGCTTTGCGCATCTGGCGGACCAGGCGAAGAAGGCGCACGCAGCGTAGACCTCGTCGCTGGTCGTTGGTCGTCAGACTCTAGTCCCTATTTTGAAACTGTCATCCTGAGCGAAGCGAAGGACCTGCTGTCTTGGCTACCGAGAAGGAAGCGGGTCCTTCGCTTCGCTCAGGATGACAACTTCAGTTAGAGGGAAGCATTCGAACGAGCCATGCCCTATACCGTCCCCAAACTGACTGATTTCTCGGCCACTGCGCTCGATGTTGCAGTGCGCGAGTTGCTGTCTGCTTTGGGACAGGAGTCGGCTGCCGTTGGGTCTGAAAGCGATTGGAAAACTTTTCGTGATGGTTGGATGGCACGCAAGAACGGCGTGCTCACCCAACTGAATGATCTGTGGCTGAAAGCTGCGCCGAAAGATGCCAAGCGTGATGTCGGCCAGCGCGTCAACGAAATTAAAGCCAGGGTCGAATCGACAGTTGAAGCGGTACTCAGTCGTATTCAGGGCGGCGCTTCTTCCGCGAAACTCGCTGCCGACCGGGTCGATGTCACCCTGCCCGGCATTCGCCGCACGCTCGGTGCGGAGCATCCGGTCATCAAGACGATGAACGAAATTGTCGGCGTCTTCCGCAACCTCGGATACTCCGTCGAAGAAGGTCCGGAGATTGAAACCGACTACTACAATTTCGAAGCGCTGAATTTTCCGCCGAATCACCCCGCGCGTGACACGCAGGACACGCTCTTTATTGCTGGACAAGAATCGAAGCCGCAGCGCGACCGCTTGTTGCTGCGGACGCATACCTCGCCGGTGCAGATCCGTAGCATGCAGAAGATGAAGCCGCCGGTACGAGTCGTTTGTCCCGGCAAAGTGCACCGCAACGATGCGCCCGACGCGACACATTCGCCAATTTTTCATCAGGTCGAAGGACTGGCCGTTGACACCAACATTACGTTCTGCGATCTCAAGGGCACGCTCGATCATGCGATGAAAGCGTTGTTCGGTTCGAGCGTGAAGACGCGATTCTATCCCTCGTTCTTCCCGTTCACGGAGCCCAGTGCCGACGTGCAGATTAGCTGTATTTTCTGCGGCGGCAAAGGTGTTCGTGATGGCGGTCCGTGCCGCAATTGCAAAGCCAGTGGATGGATTGAGCTACTCGGCTGCGGCATGGTGGATCCCAATGTCTACGGGTTTGTCGATTACGATCCGGGAAAAATTTCTGGCTTCGCGTTTGGCATGGGCGTGGAACGAATTGCGATTTTGAAGTACGGCGTTGACGATATTCAGTTGTTCTTTAATGGTGACGTGAGGTTTCTAGAGCAGTTTGGATAGATCAGCTACTAGCTGCTAGCTACTGGCTACTAGCGAACTGAAGCCGAAGCGGTCGGCTTGCTAGAAGCTAGGAGCCAGAGGCTAGTAGCCGATCCAGTATCTTTTTCGATCATGAAAATTAGTCCTCATTGGCTCCGCGACTTCGTCGACTTCAAGATCGACTACCGTCGACTTGCAGACGAACTCACTCTCGCGGGAATTGCGGTGGAAGGCGTTTCCGGCGAAGGTGACAGTACCGTCTTCGAGATGGAGATCACGACCAACCGTCCCGACGCGATGAACCACTACGGAGTGGCGCGGGAGATTTCGGCGCTGTACGATTTGCCGCTTCGCCCGATCGATCCGAAACTGCCTGCTAGCAAAGGGAAGTCCGACGTCGTCATTGAGATCCAGGAAGCAGAACTTTGTCCGCGCTTCACGGCGCAGGAAATTCGTGGTGCGACGGTCAAGCCTTCGTCGGCAAAGATCGCGGATCGTCTTGCGCTGATCGATCAACGTCCCATCAGTAACGCGGTCGACGCCACGAATTACGTTCTTTGGGAAAGTGGTAAGCCGACGCACGTGTTCGATCTCGACCTGCTCGAGGGACGCAAGCTAGTGATCCGCAAAGCTCGTGCCGGGGAGGTGCTGAAGACGCTCGACGGCATTGATCGTAAGCTCACGGTTGAAGACCTGGTCGTCGCCGATGCAGTGAAGCCGGTTGCGCTTGCGGGCGTCATGGGCGGATACGACACCATGATCACCGAGAAGACGCGGAACATCCTGATTGAGTCCGCGTGGTGGGATCCGGTTACGGTGCGCCGCATGTCGAAGCGGCACGGGATTCACACCGATGCATCACACCGTTTCGAACGCGGAGCGGATTTCGAGTCGACTGTTCCTTCGACCAACCGCGTGGCGGAGTTGATCCTCAACTCGGGTGGTGGCGAGTTGGTTGGCGGGATCATCGACGTCATCGCCCGCAAACTGGATCTGGCGCCGGTTGAACTGGATCGCCGCGAAGTGAAGCGAATTCTCGGTGAGGACATTGGCGACAACGAAATCAGCCGCATCCTGACCCGTCTCGGATTCGTCCTGATCGCCGGTCATGAAGACGCGTATCTGGTGAACATCCCGAGTTGGCGTCTTGACGTGGAGCGTGAAATCGATCTGATCGAAGAAGTTGCGCGCCTGCACGGCTACGACAAGTTTGCCAATACGCTGCCGGCTTACACGGGCGGCGTAGTCGATCGCCCGGATGCCGCGAAGGACGCCCGGTTGCGCACTTCCTTGCTGGCGCTGGGATACAACGAAACAATCTCTCTGACGTTCATTTCCAAAGGTGATGCCGCCAAGTTCTCCCCCGCGGTGGCGGTGGAGCTGGCCAACCCGATCAGCGACGAAGCCTCGGTCATGCGTACTTCGATGCTTCCCGGCATGCTCAACATGCTGGCCTACAACCTGAATCGCGGCGCGGAGAACGTCAGGCTGTTCGAGGCGGGTAACGCGTTCGAAGCCTCAGGCGAGAAGGCTGCCGAGTTGAAGCGCCTTTGCATCGGAGCCACGGGAAGCACGCTGGAGAGTGGCGTACACCAGGCGGCGCGCCCGCTTACATTTTTTGACCTGAAAGGTGATATCGAAGATCTACTCGCGCCCTTCGCCTCCTCGACCACGGTCTACGACACGACTACAGCTGACTATTACCATCCTGGCCGTTCAGCACGTGTGGTGATGGATGGCACGCCAGTCGCGGAATTTGGCCAGCTCCATCCGGATGTCGCGGTGGCGCGCAAACTCCGTCAAGACGTTTTTGTTGGAGAAATCTTTCTTGACCGGCTTTACCAGCACGACCTGCGACAGGTGCGTTACGAAGCCCTGCCGCGTTTTCCGGGAGTCGAGCGGGATTTTTCGTTCGTCTTCGACGACAGCGTGACCTTCGAGACGGTTCACCAGAGCATCGCGGGATTGGGCCTTGCCGAGTTGCAGAGTTTCATTCCGGCGGAAATATTCCGTGGAGATAAAGTCGGGGCCGGGAAGTACTCCATCCTGTTGCGCGCGAAGTTCCAGTCTGGCGAGCGGACCCTGCGCGAGGATGAAGTTGCGAAGTGGGCCGCGCAGGTGACGAAGGCACTGGAATCGCTGGGCGGGGTGCAAAGAGCCTAGGGATCGCCATAGCGAATACCGCATCGCCACAAATACCAGCATTTTCCGGAACGTACCCTAAATAGTGTGCCTGCGGGGTCGCAAATCTCTTGCGCAAACCCTGAAACGACAACTTCATGTCGCGATGGATCTAATTCAGGCGCTGGTGACTGGTCTTTGAAACTATCGCAATCACGGGGACTTCCGCGAGATATTATTTGGAACTTGTATTTCAGCGCATACGACGTAACCGCCTCGGTGCACCCTCGGCACTCAAACTTGGACCGTTTCGCGCTATCAAGCGCAGCCACCGCCAGCATCGGGTGACCGTTCAGAAGACGCGCCGACTCCACCGTTCCGTCCGACCGGACAACCACCGTTACGTCCACATCTCCGGTGATGCGGGCTTGTCGCGCCAGGGGTGGATAGATCGGAGCGGCCAGGTTCGTTAGTTCTGCTACACCAGCGGTCCTATCCAGAGTTTCGGAGGGCTGGGCCGCAAGATGTACGACGGCAGCCGCCAAGAAAAACAGCACGACCAGGCGCGGCTTCATGCGCAAAAGTCTATGCCGAGTCGCCTTCCTTGTGCAACGCACGCCACTATGAGTGAGAATAGCTTTCCACAGCGACGCGAAGGATAACCGTTCATGGCGGAGGAGAAGACAGCAGGTCCTTCGCTTCGCTCAGGATGACAGTCCTTGTCGGTGTCGGTATCGGCTGCAAGTGAGGATACTTGAGCAGTCCCTGTGCTAGCCTTACTTCCCATGACCCACGTTTCGCCGCATCCCAAGCACTTTCTCTCGGAAAAGGTCGAGCATTTTACTGAGTCCGTGATTCGCGAAATGACGCGCCAGGCAAACCAGTACGGCGCGATCAACTTGTCGCAGGGGTTCCCGGATTTCTCTGCGCCTGCCGAAGTGAAGAAGGCCGCGCAGGACGCGATCGCCGCGGATGTCAATCAGTACGCAATTACATGGGGAGCAAAGAATCTGAGGAACGCGATTGCCCGGCAGATGCTGGAGCGGCACGGACTGGAAGTCGACCCCGAGCGCGAGGTCACTGTCTGTTGCGGGTCGACCGAAACGATCGTGGCAACCATGCTGGCGATCTGCAATAAGGGCGACGAGGTCATTGTCTTCGAGCCGTTTTATGAAAACTACGGGCCGGATTCGATCATCAGCGGAGCCAAGCCGCGCTTTGTCAGCCTCCGGCCGCCCAAGGATGGGGGCAGGGAATGGACGTTCGACGAACAGGAATTGCGGGAGGCGTTTCAGCATCACACCAAGGCGATCGTCCTGAACACGCCCAACAACCCGACTGGCAAGGTATTCAGCCGGAAGGAAATGGAACTGATCCGCGATTTGTGCGTCGAGTTCAACGTGCTGGCGATCACGGACGAGATTTACGAACACATCCTCTACGATGGCGCCCAACACATTTCGATCGCTTCTCTCGATGGAATGCGCGACCGAACGATCACGATTAACGGGCTGTCGAAGAGCTACGCGGTCACGGGATGGCGCGTCGGTTGGGCGGTAGCGCCGCCGAACATCACGAATGCGATTCGCAAGGTACACGATTTTCTGACCGTGGGCGCGCCGGCGCCTCTGCAGGAAGCCGGAGCGGTGGCGTTGGGTTTGCCGCAAACGTACTACACGGAACTGGCGGAGAAGTATCGATCGCGCCGAGATCACCTGATCCCGGCACTTGAAAAGGCGGGATTCCGCTGTTACCGGCCGCAGGGCGCCTACTATGTGATGACCGATATCAGCGGATTCAACTTTCCCAACGACGTCGAATTCGCGACCTACCTGGTCAAAGAGATTGGGGTCGCATGCGTGCCGGGGTCGAGTTTCTACAAGCATCCGAAGGACGGCTCCCAACAGGTACGTTTCGCATTCTGCAAGAAGCCTGAGACACTGGACGCGGCGGCGCAACGGTTGGAGAAGCTGCGTTCGAGATAGATCGCCAAGAATAGCTGTGAGCTTCGGGCTGCGAGCTACCAGGTTTGGCTGCTCGCTGGAAGCTCGTGACTCGAAGCCCGCGGCTCCGATAGTTGTGTTGGCGAGTCGTCGACGTCCAGCACAACCAGTGCAAAAGTCGCAAAGTCTTCCACAGCAAACTGGGTTATACTGCGCCTCAAAGCTGAATACCGTTGTTGGAAAGTGAGCGGCTCATGACCCTGAAGGTTGTGGAAGAGGTATCTGCGCAGGTTCCTGCTGAAGATTTTCAGGCGCTGGAAGAGAAAGTTTATCGCACCATTGAGTTGTACAAGGCTGCCAAGGAAGCCAGGAGTGCCGCAGAACGCGACGTAAAGCGAATTCGCGAGCAACTCGAAGAGCGCGAGGAAGAAAACGAATCCATGCGCCGCGAGTTGGTGAAGCTCCGCAAGGAGCGGGAAGAAATCCGGGGACGCGTGGAAAAGATGCTGACCCAGATGGAAGACCTGGCGCAGGAACAAGCGGCGGCGAGCTGAAGCAGGCGGGGGACGATCCCCGAATCAGGAGTGACATGGCAACGGCCACCAAGCAACCACCGACCAGCAATGCATCGAACGGCAGTGTGCGGGTCGAAATCTTCGACCAGGTGTACAACCTGCGCGGGTCTGACGCAGATTACATTTTGAAACTCGCGGAATACGTGGACACGAAGATGCGCGCCGTCTCGGAACAGACGGCCACCGTGGATTCGGTGCGTCTGGCGGTGCTGGCTGCCCTAAATATTGCTGACGAATATCATTTGCTGAAGCGGCAACTGGACACTCCGGCTCCGGAAGTGAAGCAGCGCACCAGCAAGCTCGAAAGCGCGCTTGACGAAATTTTGCAAGATACCCGCCGCATTGGATGAACGCGTTCGTAACCTCTGGTTCATGGACGAATGCGAACACGTTGCAAACTTCCTGCCAACTATTTCTGCTTTTCCACTTGCGCATCGTCGCGGTCTTTCCTAGCATCAAAGACGAAAAGCCGGCCTGCTAGGTTGGTGCTGGTGGTCACCGATTTTTGAACCAATGCAGAATGAACGGGGACTCGACTCGAACTAGGATCCGGTGTGCTACGTTCCGCCATGCGGAAAAGCCTAAAGGGTCTCGGCGGGTTCCCAACGCTTACCAGCGGGTTCATTCTCGGCCCATCAGGACGGCGGTGCGGGTCGGCTTTTTCAGTTCAGGTGTTAGGTCTTAGGTGTCAGGGGTTAGGAAAACCTTTTGATTTGCCCCTGAAAGCGGTTGATCAGGCCGTTCAAAATGCGGCCTACTTCATCTATCATCCCGTCTAGATGAATAAAGGTCGGCTCATCTACATAGTCCAGTTCATGCGCGATTGACAACTGCGTGTCCAATTCAAGGAGTGAGCCACGGGCATGAAAGAGAAACTGCACTAGTTCTTTGGGTGAGTGGCGTCCCTTGCCTTCAGCAATATTGCTCGGGATTGAAACTGCCGCGCGCCTCATTTGAGAAGTCAGTCCGTACATCTCATCCTTAGGAAATTTCCTGGTACAGCAATAAATCTCCAAAGCCAGAGCCTTCGCTTTCTGCCATGCGATCAGGTCCCGATAGTTCTCTGGCATCAGACTTCCCTCTGGCATCATCGTGAAGTGGCAGCACGATCGCTGCAGTGATACCAGTCACCACACGTTGGGTCGGTTTTCCTGACACCTGATACCTGCCACCTAAGACCTGACCCCTCGCTTCCTGCTAAACTTCTCTCAATCCCGAAAATGGAGCATCCAAGCTAACGTGCTACCTAGACTCTTCCACATTGGCAACTTCAGCTTGCCGACTTATGGCCTGCTGGTCGCTTGCGGCGTCCTGATTGGGCTTTGGATCAGCGTCCGCAATTCCGAGAAGCAGGGCCTTAACGGCGACGACGCCTGGAACCTCGGCATCCTGGTTGTCCTGGCCGGCATTCTCGGCGCCAAAGTCTTGCTCATCGTGAACGAGTGGGACAATTACTCGGGGAACTGGCGGCAGATTTTCAGTCTCAACACGTTGCAATCCGGAGGAGTGTTTTCTGGCGGACTGATCGCGGCGCTCCTGATGGGCGCGTGGTATATGCGCCGCCATCGCATGCCGGCACTTCGCACGATGGACGGTTTTGCCCCCGGCCTTGCCTTCGGACATGTGCTCGGACGCTTTGGCTGCTTTGCCGCGGGCTGCTGTTATGGCAAGCCCACCGAACATTTCTGGGGCGTCATTTTTACGAACCCGTTGGCGAATAGCTGGGCAGGAACTCCGTTGAACGAACGACTCGAGCCGACACAACTGATTGAAGCGGCGGCTGAGTTTTTCAATTTTGTGCTGCTGATGTGGATGTTGAAACGCAAAAAGTTCGATGGACAAATGTTCGCTGCCTTCATGATCCTGTATGGGATCGAGCGCTACTTCATTGAGTTCCTGCGGGGAGATCCTGGCCGAGGGGAAGTGTTCGGCGGATTTATGTCCGGGACACAGCTCATTTCAGTTTGCCTGGTGATTGGCGGGGGACTGATCTGGTGGTTCAAGAGCGGAGTACCGAAAGCAGTGGTGCCGCAGCCAAGCAATTCGTAGCCGCTCGCATGTGTGCTTAGCCCAACCTCGGAACTGTCATCCTGAGCGAAGCGAAGGACCTGCTTTCCTGGCGGACCAAATGAAGGCAGATCCTTCGCTCGTCCTCGGCTTCGCCTCCGAACGGCTCAGGATGACAGTGTCAAGAATAATCACAGGTTCCGGGCGATCCGGGGTCACTTGGTGGAACTCACAACCTCCTGCCCTCGCATAGGCACCGCATCCTCCAGGTTGCACTCTTTGGGATCCTTGTCGAACCTCAATCCCATGAACACCGGGGCGCGCAGTTTCATTCCACCTTCGACAGTTTCGTGGGTCCACTCGGAAAATTTGATCTCGGCAACCAGTTTTGGACGAACGAAGTGGACCTTCTTCAATCCGCCAATTTCGCCATAGAAGGGATTGGTTTTCGTCTCCAGCGGATGCAGCTGTCCATAAATCTCTTTGAGTGCATTTTGGTCGAATCCGGTGCCGGCCTGGCCCACATGAATCAGTCTGTCGCGCTTATCGTAGAGTCCGAGAACGAGCGCTCCGAAGTGTTCGCGGCTGCCTTCGGGATCGGTGTAGCCGCCGATGACGCATTCCTGGCGCTTCGTGATCTTGATCTTGAGCCAATCGCGTGAACGTTCTTCGTGATAGATGCTGGCGCGCTTCTTCGCGAGAATCCCTTCCAGGCCACTCTTGCCGGCAACCTCAAATAAGTCACGGCCCTTCTCGGGGTAGTGATCCGAGAAGCGGACGATGTCGCCTGCGGTGAGAACGGACTGTAGTAGTTCCTTGCGTTTTTCCAGACCGACGCGGCGCAAGTCGTAACCGTCGAGGTAGAGCAGATCGAACGCGTAGTACACAACCGGAACCCCTTCGCGGCCCGGTCGACGCGGCTTGCCGGGCTGAAATCCGGTTCGTTGTTGCATCAGGCTGAAGGAAGGACGTCCTTGGTCGTCGAGGGCGACGATTTCTCCGTCGATGACGGCACGCTCGGCGTGCACGGATTTAGGCAGGTCGCGGAGTTCGGGGAACTGTCCGGTGAGATCATTCTGATTGCGGGAAACCAGTCGCACGCCGCTGCCTTCAATGAAAGCCACGGCACGATAGCCGTCCCACTTGATCTCAAACAGCCAGTCTGGGTTGTCGAACGCGTCTTCGACTGACGTGGCCAGCATGGGGCGGATCTTCGTCGGCATGACTTTCTCTACGGCGCCAGGCACGTTCTTAACCACGGAGGGCACGGGGGCCACGGAGGACTTCTTGGCGCTAATCTTCGACGAGGCGATACTTGCTTTCCGCGCGCCTTTCCCCGTGTTCTCCGTGCTCCCCGTGGTTAACGCTCTTCGCTTTTTGTCAGCCCGAGCCACCGCGTCCGCCAGCCATGCGGCTTTGAGTTTTCCACGCGTGGCCGGACGACTAGTGGTCCACTCCCGTGAACCTTGATCCCCGGCGATTTCCTTCATGGTCCGGCCAGTCAACACCGAGGTGTCGAATTCGCCGATGTCATATCCGGACACTACGGAAGCATCCTTCTTCTTGATCAACAGCCACTCGTTCCCCTTGCTGCCGGGCCGTTTTCCCCGGATGTGGACCAGCGAGAAGTCGCCGTTCAGGCGCTTTCCTTTTAAACGAAATTTCAGATCGCCCTTGGCGAGCATCGTCTCTGCTTCTTTGTCGGTGGCCGGAACG